>NZ_JACKZS010000035.1 GCF_014222285.1 Nostoc sp. UCD121
TTTTTGTTCTCGTAAGCCACACGCGAACAAATTATGATTTATTCCACTATCTATTTTCCCTTAACCGAGCAGTATTGAGATTGGCGGTTGTTTTTTCACCAGCCGCAGCGTACTTTATTCACTTTGGTGGCGGTATTTGGGGCGTTGGTGATTGAGAGGATTTTTTTAACGAACCGCAAAGTACGCAAAGTACGCGAAGGAATAAATGCTTAACTATAGGGCAATACGGTTCAGTTAAGGCTAAAACTCTTGGTCAAATTCAATTTTTTTTACGAACCACAGAGACGCAAAGGGCACAGAGAGAAGAAAGAAATGCTTAACTGAACTATTACGAATTACGAATTACGAACTTGTACTGAGCGAAGTCGAAGTATTACGAACTACGAATTATGAATCTGTCTATAATTATTCCTGTTTACAATTCTGAAGACTCTGTTGCCAAAACGCTGCAATCTGTTGTCGCGCAAACATATCATGACTTTGAAATTATCATTGTTGATGATGGTTCTATAGATAAAAGTATTGATATCTGCAAGCAATTCCATGATTCTCGAATTAAGATTGTCCACCAGAGGAATCGAGGATTAGCGGGGGCGAGAAATACGGGAATT
Organism: Nostoc sp. UCD121; assembly: GCF_014222285.1. GTDB lineage: Bacteria > Cyanobacteriota > Cyanobacteriia > Cyanobacteriales > Nostocaceae > Nostoc. The sequence continues at coordinate 612 of NZ_JACKZS010000035.1, forward strand.
CGCCACGCGGTAGGTGAATATTTAGCCTTTGTTGATGGCGATGACCTTTGGCTACCGGAGAAGTTAGAAAAACATTTGCAGCATTTTGAGCGATCGCCAGAAGTCGGGGTGAGTTTTTCTCGTTCTAGTCTGATTGATGACCAAGGTAAGCCTCTAGGAATTTATCAGATGCCCAAATTGACGGACATTACACCAGAATATTTGTTCTGTCGCAATCCCATCAGTAATGGTTCATCGGTGGTGATTCGTCGGGCTGTTTTGCAAGCTATCAAGTTTCAAGACAATCTTTATGGGGAAGTAGAAGATTTTTACTTTGATGACAGCTTTCGTCAATCTGAAGATATTGAGTGTTGGCTGCGGATTGCTCTGCAAACTAATTGGAAAATAGCAGGCATACCCGAAGCCCTCACCCTCTATCGCGTCAATATGGGAGGTTTATCGGCGAATATTCTCAAACAGTATGAATCTTGGGAGCGGATTCTGGTGAAAACCCAAGTCTATAATCCTGAGTTTGTGGAACTATGGGGCAATAAGGCTAGAGCCTATCAACTACGATATTTAGCTCGTCGGGCGACAAGAGGGCGATCGCCAGAAATTGCCGTTAGCCTATTGCACAAAGCTGTAAAAACCTATTGGCGGATTTTTTTAGAAGAACCTCATCGCACTTTCATCTCTTTCATCGCGGCATATCTGCTGTGGGTTCTGCCGCAATTTGCATACCAAAAGTTAGAGAAACTGATAATGCAAATAACCGGGACAAGTCAAAAACGACGTATCCAACAAGAACAAATAGCCAACCAATCAATGTAAAGGAAATTATCTATGAAAGTTTTACTGGTTTGCTCCTCTGGCGGGCATTTTAAAGGACTCCAACAATTGCATCCTTTTTGGGAAAATCATGAACGAGTTTGGGTCACTTTTCGGACTGCTACGACAGAAGCTGCTTTAACTGGAGAAATGGTTTATTGGGCCCATAGTCCCACAAATCGAAATCTTCCCAATTTATTTAAAAATTTGCTTTTAGCTTTTCAGGTAATCCGTAAAACCCGGCCACAGCTAATTTTATCTACGGGTGCTGGTGTTGCTGTTCCATTTTTAATTATGGGGAAAATCTTCGGTAGTCAAACAGCATTTCTAGAATCGGTGACTCGGATTCATACTTTGAGTTTATCTGCAAAGTTAGTGTTGCCTTTTTTGAGTGTTTTATATGTGCAGTGGCCGCAACTGCAAGCCCATTATCCAAAAGCCGAACTGATCATTCCCCAAGAAAGTTTATGATTTTAGTCACAGTTGGTACAGAACAATATTCCTTTAATCGCCTCATGTCTTGGATTGAGGTATTGCTAGAAACTGAATTAATTCAAGAAGAAATAATTGTGCAGTATGGTAACTCGACAATTTTGCCTGCTGGCGCTAGAGTTTATCGTTTCCTCAAAGAAGAGAAATTTCAGGAGTTGATTCATCAAGCGCGAATTGTCATTGCACATTGCGGAGAAGGGACTTTATTACTGCTGGATTCTCTAGATAAACCTTATATTTTGGTGTCTCGTAGCCAAAGATATCAAGAACACGTTGACGATCATCAAGTAGAACTTGCTTTAGCACTATCACAGATAAATGTTCCTATTGCTTGGTCGCCTGCTGATTTGGTGCGATTTATTAATGACCCTAGAAAAGTCTCGCTTGCAGATGTTTCCCATGCTTCAGCGATCGCTCTTTGCCAAAGTCTAAAATCCCGTTTTGATCCAACTCTTGAAGAATTATCACTAGGTATATCCAAATGACAAGTCATAATGCCAAAACTAAAATTTCTCTAGTCATTACTCGGATAAATGGAAAATTGTTAGTGCAGTTACCACCACGATTAACTGTAATTGAGGCTGTTTCTTTCCGAGAGAATTTTCAACAATGGATAGAAGACCCTAGTTTGAAAGAAATTATCTTCGATTGTGGACAAACCACGATTATCGATAGCAGTGGTGTTGGGTCATTGATTAGTAACCATAAATCTGCACAGGCAAAAAACATTCAAATCATCTTTTGGAGTGTCCATCCGCAATTGAAATTAGCTTTTGCCTTAGTAGGTTTAGAGAAAATATTTAATATCCAACTCAATACCGAGGCAATAGCCCCTACAGCAACTCGCAAACTTGAACAGCGTCCACCTTTAACCCATCCATCGGTGCGATCGCCGATGAAACGGGCCATTGATGTTGTCGGGGCGATCGCTGGCTTGGCTGTTACTGGCGTACTCTTTGTACCGATTGCGATCGCAATCAAACTTGATACTCCTGGGCCTATACTGTTTAGTCAAACTCGCTGTGGCTGGATGGGGCGAAGGTTTCGCATTTGGAAGTTTCGTTCAATGGTGACAAATGCTGAAGCACTCAAAGCCACTATTCCTAACAAAGCTTCTGGCGCTTTCTTTAAAAATGATAATGACCCACGAATTACCCGTGTTGGGCGCTTTTTGCGTAAAACCAGCTTAGATGAATTTCCGCAATTTTGGAATATTCTTACAGGAGATATGAGTTTGATTGGTACTCGTCCACCAACTCCAAATGAAATGGAACAATATGAAGTTGCAAATTGGCAAAGACTGGATGTCAGACCAGGACTAAGTGGCGAATGGCAAGTAAATGGTCGCTCAAAAATCCGTAACTTTGAGGATGTAATCGAACTAGATTTACGTTATCAAAAGAACTGGAGTTTACTTTATGATCTAAAGTTAATGTTAAAAACAATTATTGTTGTTTTCAATAAAAATTCAGGGGCAGTCTAAATGTCACTGCAAACAGATTCATTGAGCTATAATTCTACGCTGCATATTGCCAGCGATTTAGATGCAATGGCAACAGTAGTAGAATGGTTTGATCAATTCAACTGTCCACAACTACCTTATCAAGTGTGGATAGAAGGTCAAACTGCATTGATTGAGGGTTTTACAAATGTAGTTCGTCATGCTCATAGCCAACTGAATCCAGAAACACCTATTCAGTTAACAGCGACAATTTTCTCTGAATATTTTCAGATTTCTATCTGGGATCAAGGTGCTATTTTCGATTTGGAAGCAGAATTAGATAAGCTCAATCAAAAAACGAGCAATTGTAATTTCAACCCTTTGGCTCATGAAGCCCATTGGGGCTGTATTTTTCTATTGAAGCTTAGAAAAGACTACGGTTGGAATGTTAGTTATACTCGTAAAGCAGGCGAGAGAAACTGCTTATTACTTAAGAAAAAGATAACTTACTAAGTAGTAATTTTACTCATGAATATGGGGTATAACTTCTTGAAAGTTTACATCTTTTCATGTACCCAATTCTTTATTTACTTATCTCAGCAATAGGATTTTTAACAAAGATCATGAATCATCAAGTAAAAGTTATTCAACCCTGTGGAATTTTTGATGGAAGAAAAGGTAGACAAATTAATGAAGAAATAAGCAAATTGATTGAATCAGGTATTCAAACCTTTTTGATTGATTTTCAATCTATTAAGTTTATGGATAGTTCTGGATTTGGTACTCTACTTTTAACATTAAGAGTAGTACAAGAAAAACAAAGTAGACTGGTAATTTGTTCAATCAATGAGCAGATTACAATGATTTTAGATATTAGTAATACAATAAAAATATTTGAAGTTTTTCCAGATCAAGAATCATTCATCAATAAAGTTACTCAATGCCAAAGCTAATTTCTAGTAAGGAGCAGTCATCGGTAAAAATTTTGCTGCCTGTGACATTTTTGATTTTCTCTAAAATAGAGTCTAAATCAGTTTGAGATGACTGATTACATCCAGTCAGTAAATTGATAAAGCTGTTTAAATCCCACAGACTACCATCAGACTTTTCAACTTCAAAAACTCCATCACTAAAAACATACAGCTTGCTACCAGCTTCAATATCACATATCTCATTATAATATTCGTTTGTGGCATATACCCCAATGGGTAAGCTGCGGGTAATTAATTGTTTTACCTGTAACTCAGAGTCAGTTGCAAGCGACAATAATAAAGCGGGAGGATGTCCAGCACTAGCGTAAGTTAGCTGGGAAGATTTTCGGTTAAAAACTCCATACCAGATAGTAAAGTACTGATAATTTTGTTGCTCCATTTTAAATACATTATTTAAGCTTTGGAAAACTTCAGATGGATTATAGAGACTAGCTTGGGGGAGAGATTGTGATCGCAATAGATTATGTATTGAAATTGAAGGTAGAGCCGCGGCCAATCCATGACCGGAGACATCAAGCAGGTAAATTACTAAATTATCTTCATCTAGCCAATAGTAATCAAAACAATCACCACCCAATTGGTGGCAGGGTAAGAACCGGGAATTGATTGTAACTAATCCTGATATTGGTTTGGGAAGAATAGATTTTACATAATCCGCAGCTTCATTTAGCTCTGTTTCTAAAAGGTGTTTTTGAATCTGTAAATCTTGAGCTAATTTTTGAAGTTCTTGATTCATCTGATATAATCTTAATCCCGCTCGCACCCGTGCTTTTAACTCATTAACCTCAATAGGTTTGCTCAAGAAATCATCTGCACCTGTATCTAAACCTTCAACTCGATCTTCCACAGCCTTCCGTGAGGTTAGCAGGATAAAAAATGTTGTTGATAGAGATGGTTCAGATTTAATTTTGCGGCATACCTCTAAGCCATCCATTTCATCCATTTGCCAATCAGAAATGATCATCGCCGGATGGTACTTATAAGCTTGTTCTAATCCTTGTGCCCCACTTGATGCAAGAATTACTTCATATCCCTGAGCTTGAAGAGTCTGTTTTAAAACTAGTTGGATAATGCGATCATCATCAATTACTAAAATTTTTACTTGGGAATTAGATATTTGAGCCATATTTTATAGAGATTAATGGTCTGTTAACCCAACTTGATTTCCCGTAGGGGCAATTGATGTAACTAGAAAGCGTCTACTCTACGAGTTCTCCAACAGAGTAACCGAAGGGTATTGTCCCTACATTTCGTACTTGCTGCATAAACCCAACTTTAAGAAGAATAAAGGCTTTGAAGAGCCGTAATAACATTTTTATATTCACTCTCTAGATGATTAATCAGCCCAGAGATTTGATCCAATGGTTGAGTTATAGCAGCATTTTCTAGGGTTTCACAGATATTGCCCAGCTTAACAGCACCAATACTAACACTGGGCGATCGCAGAGCATGAGCAGCTTTTTGCAACTTTGCTCGGTCTTCAGCAGCAATAGCCTCTTTAATTGTCTGTATTCTAATAGGAGTATCTTCTAAGTAAATTTGGATCAGTTCAGCAACTAGCTGCTCACCATCGTTGCCTCCTATGTTTTGTAGTTCTTGCAGAAGACGTTGGTCAATTGCCTCTTGTAGATAGGGATTTGAGGATTTAGAGAGTAATGCAGACTCAGATAAATCAATCAGATCGGGAGACTCTGAATCTTGACATTGCTGAATATCAAACTTTTTCAGAACCGCTTCGAGCGCTTCAATGCGAATCGGCTTACTAATATAATCATCCATCCCTACCCTTAAGCACTCCTGACGATCTTCCAGGCGAGCATGAGCAGTCATGGCAGTTATCCAGGGTTGAGCATCAGGAGAGAATTCTTGACGAATCCGAATAGTTGTTTCCCAGCCATCCATTTCCGGCATTTGGATGTCCATAAACACAATATCGTAGCGTTGCCGTTGCAAGGCTTCTAGAGCTTCACACCCATTATTAGCCACATCCGCCCGAAAACCCAACCGTTGCAGCATCTTGAGAGCAATTTTCTGGTTTACCAACACATCCTCAACTAAGAGAATCTTGAGTGGCAAAGTTTGGGCAAGCTGGACATCAATTGTTGGGAGATTTGCTGTAGGCAAGCGGGAATAAGAAGCAATGCTAATTTTAGAATCAACTCGTTGGGTAGACCAACTACCACGCACAATTTCTAAGAGTGTATTGTGTAACTGGTACTGTCGCACAGGTTTATGCAAAAAGGCAGTAAACTCAGAGGCTACCTGCCTTACCTCCAAAGTTTGCTTGCCTTTAAAACTCAACATCACCAAAGGTAAATCTTGCCGTTTTGGTATAGCCCGGATTTGAGCCGTCAGATCGAGGATATTCAGATGGGGGCTATCGATATCCAATATAATTAGGTCAAAGGGATATCGTTGTATTAAGCACGGGACAACAGCACTCAATTCTATAGGTTGGACATTTATTCCCCAACTCTCAAGTTTCCAGGTTAAGCATTTTCTCAAACTGACATTATCTACTGCCAAGAGTAATCTTTTACCGACAAGCTCTGGATAAATACTCAAAGAATTATCAATGGTAGAAGGATCGACTTGTAGCATTAGTGTGAAATAGAAGGTAGAACCAACAGTTTCACTTTCGACCCACATTCTCCCCCCCATAATTTCGCTCAGACGCTTGCTGATCGCTAATCCTAAGCCAGTACCGCCATAACGCCGAGTCATTGAGGCATCGATCTGGCTAAAGGGCTTAAACAGTCTATCTAGGCGATCGCTAGGTATACCAATACCTGTATCGCTGACTGCAAACAGAAATTCGTAATATACGTGATCGGCAGTTGTGGCTTCCGGCTTGAGAACTTGCTGCTGTACAGTGATTGTGACAACGACTTCTCCAACATTGGTGAACTTAACAGCATTGCTCACTAAATTCCAGAGAATCTGGCGCAAGCGGGTAATATCACCAATGATCAGAGTTGGTGTATGTGGTTGTAATTCATACATCAGTTCGATGCTTTTCAAAGCTGCTTGCGGAGCGAGCAAATCTAGGGCTTCTTCCACACAAACTTGCAAGTCAAAAGGTTGTTCTTCTAACTCTAAATTGCCAGACTCAATCTTAGAAAAGTCGAGAATATCATTGATAATAGTCAATAAGGCATCGCCACTGTTACGGATAGTCTCTACATAATCGAGTTGCTCTGGTTTAAGAGGAGTATCTAAAAGTAATCCAGTCATGCCGATGACCGCATTCATCGGAGTACGAATTTCATGGCTCATGGTGGCGAGGAAATTACTCTTAGCCATATTGGCAGCCTCGGCTGCTTGCTTGGCAAGGTTAAGCTCTTCATTTTGTTGTGCTAGCAAATCGGCTTGACGGGTTTCTTTAACCAGCAATTGTGCTTGGGTGAGGGCAATACCCATTTGATCTGCTAGGTGCTTGAGGAGATCCATTTCTAAATCAGTCCATTGCCTGGGGCGATTGTGCTGATGGAGAATTAATAATCCCCACAAATCTTTCCGCACCAAAATTGGTACGATCAGATTAGCTTTCACTTGACACTGCTCCGTTTGGCAGGGTTTAAATCCTGTTAGTCCTAAATCTGAAATGGTTGTAATCTGTCCGTCACGATACAAATCTAAGTATCGATCCTGAAGACAAACATCACAGATATCCTTGTTTAAAATTACTGACCATTCCGGGACTACTGCTTCCTGAACAATTTCACCAGAACCATCAGATTTAATTTGGAAAATTAGAACGCGATCGGCCTGCAAAAGACGCTGAACTTCCGTTACTGTTGTCTGGAGAATTTTTTCTAGTTGCAAGGACTGACGAATTTCTTCAGTAATTTGTTTGAGAAGAAGAGCGCGTTGGTACTGCTCCTGTAAAGCTTCTTCTGCCTTTTTGCGTTCGGTAATATCTAAATGAGTCCCGACTATTCTCAAAAATTTTCCTTGGGAATCACGGTTTACCAACTTACCACGATCCAAAATCCACTTCCATTTTCCTGATTTCGTTAGAAAGCGTGCTTGCACCTCATAGAAAGGTGTTTTACCCCTGAGGTGAGCTATCAGCCGTTGTTGCATTAACCGTCGGTCTTCTGGATGGATCAACTGATTAGTAATTTTAATATTGTCTTCCAGTTCCTCTGGGTCATAACCCAGCATTGTGTACCAGCGTGGGCTACGATAAACTTCTCCAGTTACTAAATTCCAGTCCCAAAGCCCTTCGTCTACTGCATCCAGCGCCAATTTCAACTGCTCTTCACTCGATCTCAGGGCATTTTCTGATTTTTTTCTGAGGGTAATGTCACGATATTTCCACAAATGACCGTAAAATTTCTGATCGACCACAATCGGTACATAGTCTTGTTCAAAGATTCGCCCATCTTGAAGTTGCCACTCCTGATTGAGAACTATTTGTCCTTGGCTCAATATCTCATCTAAGCGCTGGATAAATCGTTCTGGCTCAACAAAAAGTTGTTTACTCATTTGGGATGCTTCTCGACAATCCAATCCATGTAAAACTTCTGGAGCAAGGTTAATACTAAATAGATTGCAGAATTCTTGATTTGCTAGAACAACGTGTCGGTTCTCATCTTCTAGCAAAATACCAACCTGTAAACTTTCAATCAGCTTTGTCAGTCGAGAAGCCGTAGTTCTTAATTCTACCCGTTGTTCTGTGAGTTTCGCGGTTAGTTTTTTGGCATCTGCTAAAGCTGAATTCTTAGCTTGTAAGAGAAACAGATAATCTGAAACTGAATCATATAGAGGAAAATCATCAATGCTTAGTTCTAGCTTTTTTAGAGCGGTAATATCAGTAATCCAGGGAGAGCCAAGAAATACCACATGATTGTCGTCCTCTACATACACTATCTGTCCCTTTAGCTGCATATCTTTGTGGTGGGATTGCAGGAGAAAGAGCGATCGCGTCTGTTGACAAATGGCTTCAAAACTAACTGGACAGTTGGGGCGATTGATGCGGAAATGTTCTTCTAAGGAACTATTGAGGATGGTAATAGGTTCTAAAATGCGCTGAAGCACTTCACCCGCCTGGACAATGTTCATCTCTCGATCTATGACCAGATGGAAGGGAAACAATGCTGCAAATTGGTCAGCACTAAGACTGAATTGCTTTGACCCCATAGCATTATTATTTGTCATCAGACTGAGAATCTTTATATTTAATAGAGAATATATCGTGAGGATCTCCCTGTTCACAAAAACTAATTTGGGTAACATCCACCTTGGTATCAAAGCGTTTTGCCAAGCCGTGGAGTAGACCAATCACCATTGGAGATAATCCTTGCCGAGTCGATTGGTAGTGGAGATCCATAGATTTATCACTTTTATGTTCACACTCAAAAGATGGGGGACGAAGTTCCGAAAAACTCAAACCCACCCGAGCATGAAGGTTGTCAAGATTGTCTATAAACTGGGGTAAGGAATTTCCAGCGCTGGCTAAAAGCTCTCCATAGCCTTCTTCGGCAGTATAAGTAAGCCAGTATTCTCCAAAGGCTTTCAGAATTTCGTGTGCAGGCATACTCAATACCTCACAAGCGGCTTCAACTAAGCAGTAGGTAACATCGTCAGGATAACCATCCATACCAATAAAAAAGTCAATATCTTCAAGTGCAGCCTTTTGTTTAATGGTTTCCCAAGTATCCTCACCGTGGTATTTGCAAATCATATCTTGAATTGCTTTGTTAACTAGACCGTACATTCTCTTAGCTCCTCTGTCCCAAAAAAGAGTAACTTACTTAGACAAACTTTTGATATTAAAAGTATTTTTAATCAGGTAAAAATTGAATATAGCCTATAATTAGTAATTTCTTAAAATTTATAACCTTCGTTCTTATATTTGGTCTTATGGTATAAACTAAATTTTTTAAATAGTTGTCAAGTTTCCTTTTGCCGGTTCGCTGACTAATTGAAATGTTTTTGTAACCCTTACTTTTTCGTAGTAAATTGCGATCGCCTATGGTGGGGTGTAGTCCAATACGGTTTGGATAAGCAGCGGAAGCAGGGCAGGAAAGAGGTTATTGTTCAGTAATTCTTCTCTCAAGAACAGCTTTTCTTCTCCCCCTGCTCCTGCCTGCCTTAACCAAAAAATTCCTTAACTGAACGGTATTAGGGTGTAGCCCATCGCGCTCTAAACAAGTATTTTACTCAAGTCAAATCCAGTATGGATTTCGCACTCTTTATCCTCAATTTGGTAGAAAATCTCAATTAGTCTTGATGCGCGTCGTTATGTGCGTTTAATAGACTGTTCAGATGGCAATTCAACAAGTATATTATGTCACTTTATTTTTCGCCACTATAATATTTATGCTGGAATTACTAAGATTCCGCACATACATACAAAATTAGTATTTCTCTACTACTATCTTTCTCTAAATGAATTGCATACCCAGTAAAGGTAATTCAAGCTGTCAACCTTTCGTAATTGGTTGCTGCACAATGCTTGTAGTCAAGCACTGACAACAAAAAATGTAAATTTTTGTATCAATTTCAATATTTCTGAAATTAAGTAAATATTCAGATTGTGATATTATCTCCACCCTCTTGATTGATGACTAATCGCAAAATTGATAACCCTAAAATTATCAAAAATAGCACTAAACCAATTGTGCAAGCATAGCTGATTTCTAAGTTACTAAAAGCTTGCTCATATAGGTAATAAACAATCGTTTTTGAGCTACTGAGTGGGCCCCCTTGGGTCATAATGTATACTTCTTCAAAAACTTTGGTTGCAGAAATAGCTGAAATCACCGCTACTAATGCTAAATATGGCTTCATCAAAGGTATGGTAATATCCCAATGTTTGCTGATACCATCGGAACCATCGATCGTAGCAGCTTCGTATACATCAGCAGGAATTGATTGCAACCCCGCTAAATAAATCACCATATAGTAGCCTAGTCCCTTCCACACGGTGACAGCCATAACGCTGGCAAGAGAAATTGGTATAATGCCAAAAATTTTTGCTGGGCTAGTTAGCCAAGGAATACCTTCTGGAAAAAGCCCCAAAGCTTTTAAGAACTGATTCAGTAATCCGTTTTCTGCATACAGCCATTTCCAAGCTATTCCTGCAACCACCATTGAAATTACTACTGGGGTGTAGTAGGCTGCTCTAAACCAATTCATCCCCCGCAGTTTCTGATTTACCAAAATTGCCAGCAATAAGGGAGCAATTACCAAAATTGGGACTACGCCCACAAGATATAAAAAAGTGTTTTCTAAGGTTTTCCAAAAAACTGCATCCTTCCAAAGTTTAAGAAAGTTGGCTAAACCTATCCATTGTGGCGGCTGGGCGATATCTTCATAGCTAGTAAAGCTGAGGTAAAACGCTTGCAGCGCTGGCAAAAAGACTGTTAACCCCAAAAGAACCAAGGCGGGTAGTAAAAATAAATAAGGGGTAAGTCGCTGTTTGATGAATATCCAATTTTTAGGTGTTAATTGATTCATATAAGGTCTAATAGTTGTTTTCGCTTTGTCAGCAAGAATTTGGGGATGTGAGTAGATTTAAGCTTCAATATTCTAAAGGCATATATTTGCTTGCGTCGCTAATTAATAACTCAGAGATCAACTACGATGGAAACCCAGCACAACTCGCCAATTGAACATCAAAATGTCCCCATAAACCACCGTGGGCTACATGAATTTTTGTATAGTTCCGATGACGAACATACTGCCATTGAGGTGAGTATAACCCCTGAGATGGCAAACAATGGTACTGAAATTATTGGACTTGAGACTTGGAGTGCATCTGCTCAGAACGCTAAAATTGCCGGTGTTTACTCAGTATTAGATGCAGAACGCCGCGTGCAGTACATTGGCTATTCTCGGAATGTGTTGCTTTCCTTAAATAGTCATGTCACCCAAAATGGTCAAGAAAAGTGTGCTTTTGTGCGCGTGCAAGCATTCAAGTTTCCCAAGCGTCAAGATATGGAAGACTTGCGAGATGCGTGGATAGCAGAACTCGAAACCACACCACCTGGTAATGCAACAGATTGCGAAATGTGGGCTAGTACAGTAGGTGAAGCTGCAAAGGCGGTAATGTCCGAGGCGGAACGTCAAGCTTATGAGGAGAAAAAGTTAAAACTGCGGAAAGCAATGGCTGACACAAGCCTCTCTAAAGAATCAGAAACAATAGATGCGAGTATAGCCGAACGTCAGCGTCAACTTGAAGCTGCTGTGACAAATGATGACTGGAGTGTAATTATCGATGCACAGACCCAAGAAACCAAATCTTAGGATGAGTGTTCAGTCCTCTCGATATTTCCCCACTTGGATAGCCTATTATTTTTTAAATAGGGTTTGAGATGCGCTGACTCTGGTGTTTTAGGAGATGGAGATGCGATCGCAGTTTACATAACTTCTCCCATAGAAAGTAATTTAATTGGAGCGATCGCTTTATGCTAACTCGTTTGGTGTGAATGAGTATTCATGCCAATCGCTTATGGGGCGATACCCAATCGTTTGATAAATATGATTGGCTGTGGGATTGGCTAAATCTGCTATGAGGAAACAATGGCGGCATCCCTGGTCTAGCAGTTTTTGGCTTAACGCTGTGACACAGGCAGTAGCATATCCTTTGCGACGATACTCTGGTGGTGTATAAGCTAAATTGATCCGACCAATTGTAGGTAACACTTGTTTACTAGACGCAATTGAAACTGGAGTGCTATCAACCCAAAAATAAGTATTCTGCTGTTTCAACCGATTATCTACTTGGTGTTCGATATCTTCGCTCTCCGCTTGATCTATCTCAGATAAAAATGCAGAAAGCCACTCGATCAAAAGAGAGCGATCGCTCTCTTTTGCCAGTCTGAGATATCCTCTGGCTGTTGAGACTCTTTGCACTGCCGTTAATTGGTAAATTTTCATTAGCATCGACCGTTGAGAAAATTGTCCTGTCAGGGCTTGCCAAGCCTGCGAAAATATTTCTACCTCTTCAGCTGGCCCGATGCTTCCTGGCAATTGCTCTTGACGCAAATCTTGAGCAATCAATCGCAAAGTATCCATATTCTGGGCTTTGGATAGGAGCAATTTTTGGGGTGGGGTGCGGATGGCGACAGCCAGAATCTCTCCACTTGTTTGGACAATTGCTAAATAAGGCTTACCCAGATAACGTTCTGGGTTATGCAACAAGGTATGCAAAATACTGAGCAAAACATTATTTTCTACTTGATGCTGAAGTAAGTAAGCCTGAGTGCAGTGCCAGAATTCCTGAATGTTATCGAATCGACGTAGTTGCATGATTTACCTTCCTCACGAACCAAGTAAAGAGTTGTGTTATCTAGAACTTTAGTAGTAAAAGGGTGTATCTAATTCTGGTTAGCAAAGTAATAGAGTTATGCTGACACAGCAGAAATTGCACAAACTTGTAAACCCACAGGTGTCTGAATAATCACAGATTCCACACCAAATACTTGGGCGATCGCATTTGGTGTCAAAACTTCTTCAGGTTTACCAACTTCCCAAAGATGACCTTGTTTTAACAAAGCAATGCGAGAACTATATCGTGCCGCTAGATTCAATTCGTGTAGAACAGTAACAATAGTTAATTCTTGCTGTTGATTCAGATTTTTTAGTAATTCCAATAATTGTAATTGATAGTTGATATCTAAAAAAGTTGTCGGTTCGTCTAATAATAAAACTTTTGGTTCTTGCGCTAGTGCTAAAGCTAAAAAAGCGCGTTGTCTTTCACCACCGGAAAGTTCTTCAACTAAGCGATCGCTCAATTTTTCTAGTTGCGTCTTTTGAATTGCAGCTTCCACTTTCACCCAATCTTGAGCGTTTAATTCCCATTGCCACCAAGATTGATGTGGCGTGCGTCCTAAACTTACTAATTGTCGCACTGTTAAGCCCACGGGAACGGTTTGTTGTTGCGGTAATAATGCCAGTTTCTGGGCAACCAAATTTGGGGGTTGGGAATGAATTGCTTTGCCATCAAGTAGAACTGTTCCCTGCTGTGGGGAAAGAATACGACTCAGCAATTTTAATAAAGTAGATTTACCTGAGCCATTAGCACCAACTAAACTCAACCATTCTCCTGTTTGTAGAGTGAGGTTAATGTCTTGAACAATTGGTACTGTGGTGTAACCGCCTGTGAGATTTTGCAGTTCGAGTGGCATTTCAGGAATTTAACAATAAGAAACTTAATTTTAGAAGGTTTCCCCGATATCTGCATGAGAATTTACAAGCTTTGCGATCGCTCCTAATCTTGTATTAAGTATAATAATGTATCACTAGGAACATCTACTTCAATGCTCCTAGATTACATCTTTTTGCTGAAGTGGAATTCTACTTATTGCCGCACAATAAGCCAAACCGAATTAACCCACGCTCATAACCGCGACGCATTAATCCCAGTGATAATGCACCTTGGATGGTAGTCCAACCAGCATTTAGTAGACCCCAAAGCGCTTGGGGAGTGAATGCAGAATCAATTACCACATTCCAGAAAGGGGCGACAGCAGTTGACCAATCAGCAGTGCGAATATTATGTAATGGTAGCTGGTGTGCGATCGCTTCATACTGTGGCAAAGAAATCACATAAGGCAAACAATACACCCGATAAATATCCTGCAAATGCTTTTCCTCATCTGCTGTTAATGGAGACTCATCAGTTGGTCGATGACACCAAGTCACCATAATTAACTTACCACCAGGCTTCAATACTCGATAACACTCCTGGAGAAACTTGGTCTTATCTGGCATGTGTTCACCGCTTTCTAACGACCAAACCAAGTCAAAAGAATTATCAGCAAAGGGCATTGCTTGAGCATTTGCGACTTGGAACTGTGTTTTCAGACTCAAATTAGCTTCCAAGGCGCGTTCCGTTGCTCTGGCTGCTTGTACAGGACTCAATGTAATCCCTGTAGCCTTAGCATTAAACTTTTGTGCTAAGTATAAAGAACTACCGCCAATTCCACAACCCACATCTAGGATATTTTCTGCTGATTGTATCTCTGCCCAATGAAGCAATTCTTCGATTAAATCAATTTGAGCCTGACGGCGGTCTTTTTTATGGGTACCATCGGCACCATAATAGCCGTGGTGCATGTGTTCGCCCCATATCTGTTCCCACAGACCAGATGAAGCATCGTAAAATTGCTGAATTTGCTGATAAAGTGTTGCACTCATGAAAAAGTAGTATTGAGACGAAGTAGAATTCAAAAAAACATACTGGTAGACTACCATGTATGTTTTTAATTAAATAAGGGTATTTTTGTTTTAAGAAAGCTAAACCGGAATTAATCCTCTTTAGAAAAATTTCTCAGTTTTACCCGAACAAACTGTTCTTGCTCAAAATTATACCAACTATCCAAAAAACATACGATATCCAAGAGGCGTAAACCCAGTTTAAATCTAACGCTCTTAACTACTAATTACGAATCGCGAATTACGAATTAATTATGACTGTTGCTCGGACAATTTGTTTGGGATTTTTGGCTGTCATTGCTGTCGGTACTATCCTGTTAATGATGCCTTTTTCAACTAGTGCTGGTAGCTGGAATAACCTGATTGTGGCACTATTCACCTCGACATCCGCAGTTTGCGTCACAGGTTTATCAGTAGTTGACCCTGGTACTTATTTTTCCTTTTGGGGTCAATTGTTTATTGCACTATTAGCTCAGATTGGCGGGTTGGGTTACATGACAACTACCACATTTCTGATTTTGCTCATTGGCCGTAGGTTTGATATGCGGCAAAAAATAGCGATTCAACAAGCTTTAGATCGACCAGGGATGAGTGGTAGCGCCCAAGTTATCCGTTCAATTATTGCCACAACATTAATTTTTGAGATTACAGGCACATTCTTACTTCTACCAGCTTTTGTTCCTGAGTATGGATGGGGTAAAGGACTTTGGTTAGCAATTTTTCATAGTATCAACGCTTGGAATAATGCTGGTTTTAGTTTATTTAAAGATAACTTAATTGGCTATCAGTCATCTTTCTTAGTAGTCTTTACCATCACAATGTTAATTATCTTTGGGGGAATTGGCTATCAGGTAATTTTGGAAATGTACCTTTGGTTGCGCGATTGCCTTTTCAAAAAAAATCATAAACAAATATTTTCTCTAGATTTTAAAGTTGCAACTAGTACAACTATTATATTGTTAGTAATAGGAGTAATTGCATTCTTTTGTATAGAGATCAGAAATCCAGAAACATTTGGTTCTCTAAATTTTCGTGACCAGATATTACTAGCTTGGTTTCAATCAGTTACTCCTAGAACTGCTGGCTTTAACACTATAGATATTGGCAAAATGACCAATGCTGGTCTATTTATTACGATTGCGCTAATGTTTATTGGTGCAAGTCCAGGTGGTACGGGAGGAGGCATGAAAACAACAACTCTCAGAGTCTTGACCAGTTGCACCAAAACGATTCTTCAGGGGAAAGAAGAAGTTTTATTGTACGATCGCAAGATAGCAATATCTTTAATTTTGAAAGCTGTGGGTGTGTTGGTAGCTTCAGTAGCAACCGTGATTTTAGCTACTATCTTAATTAGCCTTACAGATCCAACTTTGGATTTTATTCAAATTTTGTTTGAAGTAGTATCAGCCTTTGCTACTGTGGGACTTTCTACAGGTATTACAGGAAGTATCTCTATAACAGCAAAGCTCATCTTAATTATGACTATGTACATTGGACGAGTAGGTGTTTTACTACTGATGTCCGCAGTACTAGGAGATCCACGCCCTACCAGAATTCACTATCCTGAAGAAAATCTCCTCGTGGGATAGTTAGGGAGTCGGAAGTGGGGGGATAATAATTCTTGACAACTCACTAATGACTAATGACTAAACTGATAAAATATACATTGGAAGGCAAAAAATAAGATTTTTAATTCAAGTATCATAACCGTTTTTTGCCCTAAATACAGGGAGCCATTATAAGGATAAAAAGGGTGAATCTTTCATCATTAAGTTTTTTTCGCAGTTTACGTAAAGATAACCAACAATTTGCTGTAGTTGGATTAGGTCGTTTTGGTAGATCCGTCTGTTCTACACTGCATAACTTCGGTTATCAAGTACTGGCAACAGATATTGATGAAAAACGAGTTTCCGAAGCATTAACTGAGGGAATAGTTGGTCATGCTTTGCAATTAGATTCTACAGAACCAGCCGCACTAAAAGAAGCTGGAATTTTTGAATTTGATACTGTAATCGTAGCGATTGGCAACTACGTTCAAGAAAGCATTATAACCACCCTAAATGTGAAAGAGGCTGGTGTACCCCATGTAGTTGCCAAAGCTTCTAGTGAAGTTCATCGTAAACTATTGCGGCGAGTAGGAGCAGATCATGTTGTTTTTCCTGAGTATGAAGCAGGTTGCGCCCTAGCGCGTACACTTACTAAACCAGCAATTTTAGATCGATTTGATCTAGACCCAGATAACAGTATTGTAGAGTTGATTGTGCCTGATGAATTTCACGGCAGAACAATCACAGAGCTTCAACTTCGTAACCGCTACGGTTTAAATTTGTTAGCGGTGAGCCAGGATGGTAAATTTCAAATTAATCCTGACCCAACCAAACGTTTAGAACGTGGTTCAGCAATGGTAGTTATTGGCTGCAATAAAGATATCAATCGTTTGCCGATTTAAAAAATTTAGAAGTCATTAAATTTTAGATTTTTCCTTCAATCCAATTTGCACTGTAAGCACACCAAAATTGCTACTCAAAATCTAAAATTGGCAGAGTTAGAAGTTATTAATTTATTTCTAACTCTGACTTTTTTATTGTCCGGAACTCGTTGAAGTAGATTGTTGTTCAACTGAGACAGGGTTTTCTAGTTGATTTGGCGTTTGTGGCTCAGGTGTTTGTATTAGATTACTTGTGTTGTCTAGAGTCTGAGAGGGAGTAGGTGTTTGACTGGCTTGAGGCTGCTGTTGCCCACTTTTCTGAGCAATTTGCTGCATTAGCTGTTCAATTTTTTCAGCTTGCTCAATCTTCCCTTGTTCACGATACTCCGTATGGGCACGTTTCAAGACTCCATTCGCTTTCTTTATGTCGCCTTGATTATATAAAGTGACTCCCAAATTATAGTAAGCTGAGGCGTTTTTAGGATTTAGGCGAATAGCTTGCCGATAAACAGAAATAGCCTCAGAAGCTTGGCCTTGGATTGCTAGCAGATTTGCCATGTTGTTGTAAGCTGTGGCATTTTGAGGGTCTGACTGCAAGGCTTGACGATAAGTTGCGATCGCTTGCTCTGTTTGACCTTGTTGTTGCAAGGCGATCGCTAAATTAAAATAAGCGTTGGCATTGCTGCTATCTAAATTAATTGCTTGCTGGTATGTTGCGATCGCTTCCGGTAGCTGTCCTTGTTCATACAGCACCAAACCCAGATTATACAGCGCTGCTACCTTCGTGGGATCTATCACAAGGCTTTGACGATAAGCCGTAATCGCGGCATCTTTTTGTCCCTGACGATGCAGCACTAACCCTAAGTTGTAATAAGCTTCACTAAAATTAGGATTAATCCTAATCGCCTCTGTATATTCTTGTAAAGCTACATCTAGGCGATTTTGCTCCATGAATATATTACCTAGATAATTTAGCGCAGCCCCAAGGTTAGGATCTCGCTGCAATGCTTGACGAAATGCATATTCTGCACCCTGTAAGTCTTTGCGGTTATAGCGCGTGACTCCCTGCTGGAAAAAGCTAGCTGCTTCAAGATCCTGAGAAATTGCGGTTTCTGCTAGCAGCTTGCTTCCTGGAAAATTAGTAATTGCCGGTGCAGCTAAGACCAAAAACGCAGAGGAAGCAAACAGAAGTCTGAACAGGGGCTTTTTCTGAACAGAGTTTTGGTGAAATAAGAAGTGTAACCACGGCTGAGTTTGACTTTTTCTAGACAGGAGTGACATAGATGTACTTATGCTCATATCTTTATAAGTCAGAATACCCACCACAGCATGAAAAATTGCAAATCAAAAAATTAAGAATTTCTCACTCTGGGAGCATCCGACTTTTGTGAAAACACCCTTGTCCTTGCTCAGTTGCTCTGCATACCGTAGTTAGTGCAATATTCTACAGGTTTTATAATCTGCTAATAAGCAAATTTAAACTAACTGTTCTTTTATTTTCATGCCATCTTTCTTGACTATATTTGACAAATTTAATTATGAAATAATGCATAAAATTAATTGTCTTGAATATTGCAATTCTGCAACAAAAAAATAAGAGCAAATAGAATATACAGATTTAGGTAATCTCATTTTCCTTGTTGACTAAAGTTTATTGTTTTTCATAGCAGTTTAAGCTCCATGAGCATTTTTAGAAAACGACAAATAAGAAGTGGAGGGATTAAAATTTAATGAATCTTATTGCCCTCACACTTGACTTAAGACTTTATGGCTTCCGGCAAAATTAGCATAGCATCACCAAAAGAATAGAAACGATACTTGGAAGCGATCGCTTCGTTGTATATATTCAATAGCCGTTGCCTGCCAATTAGCGCACTTACCAACATCAGCAAACTGGAACGTGGTAAATGAAAATTGGTAATCAAACCATCCACCACCCGCCATTGGTAGCTGGGATAAATAAACAAGTCTGTTTTACCGCAAAAGGGTTGTAAATTCCCAGATTTCGCCGCCCCTTCCAAAGCCCTTACTGCTGTTGTTCCCACAGCAATAATTCGACCGCCAGCTGCTTTGGTAGCGCGAATTTGCTCTACTGTGGCGGCGGGAACTTCAATCCATTCTTCATGCATCTGGTGAGTAGTTACGTCTTCCACTTCCACAGGGCGAAAAGTGCCGACACCAACGTGTAGCGTGACAAAAGCTTGATTGATATTGCGATCGCGCAGCTTTTGTAATAATTCTGGGGTAAAGTGTAATCCTGCTGTCGGTGCTGCGATCGCTCCTGGCTGTTCGGCATAAACTGTCTGATACTGCTCATCAGCAGCTGAAGAGGTAGTAATGTAGGGTGGTAACGGTACTTCACCAAATACCTCTAACAGTTGCACCAAAGGCTTTCCCTCTGGCACATCAAATTGCAACAAACGCCCCCCAGTTGCTGCATCTGTTTCTAAAACTGTAGCGGTGAGTTGTTGACTGGTTACTGAGGAAAAATCAAGGGAGCAGGGAGAAGAGTTTTCCCCTCTGCCCCCAGCACCCTGCCCCTCTGCATCTTTTGAATGCCCAATCCCCTGCTTTGCTTCAAAAATAATCTTCGTTCCCTGTTTGAAGCTTTTTCCGGGCTTAACTAAAGCTAACCAACAGTTATACTGCCGTTCTTCCAACAGCAACACCTGGATTTTAGCACCAGTGGTTTTATGACCATAAAGCCGAGCTGGAATAACCCTTGTATTGTTCATGACCAACAAATCACCAGAGCGTAGCAGTGCAGGCAAATCATGGAAAATATGGTGAGATGCTTCTGTTTCAGCGCCTGTAGTCGGAGAATCAACTACCAGTAACCGGGAACTATCTCTAGGAACTGCTGGGTTTTGGGCAATGAGTTCTGGAGGTAGTGTGTAGTCATAGCCTGCTACCGAGCAATCTAATTCAAAATTTTTTTCTTTGGGGCTAGATGTATCTTTCAACTTGGCTTCTACTAGTTTTTGCTTTATTTAGTATTTATACTCTCTGACAAAAAGCTGTTTTTAGCTTTCCCTTCTAAAGGAACTTTAAGGCATCTTTGCCCAATTTTGTCGCGAGGCTATAAGATTGTTACTATTAAGTAACACGGAAAAATTAACATAAAAATTGGGTAAACCTCCCCATCTAAAAACGGGGGCTTTTACCCTACCGGGAACAGGCACTGATTGACGAATATAGATATGTAGGATTGGCTTTGATCCCAAGCACCAACAAACATGGAATACTTGTACTATCTGGCAAATGCCAGTCTAACCCTGAGGGTCGTTCAACACCTGCACGCTAGACCCCAGACACCAGTTTCGTTCGTCACCGTAATTCATCAAATTGATGGCTGGGTGGTTAGGATCAAACTCAGAGGTCAAGTCTCGCCCCAAGAAGATGGCGACTTTCGCGCTTTTCTAAATGAATTAGGAATTAGCTATGAGCCACCAATGAGGGTGCAAATGGCACTTTGGAGTTTAGAAGCGGGACAATGCCCTGTGGACGTGATGCGTCGCTATCAGGTAGCGATCGTTTCTCATGGTAGTCCAGAGAGAGACGAAATCGAAGCTTTCCGGCAACAGTTTGTCAGGGGCTTAGGCTACTGTCCAGAAACTTTGGCGTAATACCGTTTGGTTGTAACGCCAGTACATAATTATTGGTAATCAGGATATTTTATCCATTACCAATTAACCATTATCAATTGAAGAGTCGAAAGCTGCCAGAATGTATTCTTGCAGCTTAAACTTATATTCGGCTGCTGATGAAGTAGCAAGAGCTTCCTGAGTTGCTATAACCGCAGTCTGATTTTTTGATATCCTTTGACAGTAGACAATAGCAACATCAAATCGGCAAGCATAATCCGCCTTTTCAGGGTACTGGGCTAAGAATATTCCAGCTGTCCGTAATATTTTTGCTTGCTTTTGTGGGGTGATGGCGCTTCTTCCCCCTGCATCCCAACTCCCTGAACTGCGCGTTTTGACTTCAACAAATGCCAATAATGATTGCTGAGTAAGGAGTTTTTCCCCAGTTTGTCCATCATATTGAGCAATAATATCGATTTCTCCATAACGGCTAGAAAAGCGACGATGCAGAATTATCCAACCTGTAGATTGCAACCATTGGGCAACTAGGTCTTCTCCTAAATGACCAATATCTGGATAATGAGATGGAGGAAGGTTAGTCATTGACGAAAAATATCATAAATTCTATGAATTCTAGATTAAGCGATGCTTGCGGCGGGCTACGCCTACGCACAGCAGGTTCTAAACTCGACTCATCCCGAACACATTTCGGGTTGAAGCGTAAGACAGCCTATCACTTTTGGACAAATATACTCAGCTTATTCTTGTGGGGAATAATTGGCATCACTGCAACGCTCGGTTTTGCTCCAACAGCTTTGGCACTCGAATATAATAAAGAGATTTTGGTCGAGGCTGATTTTTCAGGACGTGATTTAACAGATTCCAGCTTTACCAAAGCTAATCTTCGCCAGAGCAACTTCAGCCATGCTAATTTGAACGGTGTCAGTTTCTTTGCAGCAAATTTGGAGTCTGCAAATTTAGAGGCAGCTGACTTGAGAAATTCCACTTTAGACTCGGCTCGTTTAGTTAGGGCAAATTTGACAAATGCGCTGTTAGAGGGTGCTTTTGCTGCTAACGCCAGATTTGATGGCGCAATCATTGACGGGGCAGATTTTACCGATACGCTGCTGCGTTCGGATGAGCAAAAAAAATTGTGCAAACTTGCCAAAGGGACTAATCCAACCACAGGAAGAGATACGCGTGACACGTTGTTTTGTCCTTAGTATTTTCTACTGGAATTGGGAATTGGAAATTGGGCATGGGTCATTGGTGTCAACTTAACGCGAAATGGGCGGTTAGAAACCGCGTCTACACAAACAAAACCCACCTCCGTGGGTTTCAAAACCTTGATTTGGCCTTAGTCCGCGCAGGCTGACTTTGCTTCTATAGCTGCGTAAAGCCTTCTCTACGAGAGGCTGCACCAACGGCATAGCTTCGCTTAACGCGTCAGCGTGCCGGAGGCTCTATTCCATGCGCCAAGGCTTAAGTTGACACCAATGGGCATGGGGCATTCCCTACTTAACCTACCAACCAAGGGCCCCAATCTTTTGACAAACAATTTTCATTCCTTTGCCTGGTGAAGAATTAGCGACAAAAGGTATTTCTCCTTTCTCCTTATCCTCTTGAAGTAGCTGTCCCTCTGAACTGTAAATGGCAATGTGATTCCGAAAAAGCCGCGATTCAGAACATGATGCATCGAATGTAGTCTCGAAGATGCCATCTCCGTACATACCGTAAAGCTTGTATGTTGTACCCTGAATAGTTTTTGTATCTAAAGCTACGCTATTTCCTAATTTATCATGCCCCACAGTAATATACCTTTGTGCGTCTTGGGCGATCGCTGTGCCAACGCCTTCGGCAAACGCACTACCATTGCTCAATAAAATAGCGATCGCTCCCACCATACCGCCGATTTTAAAACACATACGCTTTCAAAATATAAGATTTCATATATTTTTATCCGCAATCAAAGCGGTTCTAGCAGGGTAGAAGTACTGAAATCAAGACAGAGCAAGGCGTTATACTAGTTAGTAACACTTTATGGGAAGCGTCAAGCACTAAATAAATGGCTGCAATACTTTTCAAAGCATGAGTGAAACACTTGCTGATATTGCCATACCGCCCCAGTTTCCCGATCACACTCAGCTACCAGAGTCTGATGGTGCGTTTGTGAAAAATTTTCAGGAGCATCCCCAAACCGTCATTTTGACAGACTCAATTGCTGCTGATTTTGTAAGTTACTTGCAAAATTTTCAAAGTTCTGAATTAAAATTGTTTACATACGTGTGATAGCTAAAAAAGCGAGTTATGAATACTTTTATTATCAAAGTAAGCGCTTTTTGGGATTCTGAAGTTGATGTGTGGGTAGCTAGCAGTGATAATCTACCTGGGTTGGTTACAGAAGCTTCTACTATTGAGATGTTAACAGCAAAACTCAAAGCTATAATTCCAGAACTTATTGAATTAAATAGAGTTGAATTTGGCAACAAAGATTACATTGATTTATACTTAACAACGCATCGTCATGAATCAATGAAAGTGGCTGGCTAATGAGTGTTTCCTTTACTCCTGAAGTTAAAAAGCTTTTAACAGAAGCCGGATGTTATTTTAAAAGGCAAGGGAAGGAGATCATGAAATTTGGTATAGCCCAATTACAGATAATAACTTTGTAGTTGATAGTAAAATAAAATCACGTCATACTGCAAATGGAGTATTGAAACAAGCTGGTTTAGATAAGCATTTTTGAGTTTATTAGGAGAGCGATCGCAAAGTAAATCGCAGAACACTCTGGCAATCTTTACATCTCTGATAATTTTAGGTTTGGTAAAGTACTGAATTCTTGTAGCACCACTTTGATTCATCGACTGTCTTACCCTTATAGTTCCCAGTCTATTCAACCAACTTGACGTTCAGCCTCTAACAGAAAGCCTTTCGTTATAAAAGTAATAAAAAGACTTATCGCAATATTGAGCAGGAACTAGCTAAAAAATAGTGATGTTTAGTAAATTGGCACTTAATTTATTAGTTCAGCATACTAGGTAAAGCAATTAAATCCAGGATTCGAGTGAAAAGCTGTAAACTTGCTGAATCCTAGTGAAGTCGCTGTCAGCAGAGACGAGAGTAATATTATGATAAATTGCTGTTGCGGCGATCCATATATCATTATCATCAAAACCGAGATCCTGAATGCGGGTACTGCGGTGTTTGTTTTTTTCTTTTGGGGCAAATTGACGAAAAATGCAGTTCTTCAGTTGACTGTATATCTCAGCTATTTCTTTGTTAATCAGATAGATATCAATCTCTGTCAGGAATGCTTGAACCACTTGTAAGTTCATCTCTCGACGCTCTGATTTTTCCGTCATGTAGAGCAACTCACCATAGCTAATGATGCTAATCCCAAAAGGATCTTGAGCATAGTTTTGAGCAGTTGCGACAACTTGAGGATTGTTGTTAATGAGATAACTACAGTGATTCGTATCCAGCAAATACATAAATTATTGGTTTAAAACTTCGCTTTTGAGCGGGTTGCATCAAGAAATGCTAGGCACTCATCTAGGTCGTCTCCATGCCAAGTACCAGCAAATTTGAGCAAATCTTGACCTGTAGAACCTCGTCGAATCACAGATTGAGAACGATCGCCACGTTGTTTGATTTCAGCAATCTTAGCGGCAAAATCTTCAGGTGGTTGTGCTAGGATATCATCCTCCAGAGGAGAATCGGGCGGAGTTTGTGCTTGCTCTAAAGATGCCAGAATCGAAGCTCCAGTGGAAGGTGATTTGGTCACTTCTGATTGAGATGGAACTGTTTTCTGAAAACTAAGAAATGCTATATATTGCTCAACCTGAGTTAGTTGGTCATCTGGAAGTTGAGCAATCTGTTGTTGAAGTTGACGGCGACGGTCAAAGATAGTCATCGAACACCTCGCAGGAACGAGTGAACTTTCATTTTACTTGATTGATACAGTAGGAATGGTTTTGACGATCGCACTACAAAAGTCAAAAAGCTTGAACAAAGACTGATCGCAACATTGAGCAGAAACCAGCTAAAAATAGCGATCGCACTCCACGAAGGTACAACTAGTGTTGTACCTCCAAATTTATCTCACACTCCGAAACCACTCAGTAATCCCCTGAGCGATCGCATCAGCCATTTTCTTCTGTTCTTTTGGGTTTACTACCTGCTCAAATTCATCAGGATTGCTCATAAAACCCAATTCCAGTAACACCGATGGCGCAGCTGCTGGGCGTGTCAGCGCTAGGTTGTCCCAAAACACACCATAAGAAGGTTTGCCGAGTTTTTTAACAACATAGGTCTGTAAAAATATTGCCAGGCTGTGGGCTTGGGGTTGATACCAAAAAGTGGCGAATCCCTTGGTTTTCTCGGCATCTCCGTCATCGGGTAAAGAATTGTGGTGTATGGAAAGAGCGATCGCAGGTTCTTCTTTACTAATAATTGCCTGACGTTCTGCTAGAGAAACCTCCCTATCATCTTCCCGCGTCATCACTACCGTTGCTCCTCGCTTCACCAAATCGTCCCGCAGCAACTTAGATACCACCAAATTCACATCTTTTTCTAAATATCCAGTTGGGCCACTGGCACCAGATTCTTTACCGCCATGCCCTGGATCGAGTACAATCTTGAGATTAGCTAAAGGCTTGCGTCTTGTGTTCCCAATATTAGGCGGATGACGCAAAGCCAAAACCAGGGTTGTACCGTCGTATCTCAGCTTATATCCCCACTGTTGAGCTTTTTTGAGGTTAAAGGTGTATTTTACTTGTTCTGGAGCCTCCTGTTGCCAATCTAGCCGAGAAATTAGAGGGTCATCATCCAGACGAATAATGTCCGTTTGGGCAGTAGTATTGTAGAGAGTGAGAGCGAGAGCTTTCTCACTTTGTTGCACGCTCACAGGTACGGGAACTTGTAAGGGGAAAAATATCTCTGTCGCACCAGGGAGTTGACGGTATCCGACACTGCGAATTATTGTTTGTGGCGGAATTGCACCAGGTAGAATGCGAGTTTCCTGACTATTAATCCAAGCGCCATAGTCTAGGCGCAACCATTCACCTTCCTTACCTGTTACTGTTGCGCGTGTGCCTTTAGGCAGTGGTGTGAGTCGAGAATAATCGGTGCTTGGGCCAGTGCGAGCAACGCCTGACTCTACTGTAACCTCAGAAATCGGCAACTCTGCTCTTGAGAGGATTTGAATTTTACCAGTCCCTGGTTGAGTTATCGTCTTGCCATTGAGTGTTAGTTGAAACTGAGGTTTTCCCAGATCGGCGGCTGTAGCCACTGTGGTGCAACCTTTATAATTGCCTACGCTAGACTGGGCATAAGGCTGATTTTGCCCTGTCAGTGCTGCCAAATTATTTGGTAGTTGTGCCTGTTGGGGTTGGGGTGAAAGGGCAATCGTTTGATTAGCCAGGATTACAGAGACATTGGCGTTAGGGGGTGCGATCGCGCTAAAACAAATTAGTTCTCCTGGTAGTCTGGCAATGTCAGCTGCGGGAGTCAAGGAATCTTTAGCAAAGGCTATCCCCTGTGGTAGTTCAGGGCTAGTGTTAACCCTTATCACCTTAATCTTAAGTTCTTGATTCTGGCGACGCACAGTAAAAAGATTCTCTCCCAACTGCAAGGGGAAACTAGGGGAAAAATGACCAGCTTTGCTGCGGTTAATTGGCTTACTATTGATCAAAACCTCACCATCTGGTGGTGCAGTCCCCAGAAAAAAGATTTTTTGGGAACTCGTCTGGTAGTTTGTCTCAGGAAAAACGACTATAAGAGATGGTTCTGCCAATGCTACGGAGGATGTGAGAATACAGCCTAATATTACTAATCCTAAAAGGTTTTTCACAGCAAATCATAGAAGATTACACCACAATAACTGTGGCACAATGACGGGATGTATTTTTAGAAGTTGTTAGAAATTCAAACTACTATGACTAAGTTTATCTTCGTAACTGGAGGCGTAGTTTCCAGTATTGGTAAGGGCATTGTAGCAGCAAGTCTAGGGCGTTTGCTCAAGTCGCGCGGATATTCGGTGTCGATTCTCAAACTCGACCCTTATATCAATATCGATCCTGGCACAATGAGCCCTTTTCAGCATGGGGAAGTATTCGTTACCCAGGATGGTGCGGAGACAGATTTGGACTTGGGGCATTACGAACGCTTCACCGATACTTCAATGTCGCGCTTGAACTGTGTGACTACTGGTTCAATTTACCAGGCAGTCATTAATAAAGAGCGACGCGGAGACTACAATGGCGGCACTGTACAGGTTATTCCTCATATTACCAATGAAATAAAAGAGCGGATTCTGCGAGTTGCTAAAAGTACAAATCCGTCCGTAGTAATTACAGAAATTGGCGGGACGGTGGGAGATATTGAATCACTGCCGTTTTTAGAAGCGATTCGCCAGTTCCGTAAAGAGGTGGGACGGCAATATGTACTGTATATGCACGTAACGTTGGTACCGTGGATTGCTTCTGCGGGTGAGATGAAAACTAAACCAACGCAGCATTCAGTTAAAGAACTGAGATCCATTGGTATTCAACCAGATATTTTAGTTTGTCGGAGCGATCGCCCCTTACCCAAGGGATTAAAGCAAAAATTGTCGGGATTTTGCGATGTGCCCGAAGAATGCGTCATTACTTCTCAAGATGCCAAAAGTATCTATGAAGTACCCCTAAATCTCGAACGGGAAGGAATGGCAGAACAAGTGCTGAACTTGCTGCAAATGGAACAACGCCAACCAGATTTGACGCAGTGGCAAACTTTGGTACAACGGTTACATACTCCCAAGCACGAGCTAGAAATTGCCATTGTCGGCAAATATGTGCAGTTAAGTGATGCCTATTTATCTGTAGTGGAAGCACTAAACCATGCTGCAATTTCCACTTATGGCAAACTGCGCCTGCGTTGGGTGAACTCAGAAGATTTGGAAAATGAATCAGCCGAAACTCATCTTGGGGGTGTCGATGGGGTAGTTGTACCAGGAGGTTTTGGGGTTCGGGGAGTGGATGGCAAAATTGCCGCCATTAAATACGCCCGCGATCGCCAAATTCCCTTTTTGGGTTTATGCCTGGGAATGCAATGTTCTGTAATTGAATGGGCTAGGCACATAGGGGGATTAACAGATGCCAATAGTGCTGAATTTGACCCTCATACAACGAATCCGGTAATTAATTTATTGCCAGGACAGCAGGAAGTTGTCGATTTAGGGGGTACAATGCGCTTGGGGCTATATCCTTGTCGTGTTCTTCCTGATACATTGGCTTTCAAGCTTTATCAAGAAGATGTAATTTATGAACGACATCGACATCGCTATGAGTTCAACAATGCTTACCGCGATCTCTTATTAAAGTCCGGCTATGTGATCAGTGGGACTTCTCCTGATGGACAGTTAGTTGAAATTGTGGAATTACCCAAGCACCCATTCTTTCTGGCTTGCCAATTTCATCCAGAATTTCAATCGCGTCCTAGTAGCCCTCATCCTTTATTTAAAGGGTTTATTCAAGCAGCGATCGCTCTTTCTCTGTCAACTTCAGGTACACCAACACCATTGGAGGTTTCTTAGCAATTCATAATTCAAACAAATTAATTTGATTTTGAATTGGTACACGGCAACATAAACTTAAGGCTTCAGTAGACTTGGACATACAGGGTGCATCATTCGTAAATTTCGGACTTGAGGAGATGTTGTGGCGTACTGGGTGAAAATCCTTTACGAGAGGAGAGAATATGTGGTGAATTTTGAACGTGTCCATGCTTTTTGTTATGAAGTGAATGGCAGGGTTACTTTTTGGCTACCCGATAGTGCCATTCCAATAGTCATTAATCCACAAAGTAACCTAGAAGATTATCAAAAGATTCTCGATTATTTAGAATGTGTGACAAGTTTAGAATTAGATCACGCCCACTGGGTGAAGATCCTTTACGAAAAAAATGAATATGTAATTAATCTCAACTGCATCAGTTCCTTTTGTCATGAACCAAATGGCAGGATAACTTTCTGGTTGCCAGATGGCACTATCCCCATCATCATTAATCCTGTGAGTAATCCAGAATCATATCAAAAAGTTGTGCAATACGTTCACAAGGCAACGGGCTATTCTTTATCTTAAAATTTTAAATTTGGAATTTTAGATTTTAGATTGACTCCAGCAATCAAGTCAGGGGCTTATTATTTAATTTTAGATTTTGGACTTTCCCGGGGAACACTACGCGAAAAGAGTGAAGGTAGCTCGACTGAGCGATCGCAAAACGTCTCAGTCGAACAATTTTAGTAACTCAACAATACCTCTTCCAATTACGAATTACGAATTACGAATTCTGTTTTGACAAATCCATCAAATTTGCCAGCTTGTAAACCACCCGCGCTCCAACATTACCATCCCACTCGGCATCACCGACTTCACAAATATCAAAGCCAATAATTTTTCTACCACTCTTGACTAATTCCCGGAACAGAAAAAATGTTTGCTCTAATTCCAATCCACCTGGAACAGGAGTACCTGTACTTGGGCAAAGTTTTGGATCTAGACCATCGACATCAAAGCTAATGTAAACATACTCAGGTAAATGACTGATAATTTCTCGGCATAAATCAAGCCAAGTTGTTCCAGAGTAAAGCTTTTGTTTAATGGCTGGGTCGTAATATGCAATAATGCGACGATCAGATTGGTCTATCATCTGCACTTCATCATGACTAATATCACGCAAACCCACTTGCACTAGCTTGGAAATTTGCGGTATTTTCATCGCATTAAACATAATCGACGCATGGGAAAACTCAAATCCCTCGTAGGCATCGCGTAAATCTGCGTGGGCATCAATGTGCAAAATGCCATAGTTGGGGTAGTTAGCTGCTAATGCTTGGAAATAACCTAACGGCGAACTGTGATCTCCACCAATAACTGCGACTCCCTTACCCTTGTTAATTGCTTCTTGGCAATTTTCAAACAGCCATTGATTTACCTGTTCGCCAGCCTGATTAATTTCTGTGAGTACAGATGTTAAATCTGGTGTATCTGAGAGTTCTTTACCTTGGGCTAATCGCTCAATAATTTTTGCTGCCAAGGCGCGGTAGTATGTATTCTTCTCTAAAATATCTTGGGGAATTTCTACCATGAAAATTCCTTGCTTCCAACCGTTAGGGTTATCGAAATCGAACAAATCTAATTGAGTTGAAGCATCGAGAATTCGCTGGGGGCCATTAGCTGTACCTGCGCCATAAGAAACAGTGACTTCCCACGGCACACCAAAGACAATCAGGTTTGCAGACTCATAATCGCCAGGCAAACCTAAGAGGTTGCCATTTATTTCACCTACGCCGCTAGGATTGTAGTCTTGTAGTTGATTACTCATCGATTATCTTCTGGATTTACGTGGATAGACAGCACGCCGCCTAGTGCGTTAAGGTGCATAGTCATTGCAGATCCCCCTTAATCCCTCTTAAAAAGGGAGAAAATAAGACATTCTTAGCCCCCCTTTTTAAGGGGGGTTGGGGGGATCGACTCAAAACCTACGCAGCACGCCGCCTAGTGGACATCTGCATTCTAATCAAAATTTTTCACAGGCGGTAAACTACAACGCCTCTATTACTTGGTCGAAATTGCGGCAATACATCTGTTGGCTGTAGTCCTCCCACTCTTTATCTGACGAATGGGGCGATCGCTTTAATGTTGCTTCTTGGACGTATGCCATTAATGGGCGACGAAGATGTTCATATTTCTCGAAGGCTTTGGCTATAGCTTGCAGGTTATCCCAGTTATTCTCCTCAGCAATTTTAGCGATGAGTGTTGTAACTATTAGTGCATCTTCCAATCCTTGATTAGCCCCTTGAGCCATGAAGGGAGGCATTCCATGTGCAGCATCGCCAACTAAGACGATTCGCCCTACACTCCAGGCTGGTGGAATTTTGGCAGGATTAGCTTCAGGATTGGGGTCAGTTGGGTTAGAAACTTGTAGAGAATCCGAAATGCTAGCGCGGTGAACGTAGTATGGACGCTGCTGCATTTTGGCAGGAGGAGACAGACTTACTAATTGCTTGAGCGCATCAGGAAAACCTGCTTTTTCCAACTCCTGCAAAGCTAAGTCAATTAAAGAACTTTCTGATTTTTCTTGCAACGAGTCTAAAGGCAAAGCAAGATGTATTATGTACCCAAATTCACCAGTTTGTCTGCGAAATAACATTATCCTGATGTTATTTATAAAAACAGAATTTCCAGTTATTTCATCATTAGTAATTGTTACAATTCTTGAGCCTTGCAAGAAATGTTCTTCTAGTTTTGTCCATAGTTCCTTTGGTACTTCAGCTATTTCTCTACAAAATATAGCTGCAAACCCCGAGTATTCAGGTCGGGCAAAATCATCATATTGAGTATCTGTGTAAAGCAGACTACGAACTGTAGAATTAATCCCGTCTGCTGCAACAATGAGTTTAGCTCTAATCGATTTTGTTGCTAATTTTTGGGGGGAAATATCCGAGTTTCGGGGCTGCTTATCATTATCTTTCTGCCCATCTGTCCAATACGCATAAGGGTTGGCTTCTATTCGTGTATCACTTACACAATCTATGCGGACACAACCTTTTTCCGGCTCATTCACAACATTAATACAACGGTGATTAGCTTTAACTTGGTCTTGAGGGAGCAACTGTCTAAGGGTTGTCTGCAAATTGTACCAAGAAATTGATACTCGACCCTCACCATAATCTTTAAACCAGTCATCAAAACTAAGCGATATTGACCGAATTATCTCTCCCTGCAAATTTTTGTAAACCCATTGGGGTGAAGCCTTTGGAGGTTGTTGCTTTTGAGTAGGTTCGACAGTTCCCTGGCTATTAGATTGCTTGGGATTCAATAAACCAAGTCCAGCATTTTTGACTTCTTCGTAAGCGTTAGGATCTAAATATTTGAGAGCTTTTAATCCATTGGGGAGAAGATCCAATGTTTGTCCAATTTGACGAAAGGCGCGAGTTTGATCGATGACAAGAACATTTTCAATACCACATTTACGTAAGCCAATGGCAGTTGCTAACCCAATAGGCCCAGCGCCAATCACTACAACATCGTAGATTTCTTGAGAGGTAGAAGTGGAGATAACAGATGCAGGTAAGGTATCAGATTTAGTTGACGTGTTTGTATGTGTATGAGAACTTGATTTAGTTTCTGGCATATTTATATATTGGATGGAATCTGGGCAACGTGGAAAGCTATAGCCATCAAGTTACATAGGATGACACAACAATATTAAAATCAAATACAAAAAGTTAGATATTTTGCTGTGTTCAGATTTATTATCTGAAACAAATATACTAGGCGATTAGAAATCGCGGCTATACAAACGAAGTCCGCCTGCGCGGACTAATACAAAATCAAGGATTCTCCTTAAGCCACGTTCGCGTAGCGTTCCGCAAGGAAAGGTGAGTTTTGCCTGTGTAGACGCGGTTTTTAAGCGCCCTTTTAACTTGTGATTTCACCTTGCCTCAATGCAATCCTTGATACAGGGTACATTATTAATTAGCTCAATTTCTCTGCTGCGCGTCTAAGCAGCAACTCGTCGTCAGGCATCGCCTCTGTAAAACCCGAAATGACTAACGAAGAACTGCTGCAAATTATTGAACAAGCTGTCAGAGACAATGTGACAACATTATACCTTTCTGGCAAAGACTTAAAAAAACTGCCATCGGAAATTGGCCAACTCACCAACCTGCAAACCCTCTACCTCTACAGTAATCAACTGAGCAGTCTGCCATCGGAAATTGGCCAACTCACCAACCTGCAAACCCTCTACCTCTACAGTAATCAACTGAGCAGTCTGCCATCGGAAATTGTCCAACTCACCAACCTGCAATCCCTCTACCTCAGTTACAATCAACTGAGCAGTCTGCCACCGGAAATTGTCCAACTCACCAACCTGCGAACCCTCTACCTCAGCTACAATCAACTGAGCAGTCTGCCACCGGAAATTGGCCAACTCACCAATCTGCTATCGCTCAACCTCAACAATAATCAACTGAGCAGTCTGCCACCGGAAATTGGCCAACTCACCAACCTGCGAACCCTCGACCTCAACAATAATCCTTTAAAATCACCTCCACCAGAAATTATCACGAAAGGGTTGAAAGCAATTCTTGACTTTTGCAGACAACAACTAGAACAAGAAACTGATCGCCTTTATGAAGCTAAATTAATCATTGTCGGAGAAGGTGGTGCAGGTAAAACTACGCTAGCTAAAAAAATTCAAGACAATAAATATACGTTACAACAAGATGAAAATACCACTGAAGGTATAGATGTTATTCAATGGAAGTTCTTGCTTGACAATAACAGAGAATTTCAGGTCAATATTTGGGACTTTGGTGGTCAAGAAATTTACCATGCTACCCACCAATTTTTCCTCACAAAACGCTCGCTTTATGCCTTGGTTGCTGATACTCGCAAAGAAGACACAGATTTTTATTACTGGTTAAATGCGGTTGAATTACTGAGTGGTAATAGTCCTTTGTTAATTGTCAAAAATGAAAAGCAGGAGCGCAAGCGAGAAATAGACGAGCGGGAGTTACGGCGCGAGTTCACTAATTTTAAGGAAACACTTACTACAAACTTAGCCACTGATCGCGGTCTCCCAGAAATCTTAAATAAAATTAAGCATTATATTACTAACTTACCTCATGTAGGAATAGAACTCCCCAAAACCTGGGTTAAAGTGCGGGAAGCTTTAGAAGGGGACTCCCGCGAATATATTAGCTTGGAAGAATATATGAATATCTGTCAGAAACATGGTTTTACTAAACAGGAGGATAAACTCCAACTCAGTGGCTATCTGCATGATTTAGGTGTATGCCTTCACTTCCAAGATGATGACTTTTTAATAAAAACCGTTATTCTCAAACCTACTTGGGGTACAGATGCCGTTTACAAAGTGTTAGATAATCCCCAAGTGATTGAAAAGCTGGGTAAATTTGAGCGCAATGATTTAGCAAACATTTGGCATGAAGACAAATATGCCGATATGCGACCAGAACTGTTGCGGTTAATGATGAAATTTAAACTGTCCTATGAAATTCCTAGTCGTCCTGGCACTTATATTGCACCTCAATTACTCTCTGTCAATCAACCTGATTTCAATTGGGATGAATCTAATAACCTAATCTTACGCTATAAATATGACTTCATGCCGAAAGGTATTCTCACCCGCTTTATAGTCGAAATGCACTCTGATATTGAACAACAAACCCTAGTTTGGAAAACAGGCGTTGTTCTTGCCAAATACGAAAGCCGTGCTGAAGTAATTGAATACTACAATCAACGAGAAATTCAAGTCCGCGTTGCAGGCAAGCGCAAGAAAGAACTGCTAGTAGTTATTAACAATGAACTAGAAAAAATCCATAAGTCTTACGAACGTCTGCAATATCAAACACTTGTTCCTTGTAACTGTAAAAGCTGTAATGATAGTCAAAATCCTTATTTTTATAACCGAGACGTGTTGTACAAATTCAGGGACAATAATCGCTACCAAATCCAGTGCCAGGATAGCAGTGATATGGTAGATGTCCAAAGACTGATTGACGATGTTTTACCGACTTCACCCAATTTGGAAAAATCCATGTCTGAACCCGTAACGAGAAATCAAGTTTTCATCAGCTATAGTCATCAAGATCAGGAGTGGCTTACCAAACTCCAGAAACACCTCAAACCAATGATTCGTAACCAAAAGCTGCTCGTGTGGGACGATACTAAGATTCAACCTGGTGCTAAATGGCGCGAAGAAATTAAAAATGCTTTAGCAGCAGCAAAAGTGGCAGTATTGTTGGTTAGCCCAGATTTTTTAGCATCAGACTTTATTGCTGATAATGAGTTACCCCCATTGTTGGATGCAGCTGAAGCTAAAGGACTCACGATTATTTGGATACCGTTGAGTTCTAGCGGCTATGACGAAACAGAAATTGAAAAGTATCAGTCAGCCCACCCTCCCAATCAACCTTTAGACAGCCTGAACTCAGCGCAAGAGAATAAAGCTTGGGTGGATATCTGTAAGAAGATTAAAGCAGCAATTCTTGGGTAGAAGATAACTAAATTTTTCGTTGTGGTAATGCAATGCGTTTGGGTTAAGGGTTGATCTATTTATTACTCGCCCTGGCGACTAGAAGTCGCGGCTATATAGACAAAACCCACCTCCGTGGGTTAAGAGTATTTTTTTAATTGGAAGTACTTAACCTGAGTTCGGGTTAAGCCAGAAGCTAAAAAGCTTATTCTGTCAGGATTGAATAAAACTGGAATTGGTCAAAGCAGGGATAAAAGTGGAATCATTTTGTCAATAAGGTTCACAAATGAAACTAATCTCAGCAATATGTCTTATTGACAATAGATGAAAACAGAGCTTTAGACCGAACAACGATAATTCAAGGCTTTTGAGGATTTCTTATCCCGAACTCAGGTTACTTAAAGTTTTGTTCTTTTGCCAAAAGTGGTATATTGGCACTTGATCCGACCGAGTACAAACTATGTATAAGCCCGCAGACCAGAGAAGTCGAGGTGTTGTACTCACTACTATAGGATAGGAAGGGAGAGTGGGCTTATGAACAAAAATATTGGGCAAAATGGTGTTTTTACGTTATTTAAAGGTGTACCCCTACGTCGCATTCTCGTAGCGTTGTTTGTGCTGCAAATCTTGCTAGCTGTGGGATTGACTGCATACTTATCAATCCGCAATGGGCAAATGGCTATCAATGAGGTAGCTAGCGAGTTGCGTTATGAAGTCGCTAATCGAGTAGAGCAAAATTTACAGGCTTATCTCTCAACCCCGCGTCAAGTACTGCGCGGTAATCAAAATGTCATTGATATCGGGTTGCTGAAGATGGGAAATCTGGCAACTTGGGAGCCATATTTAATCAAGCAGTTAGAGATTTTTCCTGATGCTGTTGCTTTAACAGCAAGCAATGAACAGCAAGAACACTTAGCGGTAGAAAAGCTCAACGATCGCCAATATTTACTCAGAAAAGCCGATAAGTCAACTGGTTCCGACCTCTACACCTACAAAATTGACTCTCTTGGTCAACGTACTCAACTACCAGAAGTAATCAAAAACTATGATGCGCGATCGCGTCCTAGTTATCAAGCAGCAGTTACGGCCAAAAAATTCAGCTTTAGTCAGATTTTTACTTCCATCACCGAACCAACGCTGCTAATTAGTGCATCTCAACCGATATATAACTCTCAAGGTGAGTTACTCGGAGTCAACAGCACCCTAACTCATGTATCACAAATTGGCGATTTGCTACAAAATATTAAAGTTGGCAAGTCTGGGCAAGTTTTTATTATCGAGCGATCGGGGCTATTAGTCGCAAGTTCCACAACGGAAGAACCATTCCGTCTCCAAAATGGTAAACCGATTCGGTTAGCAGCTTCCCAAAGTGGGAATGCTTTTACTCAAGCAAGCGCTAAGTATTTAGAAACTAAATTTAGTAACTTTGACCAAATTAAGAGTTTACAGCAACTAGATTTTTCTTTTGACGGCAAACGACAATTTTTAGAAATTAGACCGTTGCAAGGCGAACCAAATGTCAATTGGTTAATTGTAGTAGCTGTCCCAGAAGCAGATTTTATGGGGCAAATCGATCGCAACACTCAAACTACAATTTTTCTCTGTCTGGGAGCGTTGGGATTAGCTATTTTACTAGGAATTGTTACCGCCCGTTGGATAACTCAGCCAATTTTGTACTTCAGCACGGCGACAAAAGATTTAGCCGATTTCACCAAGGTTGAAGACTCGGTGATAATTGTACAAGGCATTAAAGAAGTAGAGGTGCTGGGTGAATCTTTCAATGAGATGATGCAGCATTTACGTAAAACCTTTACTGCACAAATTACAAAAAATGAAGAGTTAGAATTGCAAGTTAAACAGCAAACTGAAGAATTACAGCAAGAGATTCAAAAAAGTATTAATAGTCAGCAAAAGCTAGAAAAGCATAATCTGGCGTTGGCAGAATTGGCAAATCACAGGGCAATTTCTGAAGGAAATCTAGAAACAGCATTCAAAGTTATTACCGAGAAAGCCGCGAATGCTTTAGAAGTAGAACGAGTAAGTGTGTGGTTATTCAATAGCGATGACGACGGCAGGCAGCGTCAACGTACTAAACTACAATGTATAAGTCTCTACGAACGTAGCAATCAAAAACATTCAGCAGGTTTAGAACGCGATCGCGCAGATTATCCCATCTACTTTAAATCCCTAACATCTGCCCGAATCATTGCCGTTACCGATACTCGCACCGATTTACGGATACAAGAATTATGGGATGAATTGCTAGAAACAAAGAATATTGTATCCCTAATTAATACCTCCATTTGGGTTGGGGGCGAAGTGGTGGGAACGGTATTGTATGAACAGATTGAGATTCCTCGGACATGGGAATTGAGTGAGCAAAACTTTGTTAGCTCAATAGCTGAATTTGTTGCTCTAACTTTAGAAGTCTGCGATCGCAAAAGTGCAGAATCCGCTCTGCGTGAGGCGAAAGAAGCTGCCGAAGTTGCAAATCGGGCCAAAAAGACCTTTTTGGTAAATATGAGCCATGAGTTGAGGACTCCCTTAAGCTCCATTCTTGAGATTGCAGAAGCACTCCAAAATGAAGTTTACGGTACTGTAACCGAAGAACAGCGCCAGTTTCTAAATACCCTCGAATCGAGCGGTAAGAACTTACTAGAATTAATTAACCAAATCCTTGAGCTTACCGACATTGAATCCAGCAAGATAGAACTGCAACTAGTGGCTACTTCCATTCCAGAATTATGTGACTCTAGTCTCAGTTTCGTCAAAAATTTAGCGTTACAGAAAAATATTCAACTGAGTGTACAAATCCCTGAAGAACTCGAACCCATCCAAGTTGATGAGCGCCGCATCCGCCAGGTATTTATCAACCTATTGAGCAACGCTATCAAGTTTACTCACGACGGAGGCAAAGTTTGGATTGAAGTTCAGCCAAATTCCACAAACGAGTATATCTTTTTTAGCGTGGTAGATACGGGTATTGGTATGCTTTCCGATGACCTTTTCCGATTATTTCAACCTTTTATCCAAGTTGAAAATGCCTCTACCCGTCGTTCCGCAGGTACGGGTTTAGGATTGGTGATGGTACAAAAAATCGTCGAGTTGCATGGTGGTACTGTCCACGCCGAAAGTCAGTTAGGCAAAGGGAGTCGATTTACAGTCAAACTACCGTGGAAAAAGGTTGGAGAGTAGGGAGTGGAGAGTAAAAATTAACTATTTACTCGTTTCCATACTTTATACGAGAATGAATTTATTCTGCGATCGCTCCATTCAGTCCATTAAGATATGCAGTTTTAGGATTTTCACTGGCTAATTCTTTTGGAGTCGCCCTTAAGCGTGTTGCTCTGCTTTTACGGATGCGATCGCTTTTACGAACAGCACCCGCCATTTCATATTCACGGCTATCTTTGCCATATTTAAAAGCAACTCCAATCAGCATTTTCTCCGTGAGGTCACTTAAAGCTTTGTCCAATTCTTCCATCTCAGTTCTAGAAGAATCAATCACGGCTAGAGCAGTATTATAAGCATTTATTTTGCTACGGTACTGCTCAATTAGTTGTGTCATGTTTTGCAAGTTGCGAGCATCCCCAAAATCCATGCTGGGATCAATTGCTTTAAGTCCAGCCACTCTTAATTCAGCTTTTTCTAAAACGCGGTATGTACGTTTTTGAGCAGGCATAAATGTATCCTTTTTATTGCTTTAGAGCTAGTTTGCCTTACTAAAGCCGTGTTTTAGTTCAGTAAAATCCTCACAGCTTGGTGTCTAATATGATATAAATATCAGTATTTCTTACAAAAATTATGGTTTTGTTGATGAAACGCATGGGTTTGTTGATGAACAGAACAATTTTGTTGATGAAACGCATGAGTTTGTTGATGAACAGAATGATTTTGTTGATGAAACGCATGAGTTTGTTGATGAACAGAACGATTTTGTTGATGAAACGCATGAGTTTGTTGATGAAACGCATAATTTTATATTTAAAGCTGTAAGCACTCTAATGTGGAGTAGGTTCAATACGGTTCGGATAAGCAGGGGAAGCAGGGAAGGAAAGAGGGTTATTGTTCAGTAATTCTTCTCTCAAGAACAGCTTTTCTTTTCCCTCTACCCCCCTACCTCAACCAAAAAATTCCTTAACCGAACGGTATTGAGACAGCTTGGGATTTTAGTGGAATGCAGACACAAGAGAAAATAAAGGCAGTTTAAGCGTAAGCTAAAAATAAAAGACTTGGGTGCTATGTCAATTCCAGGAATTTCTGAAGCAATAATCCGCCATAACTCCAACGCTTCATCCTACAGTCGTGGTGAAGAATATTACCGCAGGGGTGCGATCGCCGATCTCAAAAAACGCGGTAATCTGATTCAAGCAGAAGTAGAAGGTGGCGAAATTACACCATATCAAGTCAGTATTCGTTTTGATGCAGGTGGAATTACCTCAGCTTGTTGTACTTGTCCTTATGATTATGATGGTTGGTGCAAACATATCGTTGCCACCTTATTAAGCTGTTCGCGTCAATCAGAGATCATTGAAGAACGTCCAACACTAGAACAATTATTAAATCGCCTCGATATTCTTCAAACTCAGCGATTATTACAAGAACTGGTGGAAAATAGACCAGAACTAATTGATGATATTGATGAGTTTGTCAGTTTGATAGACTTGCCAAAACCGCAAACAAAACAGCCTTCTACCCGCCAAACCAAAATTGACACATCACCTTTTCGCTCTCATGTCAAGCGGATTTTGCGGGATGGATTGAAAGAATTAGAGTATGGTTCAGAAGAAGACCCATTTACAGATGATTTGCTGGCTGTAATTGAGAAAGCGCGAGAGTTAGCAGAAAATGGAGATGGCAATAATGCGATCGCAATTCTCGAAACTATTACCGAAACTTATGCCCAAGAATGGGACGAGTTACTAGATTACGGTGGAGACAGTTATTCCATCGCAGAACCTCTTAATAGCGCGTGGACAGAAGCAATTTTGTGTGCAGAAATGTCTACAGGAGAAATAGTAGATTTGCAGTTGATGTTGGAATCATGGCAAGACGAAATCAGTGCAGACTTTAGTATGAGTTTAGAAGCATTGCGTCAAGGTTGGGATTATGAACCACTGCAACAAATTATGCAAGGAGATGATACCGCAGAACTTTGGGAAAATGAACGACCAAGCTTTGCTGATGATTTAGCATTGATTCGCTTGCAAATTCTTGAACGTCAAAATCGTTACACAGAGTATTTAAATCTAGCTTTAGCAGAAGAAATGACTCTGCAATACCTGACGCAATTAGCAGCTTTAGGAAGAGTAGAAGAAGCCATATCTGCGGCTAAAATCCTCATGGAAAGAGCAGAAGAGGGTTTTGCCCTAGCAAAAATATTGCGGGAAGATGGGTATTTAGTTGAAGCGTTAGAAATATGCCAAGCAGGTATCAATTTAACAGGTAACTGTTTATATGAATTTGCTACTTGGACAAGTGATTTAGCCAAAGGATTAGAAGATAATGCCACTGCCTTAACTGCCAGCATCATTGCTTTTAAAATCAGACCATCGTTTCGAGACTATGGTAAAATTCAAGACTATGCAGGAGAAACTTGGTTGACGCTCAAACAAGATTTACTGCAAACACTACGAGAGCAGCCAGATTGGGGAATAAGAGAAGCTCAAGTTGATATTTTCCTCCATGAAGGATTAATTGATGATGCAATTAAAACAGTAGAAAGAGATATTTATTATGCTTCAGAATTGGTTCATCGAGTCATGGATGCAGCAGTTTCTCATCGTCCAAATTGGGTAATTGATAACGCTCGCAGACGGGCAGAACCAATTATAGAACAAGGAAAAGCTGACCGTTATGATGCTGCGGTTAATTGGCTTAAAAAAGCAAAAGCTGCTTATATTCAACTTGGGCAAAAAACTGAATGGTCTGCTTATCGCTCACAACTAGAAGCGGCTCATGGACGTAAACGCAAATTAATGGAATTATTTAAAGAACTGAATAAATAATATGCCTATTTTCGAGCCTAATCCCATAATACAACAAGCACTACTCGCAAGGAAATATTTCGAGTTACATCCTTCCATACAAAAGATTATTCAGTTATTTTCGGTAATTTATGCACCGATAGATAAAAATTCATTCGTAAGTTGTCTTAGTAAAATTGACGCTTTAGATGAAAACAATAAACCTTGGGGTACTAAAACCCTTAGTCCCCAAATTGATAAATTGTTAAAAGCAGGCTTGTTAATACAGGAAAACAGGCAAGGTGCTGAATGTCATCCGTTACTCACAGAAATTGTTACTCGCCATGCTGTACAAACCGGACAGTTTGAAATCCTCGTCATAGCAGTAGAGGAAAAGCTACCCATACATACTCACTGGAATAGGGATTATCGGATTTTCTCCAGTCTGCGCCAGTGTATCAGAGAAATCCGCATTGGTATTTATCGTCAAGATCCTAGTTTTATTAGTCAGCAAATTGAAGCTTACCAGAAGTACAGTGATAGCGAAGAAAAAATAGTAATAGAAAATATCTTTGAGCAGATATACAATAATCCATTTGATGCAGATTGGTTTAACACCCTACCACAAGAATTATATGAAAGTGGCATATCAAGTATCCTCTTCAATTCAGCCTTAAAATTATCTGCTTCGGAAGATGCGTTGATGCTGCTAGAAGACGAATGCTCTACACCTGGAAAACATTGTTCAGATTATCTACATCTGATTTTGACAGAACAACTGTTGTTACAGGGTTGTACCCAAGAAGCACAAGAAAGTCTGGAGCGGATATCAAATGAATATCAAAATAACGCTGCGATCTTTTGGGGTTGGTTAAGTTTTCTGCGGGGTGATAATGAACAAGCCATCAAATATTATAAAGATGCCCTGAAAGCCATCAAAAAAGCTACAGGCAAACGCCAAATATATTTCAATACCATTGGGGGCTTATTTTTCATCCTCGCACTTTTAAAAGATGGTTCAGCACAACGCCTCAAAGAAGCAGAAGAGTATACCAGTTTGATGTCCCGTCAATCAGATCATTGGCTCAGGTTCACTTATGGCAGACTGAAAATGGTACTGCAAGTCCACCAAGGCGATATTACTCAAAAACAATTTGTAGTCAGCGGTCATATTTCTTCCATCGAAGAAGAAAATAGCTTACAAACATTGTTTTGTTCGCTATGCCTTTACTGGATGGATGCTGAGAGTGCTAAAAAACGCTTACCTAATTTATTAGAACCATTGTATCGGCGATCGCTCGCCTCCGGTTATCACTGGTTAGCAATGGAAACCGCAGAACTCCTATCCAGGCTCAAACCAAGTAGTAACTATAAACAACTTGCAGAGGCACTGCGAGAAGATAGCAATATCCAAACCATCGTAGACTTAATTCGGCCCCAAGAAGCTTGGGAAATGTGCCTCAATGCCCTGGCAAATCTTCAAAAAGAACCACAAACACCAGGAAAACCAGAATCTGAACTGCGTTTAGCATGGTTCATAACCTTCTATCCCAGCAGATGTGTCTTGCAACCAAAGGAACAAAAAGTTAATGCCAAAGGGGAATGGAGTAAAGGTCGCCCCATAGCCCTCAAGCGTCTAAGCAGTGCATTATCTGAGTTTGATTACATCACCCCCCAAGATATGCGGGTATGTAGTTGTATTGAGGTATATAGTGAAGGCTATTACGGCAAAGTGGATTATACTTTCGGTGAAAAAGCCATCTCTGTTTTAATTGGACACCCGTTGGTTTTTTGGGAAGATACACCCACTATCCGTGTAGAAATTGTTAAAGGAGAACCAGAACTACTGGTTAAAAAAGAAAAACTTGGCCGTCTCACCTTGGAATTCTCTCCCAAGTTACCAGAATCACAGAATATTCTGCATATCAAAGAAACCCCAACCCGCATCAAAGTCATTGAAATTACTGCCGAACACAGACGCATTGCGGAGATTATTGGTATAGATAATAAATTAAATGTACCTGCGATCGCAGAGAAACAAGTTTTGGCAGCCATTAATGCCGTCTCTGGCATCGTCACCGTACATTCTGACATTGGTGGCGGTTCAGAAGGTGCAGAAGAAGTACCCGCCCAGACTCTACCGCATATTCACCTCTTACCTGCCAATGCCGGCTTGAAAATCAGCCTTTTGTCGCGCCCCTTTGCCCAAGGTGGTCCCTACTACCGTCCTGGTGCAGGTGGTGAAACTGTAATTGCCGAGATTGACGGTAAACGTCTCCAAACCAGACGAAATCTGTCTGAAGAGAAGCAACTTGCCGCCGACGCTGTAGCCGCCTGCGCCACCTTGACTCGAACTGAAGAACAAGACGGTGAATGGATTATAGACGATCCCGAAGACTGTTTAGAACTGCTGCTAGAACTGCAAGAACTGGGAAGTAACGTAGTCATCGAATGGCCACAAGGAGAAAAACTGCGTGTTAGCCACAATGCCGGCTTGAAAGACTTTAATTTATCAATTCAACGTCAGCAAGACTGGTTTGCAGCCACTGGGGAGTTGAAATTGAATAATGACTTAGTACTGGATATGCAGCAGCTACTAGAACTATTGGAAAAAACCCCCAGCCGTTTTATCCCCCTTGGTGATGGTCAATTTTTGGCTTTAACTCAAGCTTTTCGGAAACGCCTCGACGAATTGCGGATGTTTTCGGAAAAACATAGTAAAGGTATTCGTTTTCACCCCTTGGCAACATTAGGGTTAGAAGATTTTGTCGATGAGGTAGGTAAGGTAAAAGCAGATAAACACTGGAAAACACATATCCAGCGTCTCCATGAGGTGAAGAACCTCCAGCCGGAACTGCCATCTACCCTTCAAGCAGAACTACGTGACTACCAGATGGAGGGTTTTTGTTGGCTGGCGCGGCTAGCACATTGGGGTGTGGGTGCTTGTTTAGCAGACCAAATGGGACTCGGTAAGACCTTGCAAGCATTGGCGGTCATTCTCAGAAATGCCCATGAAGGACCAACCCTAATTATTGCCCCCACTTCTGTGTGTATGAATTGGGTGAGTGAAGCCCAGAAGTTTGCCCCAACTCTCAATATTATTCAATTTTCTGGTGCTAACCGCCAAAAATTATTGGATGGGTTACAACCTTTAGATATGTTGGTATGCAGTTATGGTTTATTACAGCAGGAAGAAGTAGCGCAAATGCTTTCTCAGGTACAGTGGCAAACTATTGTCCTAGATGAAGCCCAGGCGATTAAAAATATGACTACTAAACGTTCTCAGGCAGCCATGAACCTAAAATCTAATTTTAAGTTGCTGACTACTGGGACTCCCATTGAGAATCACCTGGGTGAGTTGTGGAATTTGTTCCGCTTTATTAATCCTGGGTTATTGGGTTCTTTTGAAAGCTTCAATCAACGCTTTGCTACCCCCATTGAAAAATATCAAGATAAACTTGCACGTAATAAACTCAAAAAACTTATTCAACCATTTCTGTTGCGGCGGACAAAAAATCAAGTATTAGAAGAGTTGCCATCTCGTACCGAAATTCTCCTTCATGTAGAGTTAAGTCGAGAGGAAAAAG
Source organism: Nostoc sp. UCD121 (assembly GCF_014222285.1). GTDB lineage: Bacteria > Cyanobacteriota > Cyanobacteriia > Cyanobacteriales > Nostocaceae > Nostoc. The sequence continues at coordinate 45,124 of NZ_JACKZS010000035.1, forward strand.
CATTCTATGAAGCGTTGCGCCGTCAGGCCATATCTAAACTTACCGAAAGTGATGCAGAAGCAGGAAAAAAACATTTGCAGGTTTTAGCTGAGATTATGAAGCTGCGTCGTGCTTGCTGTAATCCCAGCCTCGTTATGCCTGGTACTGAATTACCCAGTTCTAAGTTGCAACTTTTTGGTGAGGTGCTGGGTGAACTGCTGGAAAATCGTCATAAAGCGTTAGTGTTTAGTCAGTTTGTTGACCATTTGCACATCATCCGCGATTATCTGGAACAACAAGGTATTAATTATCAATATCTAGATGGCAGTACTTCCGTGGCAGAGCGCAAAAAACGGGTAGACGCATTTCAAGCTGGTTCAGGAGATGTCTTTCTCATTAGTCTCAAGGCAGGGGGTACAGGACTTAATCTAACTGCTGCTGATTATGTGATTCATACAGATCCTTGGTGGAATCCCGCAGTGGAAGACCAAGCCTCAGACCGCGCCCATCGCATTGGGCAACAACGCCCGGTGACAATTTATCGCTTAGTAGCAAAGGATACTATCGAAGAAAAAATTGTAGAATTACATCACCACAAACGAGATTTGGCAGATAGCCTATTGGAAGGTACCGAGATGAGTGGCAAGATATCAACAGAAGCCTTGTTACAGTTAATTAGTGAAAGCTAGCTGCTTGAAAGAAATTGCGTGGGCGCAGCCCGTCGTAGATATCGCACTTCAACTAAAGAGCATATTCCAGCAATCGTTCCCACTCCCAATGCCAAGCAGTCTCTACCAATATTTCTTTGCCGTTGGTGAATTGAATAAATTCTTGCCCGTTGTCATAAAAAACATCAGCAACTAGCCGATTACGCACATCATACCCCCATTTGGAAACTGCGGCATTCCACCACCTTTGACCTGCCGATTGCAATAGTGGTAGTTCCATGTATTCATCACGCCATGCCACAGGTTTCCATTGCTCCTGCAAAGCTCGAATTAAAATAGCGTTTGGGAAAACCTCTCTTTCCTGTTCTTGTAACCACACTATGTATTCAATTGTTCTTCTCAAAGCATCTTCTAGCCCATAAGTGCAGCCTTCAAGGGCAGTTTGGACTCCATCAAGGGAAAAATTTACCCCAATGGCTACTAATGCTCGTTCGTATTGCTTGAATATCTCATATTCACCTGAATCTTTTGACCAGAACCACACACTTAACACACCTCCTGAATAATTAAGTAAGTTTGCACAATAAAATCATAACTATGTAAAAAAAAATGAACTAGCCTATTGCCTATTGCCCAATCCCAACGACAATTATTTACGCCAACTTACTTAACTTAAAATGTATTACTATCAACATAGAGCAGAAATAATTGACGAGTCAAGTATATACGCAATACAATTATTGTAGTAGAACCTAACGATAGAGTTAATTAAAATAATTTGCCCAGAGAATAAAGACAAGCAATATTAAAGATAATTTGGACAAAAAAATGAACGCCAAAATTATTGCTTTGTTGGGAATTACCACAGCTTTTACAAGCTTAGGAAGCCAGGTGTACGCCCAGTCACCAGCATCAAGCTTAAATCCAGGACAATACAGATTAACTGGTGATTCTCTAGTCGGAATTGATAATAGAACAGCCCAAGATGACTTTGGAAAGTTTTTTGAGCAAACTAATCCATCAACAATCTCTAACAATAATAGAACAGACAAAACTCCAGTCAAAATCCGCTTTAACGAGACATTATCACAGCCAGACACTTCTGTTTTTTTAACACCTGCTCAGTCTGGCAATGACAATGATGGATTGCAAGTACAGTTAGATTTAGGGAGAGAATAATCAGGTATAAAGTTGAGCTTGCCGCGCTAGTAGGTTGGGTGGAGGCTTTGCGTAACCCAACATTCTGATATATGAGGACTTACGCACGAGTTACGGAATAACGAACCACAGAGGGCACAGAGAAATCAGAGTTTGAGAGATAATTTGCGTAAGTCCTATATTATGTTGGGTTGCGCTCCGCTTCACCCAACCTACCTTTAATGCACTGGGTTCGAGATCCTGGGCTTTTTTAAGAAGTGGGGAATCTGAACACCTTAATGACATGAACCACTAGCTTGATTAGGGAAATAACTGAGGGTTTGAAACCCACAGAGGTGGGTTTTGAGTGTATAGTTGCGATTCCTAACTACCCTTTTAACTAAATCGGCTTTCCTGAGTCGGTAATTCTGCAATCATTTTGCAGTAAAATTAATCGTCTAGATACAGGAGGGCTTTGAGATGACTCGTGTCATCATTGTGCGCCACGGTCAAAGTGGTTATAACACCGAGCGGCGTATTCAGGGACGCACTGATGCGTCAACATTAACCGAGAAAGGTCGTAACGATGCCAGTAAAGCTGGCAAAGCCCTCAGCAATATTTTATTTAATGCTATTTACAGCAGTCCCCTGCAACGAGCAAAACACACAGCAGATATTATCCATAGTGAGTTAGCTACTCATCCCGAACAATCTGCTGTAATTCAAGTTTCTGATTTGCTACTAGAAATCGACCTCCCTTTATGGGCAGGGCTGGTAACTGCCGAAGTCAAGCAGAAGTTTGCCGAAGACTACCGCACTTGGCATCAACGCCCCGACGAACTGCGGATGCTGCTAAATGATGCAGAGGGAACAAGAGAACATTTTCCTGTTCTTGCTTTATACGAACAAGCACGGCAGTTTTGGCAAGAAACTTTGTCTCAACATCAAGGCGAAACTATTCTGATAGTTGGACATAACGGCATTAATCGCGCCCTGATTAGTACAGCTTTGGGAATCCCTGCAAGTCGCTACCATTCAATCCAGCAATCTAACTGTGGCATCAGCGTACTTAATTTTGCTGGAGGATTGGGCGAACCAGTCCAGCTAGAATCTTTAAATCAGACGCAACATACTGGAGAAACTTTACCCTCATTGCGACCAGATCATCAAGGAGTCCGGTTGTTATTAGTGCGTCACGGCGAAACCGACTGGAATCGCCAAACCCGGTTTCAAGGACAAATTGATGTCCCCCTCAATGACAACGGTAGAGAACAGTCGCAAAAAGCAGGCAAATTTCTTCAAGAGGTAGCGATTGATTTTGCTGTAAGTAGCACAATGCTACGCCCAAAAGAAACAGCAGAAATTATCTTAAAACAGCATCCTAATGTAAAGTTAGACTTGCAAGATGGTTTAAGAGAAATCAGCCACGGACTCTGGGAAGGAAAATTAGAAACAGAAATAGAACAAGAATTTCCCGGAGAGTTGCAGCGCTGGCGCTTAGTACCCGCTCAAGTGCAAATGCCTGAAGGGGAAAATTTACAAGAGGTTTGGGAACGCAGTGTTGCAGCTTGGCAATCAATTGTAGAAGCAGCATTAACCAATCAATTCAAAACTGTATTAGTAGTAGCTCATGATGCTACAAATAAAACTCTACTTTGTCACATTCTGGGTTTATCGCTAGAAAATTTTTGGAATTTCCGTCAGGGTAATGGCGCAGTCAGCGTTATCGACTACCCTTCTGGAATCGATGGTTTACCAGTATTGCAAGCCATGAACATCACCGCTCACTTTGGTGGAGGCGTACTAGATAAAACAGCAGCAGGAGCATTGTAAAGAAGTGAGGAGTACAGACGCGATTAATCGCATCTGTACAAGAGTAACGAATAAAGTTAGGAGTGATAAATATGAGTGATGAATAAAGTTAAAAATGATGAGCAAGGAACAAATAACTGATAACTCCTAACTCATAACTTATAACTCCTAATTCCTAACTTTATTCTTAACTCCTAACTAAAAAGTTTTATGACTGAACTGCTGCAAAAAGTACGGGTGATTGACCCAGTTTCTGAAATCGATGAACTCTTTGATGTGCTGATTGCTGATGGTTATATCCAAGAAGTGGCTTCGCACATTGCTGATATTCATCCCAATACTCAAATTAGAAATTGTCAGGGATTAGTTCTCGGCCCTGGGTTAGTGGATTTGTACAGCCACTCCGGTGAACCAGGATTTGAAGAACGGGAAACCCTATTGTCTTTTTTACACGCTGCTACTGCTGGCGGCTTTACCAGAGTTAGCATCTTACCCGATACATCCCCTGCTATTGATAACCCTGCACTTGTAGCCCAATTGCAGGAG
>NZ_JACKZS010000354.1 GCF_014222285.1 Nostoc sp. UCD121
ACCCTTATTTGCAGAGAATGTGGTTTCAAAATCGCCTTGTTTGCGGTTTGAAGCGTTTATGTTTGCAGTTCGCTACAACTAGGGCTGCCACAAGAAAAACCGCCAAAGTTCCTAAAGGCATCAAAAGATGATAAGCTTGCCGCATTTAAAGAGAAAAAAGCGAATATAGCCGCGTCAAAGGGCAATAAACCCAAACCCAAACCTCAAACTAAACCAGTCAAGAAAGCTCAACCCAAAACTCAAACTAAGCCTGTTCAGCCCCCAACAGCCCCACACCAAACACAATCCCAGTGAAGGAGTGGGGTTTTGTTGTATGTGGTCATGAAGAAACGCCAGCTTCCGCTACAGTGTTCCCCACTAAATTTTATTGTCACTTCGTTTTTGACTTCCATAGCTTACCCTTGGCTCATCATCAATTTCATTTTTTCGCTACTGATTTTATCAGGGCTTCAGAAAAAGTTCGCATACTAAACATTATTTAACTAAAAGGCATTTATAAGGTATTTACAAGGATTTTTTAAAAAATGGCATTTGTAAGGTAAACCAATGGCATTTCAATGGTATTCCAATGGCAAATATAAGGATTTATTTGCACATTTAACACTAAAAATCACCGTTTTTTACAAAATACTTCTTTTTTGCCAAAAATAAGGTAAAACAATGGCATCTCCAAGGTATTTATAAGGTAAACATAAGGTAAATCTAAAGATTTTGACCCCAAAAACCTCATTTACCACCCTGATTTCTCCGCCAAAAATTCCTGACCAAGACTTACGCACAGTACGCCAACTTTTGCGTCAAGTTTTTACTACTATACTTCCACAATTTCAGGATTTAAGAACTCGTGGCTCGGAGTGGAGAAGAGCGGGCATGAGGGTCTAGTTGGTATTGAGCCGAGATATGAGTAAAAACCTGCAAGATTGTCTGGAAACTCTTGCTATATATAGGTTTTAGCTATTTTACAGTAAAATCAGCAGGAAAGCGCAAATCTTGGGTATGTATCGCTACAAGAACTGGAGTATTTATTAATTTTATTTACAGGTTTTACAGGTTGAACGATAAATATCTTTCGCCGTAAATTCGCTGAAACTCCTACAGGAAAGGTCTTGCAGCCCAAAATATAAGCCTCCTACCACACAGTATTTATTATTCTCTTTGGTAGGCGAAAAGCAATTATTGACCCTCAGACTGCAAGTATCTTCTCTCAAAATCCTACTTTCGCCTCAAAAACGCTCAAACCTATATAAAGCAAGGCTTTCCAGACCATCTTGCTGCTTTTTACTTGTATCTCGGCTCAATACCAACTAGATCCACAAGCCCGCAAGAGCCACTCCACTATCGCCGCCGAGAGCGCAACGAGTTTTTAAATCAAAGAAAGTAAGACTTAATCTTGCCTTCCGTCTCGAAGGCTTGTTTCGTAACAAAGCTGTTGTAGTCGTCAATGAACTTGAAGCATTGGTTCTTGAAACCTTAGAGCTTGTGGAAATTTATATGCAAAGAGTGAATACTTCCGAAGCCAGATGGAGAATAGCTTGGAGATATCTGCCGTGAAAACTCAGTGAATCAGAATATCCCATTTTGTAGCCGAGTCCAAGGGGTGATTCCCTGCCTTAGGTATGCATTTATCGGGATGAATTTCAACCATAATTTTTAAAGTAAAAGTATGGTTGGCTAGAGTTACATGAATTGGCACTTTTGCAGAAGTTGTCAAGAAGTAAATCAAGGAGATAGTGCTGATTGCAATTGGGATAAAAGCTGTGTTGCCTTGAACACTCATAGTTTTTATAAAATATATTTCTCCAAGTTGCTGAGTTAGTCGGAATGGTAATCTCATCGAATATAGCATTGGTTAAGAAATCTCCATAGAAAATTAACGAGTAGACTCATAGATTATGGCGATTCCAAAAAAACATAAGATAAGTACTGCAATTCGGAAAAGCCATTCCCAGACAAAAGGAGATAAAAGTATCTGAACAATTGTGTCACATCCAAACACTTTAGAAATCACATATGCGATTACAAAACCAAACAAAGTCAGCAGAAAATATTTCAGTCCCTTACAACTCCACTTAAATAGGAGATTGTAGCTATTATTTAGATTAGTGTTCATGGTCTCTGCCTTTTTTAAGAGTTAGATATTCGGAATTGAAAAACTTCAAAACTTGAGTACAGCTAGCAAAGTGGCTTTTGGAGTTCATTTGTATGTTCTGTTTGCTTGAAACCCTCTGTATATCGCTGTTGCTTTATTTAGTTTCAGAGGATGTTTGAACTATTGATGCTTGTACTGTATTTAACTTCGGTGGGTCGAAAGATCTAGTAAACTGAATACATAACCCGGAAAACTGGATACTCAACCCGATGACGGCTATGACGGTGGAAATCTTTTCGGAACTAATCATTACTTTTTGCCTCTTGGTGTTTGAGATAATTTTGAGCAAATTAGTGGTTTGTTGCTTTGTTGTTGCTTTGCTAAACCGATATCGGCTTAATTTCATAGTTGCACTCGTGGAATAAACACCAAATGCACAAAGCTGTGAGTCTTAATAAACAAGTCCACTAAACGCTTGTGAAGCGGCCGGGAACTAGCATAAAAATATGAGTAAAGGACAGTTCGACAAAGCATTCAACGAGTTAACACACAGACGACGGGAAGTATTGATCAAGTTTTTGGCTGGAGAGACAGATGAAGCGATCGCTAAATCCCTAAATATTACTAAAGCAACGGTAAGACAACACATCAGAGACATCTGTGAGGAGTTTGGTTTGAAAAATGAGTTCCCAGATCAACGCTACTCAAAACGTGCTGATTTGATTGCTCTTTTTCAGAGGTACAAGCCAGATTTCGTAGTGAGTAAAACTCCTATAGAAACCACAACATTAGAACATATAACTCAAAAAAGCATACCAGATAAAAATTTTGTTGGACGTGAAACAGCGATCGCGGATCTCAACGATCTCGACAGTCAAGGTGCAAAAGTTATTCTCATTCATGCAAAAGGTGGTGTAGGAAAAACAACTTTAGCCAGAAATTATCTTCAGCAAAAATTTGGTTTTTATATAGAGTTTCCCATTGCCAAAGAAACCGAGAATATTACTCCCATCGAAAGCTTACTTGAGGAACGACTACGCCAACTTAATGAAGAACCAGGACGGGAGTTTGGCGTATCTCTCGAACGCTTTCGCCAAAAACTTCAGGGTGAAAGAATTGGAGTTTTAATTGATAATCTTGAACCCGCATTAGATGAAAATTGTAAGTTGATTAAGCCTCATCGCCGCTATGTAGAGTTGTTACGAGTTTTAGCCGATCCAAGTTTGCAGTCATTGACGCTGATTACCAGCCGCGATCGCCTACGTGAAGCTGATGTTTCTCTTCGGTATTATTTTCTGGAAGGTTTGTCTGTTAACGCATGGGAAGAATATTTTCACAGCCGCAGTCTTGAAACAAATTCTCCAGCTTTCAGTGCTATACATAATGCCTTCGGAGGGAATGCTAAAGCAATGGAAATTATTGCTGGTGCTATTCAAGTAGATTATGCAGGTAATCTAGAGCCATATTGGCAAATGAATCAGGGAGATTTATTAGTTGAAGCTGATTTAAGAGATTTAGTCACCACTCAGTTTAATTGTTTGGAACAACGCCACTTTTCAGCTTTTAAACTCCTCTGCCGTTTAGGATGTTATCGTTATCAAGATATTGCAACAGTTTCTATTAATGGACTTTTTTGTTTGCTATGGGACGTGCCAGAGTCACAACATCGGCGGGTAGTAAATTCTTTGCGCGATCGCTCTTTAGTAGAGTTTCAAAATGGCGAATACTGGTTGCATCCAGTGATTAGAGAAGAAGCGATAAGTAGGCTGAGAATGAGTGAAGATTGGGAGACAGCAAACCGGAACGCAGCAGAATTTTGGACAAAGAGTGTTAACAAGGTTTACATTATGGAGGAAGCATTACAAGCTTTTGAAGCTTACTATCATTATTTAGCTATTGATGATTTTGAAGCGGCTTGTAGTGTAATGGTATATAGAAGAAAATCAAAATGGAAATGGCATAATTTAGAAGGTGGAGAAAATCTAGGTACTTCACTTCGGACATTAGGTCTATTACAAAAACTGATGTTAGCGGCAACTCAAATAATTGGTAATGTTTTACGTGGAATAAATTTGGTAAGCATTCACCTTAATCTTGCTCAAAGCTATTGGATCGTTGGTAATCTTTCTGAAAGCCTTAGGGAGTATGAAAATGCAGAAATATTAGATATAGAATGCTTACATGCAAATACTAATAGCCAGAATGATTTAACATTAGATAGGTTTTATATGTGTTCATTAGTAGGCAAGGGTCTTTGAAAAATAGATTTATTAGAAATACAAGAAGCAGAAGAAATCTTTTTAAAGCTTTTAGAAATTTCTCAGCAAAAAAATCATTATAATTTTCAAATAGAAGCATATTATGCTTTAGCTTTTATATATTCAAATACATCATTTAAAGAAAAAGCACAAGATTTTGCTAACAAAAGTTATAACTCATCAAAAGATGATTCAGATGAATTAAATGAATGGGCTATAGGACATAGG
>NZ_JACKZS010000585.1 GCF_014222285.1 Nostoc sp. UCD121
CGGTTTCTGCCGTACCGGTCATGCCGGAGATCTTCTCGTACAGGCGGAAGTAGTTCTGCAGGGTAACGGTAGCCAGGGTCTGGTTCTCGTTCTTGATCTCCACCTGCTCCTTGGCCTCAATGGCCTGGTGCATGCCCTCGTTGTAGCGGCGGCCGGCCAGCACGCGGCCTGTGAAGCCGTCCACGATCATGACTTCACCATTGCGGACGATGTAGTCCTTATCGCGGGTGAAAAGCTCCTTAGCCTTCAAGGCATTGTTCAGGT
>NZ_JACKZS010000355.1 GCF_014222285.1 Nostoc sp. UCD121
TTGCACTCGATTTAATAAATCCTCAACATTTAAGAAACTGGTTTGCTAGTTGCTGCTACTGTACCTCATAACAGCCGCAAGTGCTGTAAAGCATTGCCATACCTAATAATTGCATACCAAATCGACGGACAGTGGTACAGTGACCCCGATTTTTTACCACCCAAAAATCTAGAAGTAAAACCAACAATACCTATAAGTTCAGCAATTATACACATACCAAAAACAACAGTTGAGCTACAACCAATTGTTCAATTATGTGCGGGATTTAGTAACAGAAAAATTCACAGTCTTTGGGTAGTTAATGCTCCAGAGCAAGTATTGAAACATATCTTAGAATGCAAGCAATGGGACAGTATATCACCCAAGCAACTATTAGAAACTCTGTATGAATTAATTCTTTATGGCTACGAAGTCAAAATACTTCCCGCCAAAAAGGAAACCATATCCCCAATCGAATGGATGGAATAGTAATGACTAATAGCAACCAACAACTCACACTTTACTATCCTTGTGTAGTCCAAATTATAGATCAGTTTGTACAGACAATATCAGTTGAGTTTTGGATACACAGTCCAATAAACGAAAAATGGAATTTGGTAGTCTTGAAAGATGGTGATAGCAGCAGCATATCGGGTTATACATATGCGACAGCACCACGTAAAATGGCATACCTCCATGAAGAATATCTATCAATAGAAGCCTTTTTGCAAGCCAAAAAAGAAGAAGGTGTGGACTATCCCATTCGACATAAAAGAACTTATCTGACAGTTAAGGGTGCTGCATCTCACAAACTATTCTGGACATGGACAAATCCTCAGACCAATAAAATTGAACGCATCCATTGGCATCCTTTAGCTATAAAAGCAAAGGCAAGTGAAGATGACCGAACTGACTACTCAAATATAACTCCAGTCAAGATTGGAAATGGAAAATTAATTACACTTGAAAAGGAGAATTTACCATCAAATAGAGCAGCTTTTTCGGAGTTTCTCGCAGACAGGGAAGAAAACCTCCGCCTTGCACTCGAAGCCCTAAAATCACCTAATCCTGATGCCGCCCTTGAACTGCTAGCCATCATGGAAGAAATATCCAAAGACTGCTTCTATGCCAGTTGGATTATGGGCAATGGATACAATTTAGCATCAATTCTTAAATCATGGGATGGCACTAGCAACGTCAGCTACGGCGGTGGGGAAATCACACAGCAACAGTTAGCACTAATGCGCGTTCTTTCTGAACTATCCCAAGGGTGGTGGTTTTGGGATGAAGATCAGGACACTGGGATAATTTTCCAAAGTTAAACTTACAGGGGAATCGCCTGATTATTTGGGCTGAGAGTATTGCGATCGCAGTACATGATCGGGAATGCGCTTACGATTAACAGTAGCGCATTTTTTACACCCAGTATCCCGAAGGTTAATTTTGAGTATGGGAAAGATGGCGATGTTTGAGGAAAGCCGCTGAGACACTTACTTCGAGCTAAGAGTAAGCGTCTACGCCTGTGTAGCAACTGGTTAATTTCTATTTTCAGTCGTTTTATAGAATAACAATCTCATACCCACTACATATGATTATTTAGTAGTGGGTTATACTTACAACTCCATATCGCAATTCCGAGTTGGAGAAAATTGATATTGCCTTTGTCTTGCAGCCGCTATTTCAAAAGAGGTATCAAATTCCGTAACCTTTGTTCCAAGTTTTAATTCCTCGTATAAAGGCACACCATCGCCGTCATTATCACTAAAAAGAATCTTGGTCATGATATGAGCAGGGGCAACTTGCGCGAGGCGATTGACTACATTAGCAACAAACTCGTTAGATGCTTCACAGCCATTAAGGTATCTAATTAAAGCATCAGCAGTAGCCTCAGTCATCTTGCCTGGGTTTTTTACCCCCGCTTCCAGAATAAAGTCATCGTAAATAGCTTTCTCGCTATCAGTAAAATTTTCCTTGCAAGCTTGTTGGATAATTAATTCAGCCTGCTGTTGTTGATTTAAAATTGTTATAGTGGTTTTTAAATATTGTTAAAGGAGTAACAGATATGACACATTATGTTTGCGATTTGTATAGCAATACAAACTGGAAGATTCCAGTAGAAGAAGTCGCAGCTAGAACATTCAATACAGAACAAGAAGCACAACAATGGTTCCAAGAGAAGTGTTCTGATAACAGTATTGAATTTAGTGGCTTCCATGACACTGAACGCTACGTCACTAACTGGGTTTCCTGCAACGGACAAGAAGTTGGTGAAATCACCAAACGCCCTACCTAATTGCAACAAATCCTAGTAGAAATTCAGAAAATTGTTTGTACCAGACAATTTTCTTCATCAAATTTAACGCCATATTAAATGACGCTCATAGACGGACAGTTAATACGAGAACACGTAAAGCAAGAATGTCAAAAATACAAATCCATATTTCAAGCATCTCAAAAAGAAGTAGCAATCATCAGATTTGAGTCTTCAGAAAATGCCAGCAATGAATTAAGAGCTAGATATGAAGCAGCCAGAATCTCAGCAGAACAAAAAGTAGCTATTTTCAACGCTATTGGCATTACTCCCAATTATATTGTGCTGTCACCCAATATCGCAGTAGAGCAATTTGATGGCATTGTTCAATCTATTAATGAAAACAGCAAGGTAACTGCTGCTATTGTTCAATACCCAATTCCAGCTAAGTTTACAAGTTCAATTGGGCTATTAGAACCACAAAAAGATATAGATATCGTCCGCAGACAAAGTAACAATTTCTTTGAAAGTTGTGCTACTGCTGAAGGAATCGCCAGAATTGTTGAATCCTACGCACAAAGAGATTCCAATGTTGCAGTTGTCGGCGGAGGTGGCTTTGTGGGCAATGGTGTCATCAAATATTTAGAAGCAAGTAGAATCAGCTGTTTCTGTTTGGAAGACGGCGATGACCTGACTAGAACTCAAGCAGCAGACATTGTAGTATCAGTCACCGGAAGACGAGGAATTTTCACGGACTATGTACTCCCCTCTCATCGCTTGGTTGTCGATGGTGGCTTTACACCTACTGCTTCTGGTGCTGCTGGTGATGTAGATCGCAGTGCTTACAGAATCCCCCAGAACATTACGCCCGTCCCTGGAGGTGTTGGCCCGATAGAAATGGCAATTTTAGCAGAACGTTTGGTAAAAATGGATTTGGGCATAGAACTTGGGAAATGGGACTATCAGCAATTACAGCAAGAACAGATGCAACGCGCTACTATAATTGCCCCCATAGCTAGACTGCTCTTCGCACAGCAAGCAACTGCCTATCCCCAATCCATTCGCACAGAAAAAGAAAACCTATTTGTCTTGGAAGGCAGTAACTACCAGATCAGTTTCAATAGCACCACGCAAAGTTTAACTGTTGCCAGAACCAATGAAAAGCTAACGCTGATTCGGCTAACTCTTGCAAGTAATCAAATTGAAACCGCCAGGGGTATAACAAACGAGGATATAGCAAGATGGCAGCAAATTCAAACTGCGATCGATTCAACAATAACGCAATCAACTGATAGAGGTATAGAGCTTTGAAACTATCAATTATCACTGCAACCTACAATAGACCTATGCAGCTTGCATCTACTGCACTGCCAAGCATTCAAAGTCAAACTGACCGCAATTTCGAGTGGATCGTCATCAATGATGGCGCTAATCCTGATACCAGAGATATCATTAACAGCATTAAGGCAATATCTGATTTCCCCATCAGTTACATTGAAATGGAACACCCATTACCGAGCAGTGGCTTTGGCTTGTGCTACGCTCGTAACCTGGGACTAGATGCAGCTGGTGGTGACATTGTTTCATACCTGGACGATGACAACAGCATTGCTCCTGAATTCGTTGCCTCAATGCGGCAGTATTTTGAACAACATCCCAATGTCCGATACAGCATGGCAAGACAGCAGCGCCGCCGCGATGTCATCCGTAATGGTAGTCTTATTCGCCAAGGAAAGCCGTTTGTTTCGCCTAGCAATTGCTGCTCCTTACAGCAGCTTCTATGGCAACAAGAGATATTCGACAGCAATGGTTTCGTCCACTACCGAAGCAATACACCTAGATGGAACCCCCAGTTTCAAGTATTCGCGGACTACGAGTATTTGCTGCAATGTGCTTGCATCTGGGGTGAAGGTGGCTTTGATCTCAATAACAGCATTCTTGTTAACTATATTCAGTCTTCTATCGGTATTATTGGTAGTTCCAACTATGAGCAATGGGCAACTGAGCTATCGCTGATTGTCAGTAACCAAGCAAACTATTTCATCCTTCAGGACAATGCTGTTGAACCCTTAAAGCAGCTTGTAAACGCTTATAGTACTAAAGGAAAAATCTCATTAACGCCAAAAGCATTTGCCCTTCTTTAAATCTAAAGAAGCTTGTCAACAGCGCTGAATCTAGCCTGAAGTAGAGAGTCAGGAGGCATCTTTATTCTGGCTTCTGACTCCTCAAAACTTTAAAAGTGAAACTTAAATGGCTATTGGCTTAATAACTCCCGGTTCGCCCATTTTTTCGGGAGTTAGAAGAAATGCTACTCAGGAGTAAAAGATTGACCACCAAGTTGAGTG
>NZ_JACKZS010000356.1 GCF_014222285.1 Nostoc sp. UCD121
CCTCTTCCCCATTCCCATTCCCTAAATTACGTTTGTCCCCAACAATTCCTCTATCGCTTGTCGCTCAACAGGGGTATGAGATGGCGGTGTCTGACGAGCATCGGTAATTAGCCAATCTAAAGCGGCCGCTTGGACATCTATAGCGGCCCCAGTTTTATCTACACAATAACGTCCAAACACTAGCTTATCTACTAACCTGACTCCTGGCCCCAGGCGCGACCATTCAAAAATCACGCTATTTTCTACTGTTGCGCCACTGCATATCCAACAATTGGGGCCAATCATCGCTGGGCCGACAATTTTCGCTCCGTCTTCTATTCTTGTCATCCCGCCGATGTAAACTGGGCCTGTGATATCCACTTTGTCCCAATTCACGGCTACATTTAAGCCAGTATAAATACCAGGGGCGACTTCATGACCGGGGATTTGCACATTTTTGATTTCACCCAGCAACACACCACGAATCGCCCGCCAATAGTCTGGAACTTTACCAATATCTACCCATTCAAAATCCATAGGGATGGCGTAGAAGGGGGCTTTGATTTCCACTAATTTGGGGAACAATTGGCTACCAATGTCATATTCCACATCAGAGGGAATATAGTTAAAAACCTCTGGTTCAAAGATGTAAATACCTGTGTTGATGTTGGTGCTGAGGGCTTCTTCAGTTGAAGGTTTTTCTTGGAAAGCTTTAACACGCCCCTCTTCATCTGTTACCACCACACCATAGCTCGAAACTTCTTCCTGGGGAACAGATTTTGTAATAATAGTAGCGATCGCCCCTTTAGCTCTATGCCATTTAACCGCCTCAGTTAAATCTAAGTCAATCAAAGCATCACCGCACAACACCACAAAGGTATCATCAAAAAACGGTGAGAAGTCTTGAATGCGGCGCATCCCTCCAGCAGAACCGATTGCTTCCCCTACCAGTTTACCGTCATCATCAATTTTGCCTTCAAAGGAATAGGCAATCTGCACCCCAAACCGTTGACCATCACGGAAATAATTTTCTATTTCCTCAGCCAAATGACTGACATTGACCATAATTTGGTCAAATCCATGTTGGCGTAACAGTTCCAGCAAAAACTCCATCACTGGCTTTTGCAGGATGGGAATCATTGGTTTAGGAATTGTATAGGTAATCGGACGCACGCGAGTACCCTTGCCAGCCGCGAGAATCATCGCTTTCATAAAAATTTATTCCTCAACCACAAGCCAGTTTACTTTCATCGAGTGATACTTAATCATCAGTTTTTATTTCTGCTCTAAGTCATCCCCAAAACAGGGATAACAGGAATTTAGTGGTTATTGCAACCATCTATATACTTAGATGACAAGCGATCGCTTATCTTTTCAATTTACTCGGATTTTGAGATTGAATCAAAAATCTGTAAATTATCTGTAGGGCTACTTTTCGCTTTCTTAGTTCATCGACTGCTCAAAAGGTTTACTGGTCTTAGCTGAATCTGTAATTAGCCGAATTTTAATCTCATTGTAAAACTCCTCTTGAAATAGCTCTACTTTCGATTGAGCCGAAAGTAGTAGTAGCGCCCAGAAAACGCTAACTAAATGACTGTGTTTAGACTCATGTCCAGATCCATTTTGCTTGAAAAGCTTTGTCTGAGTCCACAATTCTACAAGTTGTTCTAAATTCAACCAATTTTGTTCTGAATTTAGCTCTCTGGCCGATAAATTCAAGACTTGTTCGAGTTCTCCAGCTACTTCTGTCAGATTTTCTTGGTGAGCTAACTCCAGTGCCTCCCGCATACTTTGGACGCTAGGCAAACGTCTGGGACGAATAGGTTTGCTGACTTTTTCTACTAGTTTTAGCTGGTTTGCCATAATCTGCAATTGCTTGATTAACTCTTGCAGAGTCACCCGGCGCTTTGGTGGTGGCATTGCCGATGGACGACGACGCAATTGCCGTTCTAATGGTAGACGATGACCATGATGTGATATTCCGTCTTCATCTTCCAACATCGCATCATCTAATACACCATCCTGGATATCACTTACTGTTGACAATTGCATCAATGTATTTGCTTTGAATAATACCAGCATTGATGCTGATAAAAATGCCTGTCCAGATTGAGACAAATCCGCTTCATAGCCTCTTCCTATTGACTCCGGTGCCATCAGTTCTAAGTAACGGTCAATCACCTCAATTACTTGGACATCCCAAGGGTCAATTTCTCCCTGTTCAGCTTGGTAAATCAGGAGTGTGATTGTTTCTAATAGCTCGGAAGCTTCCATCAACGGGTTCTATAGTTAATTAATTAAGAATCGAAAGACTGTAAATTCAACAGTAAATTCATTGACTCTTGGCAAAGCGTGTACTTAATACATTCGCTTGTGCTTCTTTTAATCAGGAATTGCCTGCTGCCAGTATCCTCTGAAATTTGTAATCAATCACCATTGTGAATTGTGAGATCGGAATGTGCAACTTTTGATATTGGGAATTGAGAATTGGGCATTGGGAATTGGGAATTGGGGACAAGGGGAAAGACTTGTTTCAAGTTCTCACCTCTTGTCCCCTTGTCCCCTGCCCTCCTGCCCCTCCCCTATCAATCTGGAGGTTGGTCATGAGCAATGGTGACAGTTGATACAAAATTACTCGGTTTACCGCTCTTGATCGCATCGAAAGTGCCTTTAATAGTACCAGCAATGGGAACAGCAACAAGCGTTCCTAACAGCCCAGCAATCTCAAATCCCATCAGAATAGCTACAAAAATCCAAATGGGATTCAGTCCGATAAAGTTGCCGAGTAACCTGGGAGCTAACAAGTTATCTTTAAGCTGTTGCATAAGAATTGCCGCGATCGCAACTTGAACTGCTAACCACCAATTTTGCAGTAGCACTAAAAGCGTCACTAGACCAATGCCAAGAGATGCCCCAATAAAGGGAATGAGTTCTGAAATCCCAATTAATATGGCAAACAACAGGGCAAAGGGAACCTTCATAACTAAGAAAATTGGTGTCAGGGTTAGCATCATGAATAGCCCTAGCAACAACTGACTAAGGAAGAAGTTCTGGAAATTTAGGCGTAAGGATGCGGTAAGAGGCTCTCCAATATTAGAAGGCAAAAGATTGACCAGACCATACCAGACGCGATCGCCATATAAAAGCATATAAAATGCCAGCACAATGACTAACACTACGTCAAATAAGCCTGATAAAAGTGTCCCAGCAAATCCCACTGCCCCAGAAGCTAGCTGTTGCACCAAATTCTGAATGTTGGCATTGATTTGACTGCTTACAACCCTGAGATCAATCGGCAAACGTCGTTGTTTTGCCAGCATCTCAAATTGCTCTAAGTTTGCTTGACTAGCGCCTAACCAATCAGGGATCTTATTTAACAACTGGATTGTTTGGTCAATAATCAACGGCACTAGGGTGACACCTAGAATCCCAAACAGGGTTAATGTTGCTAGTAAAACTATGATTACTGCCTGAGTGCGCGTAATTCGGGCACGTTCAAAGAACTTAACTGGGTAATTTAGTAGAAAAGCTAAAATTGCCCCAATGCTCAAGACGGTAATGGGATGCTGGAAGTACCGAAAAAGCACGGATAGTAGCCAGACATTAAGAGCGATAATTGGACCGCTCAGACCATAAATTAACAGGCGTTGAAGGGAGGCCGAACGGCGCATTTTATGCAACCTATCTTAAGATATTCCTGAAAGAATTTGTAAAATTCTTGATGGTACTGATTATCATCATAGATATTTTTAACAAAGATATGTATAAGCGTATCTGATAGCAAGGAAGTAAATCAAAATGGACAAAACCGTAGCTGACCTCCGCAAAGACTACACCTTGGAAGGTTTAAGCGAAATCGAGGTAGACCTCAATCCTTTTATCCAATTTAAAAAATGGTTCGATCAGGCTTTAGCAGGTCAACTCCCCGAACCAAATGCGATGACTCTTGCTACCGTCACACCCGACGGTAAGCCCTCAGCCAGAATGGTGCTACTGAAGGATTTCGATGAACGGGGCTTTGCTTTCTTCACCAACTACAACAGCCGCAAAGGACAAGAACTGGCAGAAAATCCTCTGGCGGCTTTAGTCTTTTGGTGGGCAGAACTAGAACGTCAAGTTCGGATTTGTGGGTATGTAGAGAAAGTTTCTGAAACTGAATCCGACCAGTATTTTGATACTCGCCCTCCTAACAGTCGCCTGGGTGCGTGGGTATCTAATCAAAGCGAGGTGATAGAAAGTCGAGAAGTTTTAGAGCGACGTATGCAGGAGTTTAATAGCAAATACGAAAATCAAGAGATCCCCCGACCACCTCATTGGGGAGGCTTACGAGTGATCCCTACAGAAATTGAGTTTTGGCAAGGACGCTCTAGCCGCTTACACGATCGCTTGCTCTATAGCCGTTTAGATAATGGCACTTGGAAAATTGAGCGGTTATCACCGTGAAGAAGAGGCAGGAGGCAGGAGGCAGTGGGCAGGAGGCAGGAGGCAGGGGGCAGGGGGCAGGGAGC
>NZ_JACKZS010000357.1 GCF_014222285.1 Nostoc sp. UCD121
GAGTTATTACCCTCTAATTTAGCAATTTTTTGTCATCATCTCAATATTTCTCAGTCCCAAGCTTATCATGAATTACAATCAACTAAAGTTGCTGTTAAAACATTAGGATCTATAGCAGCAGTCAGGTTAGAAGAGTTTATCTCAATATTAAAATCTTTTCACATTAAAATTGCGGATGAAGGGGATTTAACGATTATTTTAACGGATAATTATTTGTACCCAAATTTAGAGGAGTTTAATCAACAAGCATTACAATCTAAAATCCCTTGGATGTTAATTAAACCATTAGGAACGATTGGCTGGATTGGTCCCTTATTCAATCCTCATAAAACAGGTTGCTGGTATTGTTTTGCTCAACGTTGGCGAGATAATCAACCCATTGAAGAGTTTATTTATAGACAGAAGAATCAGATAAAACTTGAGAATCTAGAAGCTAATAAAACAAAAATAAACCAAATAGAAGTTGCTCAGAAAAACATTAAGAAGATAGAAATTGAACAATTAGAAATTAACCCAAGAGAAATTAATAGTAGAGACGTTAGCAATAAAGAATCTGAGGAAATAAAAGCTAATCAAAAAGAATTTGACCAAAAAAAAGTTAATCAAAGAGAACTTTTAACTTCTCCTCTTGGTTTTTCTGAGGCAACAATACAAACTACTTTAACTCAAGCTGCAACAGAAGTGTTTAAATGGATTATCCAAAAAGGCAATCCTCAAATAGAAGGAAAACTAACTACTTATGATACCCTAACTTTACAAACTCAAGACCATATTTTGGTTAAACGTCCTCAATGTCTCAGTTGTGGACAAGTCTTTAATCAAACTCCTTTACCGATAGCTTTAGGACATCGTAAAAAAGGGTTTACGAGGGATGGAGGACACCGTTTTTGTTCTCCTGAAGAAACATTGACAAAATATCAACATCATATTAGTCCTATTACCGGAATTGTACGAGAATTAGTCAAAATTCCTAGTCATGGATTAATTCATACCTATCTTGCTAAACATCATTTTCGCAGTGTGTTTGATGATTTAGCTAGTTTACGACAAAATATGGGGGGAAGAAGTGCAGGAAAAGGCCGCACAGATAGTCAAGCAAGAGCAAGTGGTTTGTGTGAAGCAATTGAGCGTTATTCTGGGGTGTTTCAAGGAGATGAAATCAGAGAAAAAGCAAGTTATCAACAGTTAGAAAATAAAGCGATTCATCCGAATCAATGTATGGGCTTTAGTGAAAAACAATATCAAAATCGAGAACAATGGAATGCAAACTCTAAAGGATGGTTTCAAAAAGTACCTGAACATTTTGATGAAACGAGAATCATTGATTGGACTCCTGTATGGTCTTTAACTGAGCAAGTTTTTAAATATTTACCGACAGGATATTGTTATTATGGTTATCCTCAATCTGAACCCTTAGATTGTTGGGCTGATTCTAATGGTTGTGCGGCTGGAAATACGATAGAGGAAGCCATTTTACAAGGGTTTATGGAGTTAGTAGAACGGGATTGTGTGGCGTTATGGTGGTATAATAAGTTAGTAAAACCTTCTGTGGATTTGGAAAGTTTTGATGAGCCGTATTTTGTTCAATTAAAGCAATATTATGAGCATTTGAATCGGGATTTGTGGGTGTTAGATATTACTAGTGATTTGAATATTCCTTGTTTTGCAGCGATTAGTCCGAGAAAAGATAGAGAAGTAGAAGATATTATCTTAGGATATGGGGCGCATTTTGACACGAAAATTGCTATTAGTCGGGCGTTAACGGAGGTTAATCAAATTTTGCCTAACGTGTTATCGTTTGAGGAAGATGGGACAACGATTTATCCTCCTTCTGCTGATACTTTGGCGTTAAAATGGTGGCAAACAACGAGGTTAGGCAATCACTCTTATTTAGTTCCCGATAGTCAAATAATGCGGAAAAAAAGTAGTGATTATGCACAATTAGCGAGTGATGATTTATTAGCTGATGTAAAATTGTGTCAACGAATTGTTGAAGAAAAAGGGATGGAAATGTTAGTTTTAGACCAAACTCGTCCTGATATTGGGTTAAGGGTGGCTAAAGTTATAGTTCCCGGAATGCGTCATATGTGGAAGCGTTTAGGGGCAGGAAGATTGTATGATGTTCCTGTTAAGATGGGATGGTTAAAAGAGGCTTTAACGGAAGAAGGATTAAATCCGTTTCCTATGTGGATGTAACGCTTGTGGGAAAGAAGTATTTTTCGCTATGAACCAGACCATTTACGTCTACAATATCGGCTATCATTCAAAAAATAGAAAAGCGATCACACGACAAGATTAGCTATCACACTCAAACACTAAAAGATTATTTAAATTATATCTTAGCTCATTTTTACTAGCAGAGAAATTTACTTTTGTCGGTTTACTTATTGCGCTATTCGGTTGACTGATAAATTTCATCATACTAGAGTTGCTTGATGTGAAAACCGGTAATACGCTTCCTTCTGGAATATCGGTCACGGTAAGGTAATAAATCGTGTTTGTGTAGAACTGATACTGATAATTTGGTCTTCCTTGGGATACCAGTATTGGTTTATTTTTCATATAAACTGCAACACTCATCTTTAATGAGTCTTCCACTGTAAAACTTGTATCTGTAATTATTTGCATAACTCCACTTTCTATCTTGTCATTATAGTATGGTTCACTGAAAGTAAAATTCTGATCATCGTATTTTATATGAATCTCATTGACTCCACTTGCATCATTCGGTCTGACTTGCATCATCTTCTGAGATACATACGATACACCTACATCAAGAGGTTGTGAGGTACTGCCATAACCCAGCCCCCAAATAATGGACCAATCGAAAGTATGATGGTTGTCATTAGAAATTTTTTTACTCAACCAGATGAGAGGAAATCCCGATTTTAGAGCATCAGCTTGAAATAGAGCAATATTTTGGTCGGCTCCACTGGAGTTGTGTATTGTTAATGAATATTCCATAGTCACAGCGAAGTTAGAAACTTGACGGCGAGAGTGTCAATCTCATAGTAGCCGTTTATTGAGAAAATCAACTTTTTCAATTTGCACCTATCAAGCCAGCCCACCATTCAAATGGCAGACTAGCTTGATAGCAATAACTTTGGCTCAATAGCCATTTCAGGAAAATAGATGGCTACGCCGTCGGCACAACCGGCACAAATATTAATTCATCGTTTAACTCATATGAAAGAGATGTTACGCCACTAGCAAACGTAACATTTATCGGGTTAGTTACGAAGTCATCCGAAATAGCAACACTTTGATCCGAATCAGTCGTACAAATCCAATACTGTGGATGAGTATGGAAATTATACTTTCCATTTGGTTTTCCTTGAACTGCAAGTGCTGGAAGTCCATTCATGTACGCGGCGATACTCATAAGTTTTGCATCTGCAACCGTAAACGATGTATCGGTCGTGACTAGCATATCACCTGGCTTAACATTAGAATTGTTAAATGCTTCAGGGTTAGTTGAAAATTCGCCATTTGAATACGTAATCCCCATTTCGTTATTACCCCCCTGTGTAGCCGGGTTCATACTTTGTAATGGCCCCCCTGACTTCCACTTTACGCCTGGCGCGAGAACATCGTCACTCGTTCCCCAGTTTAAAGCCCAAGTGACAGACCAGGAGAAAGTCGTGTCGTTACCCTTATTGACGTTTTTGAGAATCCACACAAGTGGTAAACCGGCTACTACGTCAGGATATTGTTGGTAGATCGCTATTTTTTGTGGTGCGCCACTCTTGTTGGTTACTTTTATTGAATAGTCTGACATTACTTGTTCCTCTGTGTATTTGTGGTTTTTAGAATCTGGAAAAAATTTGATTTTCCATCTGGCAGTTAGTTACTGGCAATTCGCTACTTCTAAGTCAATATCCATTCATAATTAATTGTTCCACCTGAATTATTGGTAACTGAGAAATCACTTTTGTTTGGTGATCTTACCTCTTGGTTTGTTTGAGGATTTATATTCACAGTTTTACGCTCATCTACATATTGGTTATTGTCATTCTTGACTTGATATTTGACTGTAGCTGTTGCCCCAACTCCATATTGATTAGTATTAGTTCCCGTTATTTTTACTGCTGCAATTTTTCCATTGGATTTTGTAGTATCACCATTAGGTAAATGTGGCATTTTTGAACTCCTATGTTGGGTTGGAAGTGTTAAAAGTGATTTTTTTAATCACCTTTGATACCAGAATAAGTTTTATTTTTAGTAATAGCAATCTATAAAGTTAATACCTTTTTAATAGTTTTGTGAGTGGAATATTAACTTTTCTATTAAATTTATATTAGATTTGAAAATTCGTAACCGCCCCGTTAGAAGCGAACCCCAAGTTCGCAAACGTCGCCCAAAAGCTTACCCATTGATGACGAAACCCCGGTAAGAATTACGACAGCAGTTGCAAACTGCCTAACCCGCAAGTGTTGCAGATGTACAAGCGTACCATTCGTGTCTCAGATG
>NZ_JACKZS010000358.1 GCF_014222285.1 Nostoc sp. UCD121
TAAATTATATTTTCACTTACAAGCATTGTTAATTGATTCTTGATCTGGCTTAAATACGACTTTTTCAGCAAGCCCTATGT
The DNA here is from genome assembly GCF_014222285.1 of Nostoc sp. UCD121. Taxonomy (GTDB): domain Bacteria; phylum Cyanobacteriota; class Cyanobacteriia; order Cyanobacteriales; family Nostocaceae; genus Nostoc. The sequence continues at coordinate 81 of NZ_JACKZS010000358.1, forward strand.
AAAACACCGAAATGAGAAAGCAAACTGGGGTTTGAGAAAGCAAAAGCTTATTTTGCTTGCGGAAAACACCGAAATGAGAAAGCAAACTGGGGTTTGAATAAGTAAAAGCTCATTTTGCTTGCGGAAAACACTGAAATGAGAAAGCAAACTGGGGTTTGAATAAGTAAAAGCTTATTTTGAGAAAGCATTTCAGTATTTTGAGAAAGTAAACAGACCTTTTTATAAAGCAATTAGGCATTTTGATAAAGTAATCAGCAAATATACTTGACAATAAAAATTCCCGGCTGGACATATAAAGCCGACGTTTAGAGAAATTGATAATTTTTACGTATAATTTCTCAGCCTAATTAAATGTAAAGGATTTATAAAGTAGAAAAAGCATGGTAAGAATTTAACTCCTATAAACAGAGTTTCTTAAAGTCCGCAGCGCAGACTTAATTTTTAAAGCCACAGATTTATTTTCTGAATGGCAAATTTACCATGCTTGGTTTTTATTTTCCAAGCATGGTAAGTTATGTCACTCAATTTTCAACGAACACGCGATTTACTATATAACTTTCAATTTAGTGATTTATTTATAGAAGAATTAGGTTGGTCTAAACCCTCAAGACAAAAACCTGAAACCTTAAAGATTGATAACAAGACGTATCAATATCAGAAAATTGCTGAACTCTCAGGGGTTGCAATTTTTGAAGTCACCGCAGCAGACGGGAACATACCAGAAGCTAAAGTGAGAGTTGCTATTCATCAAGAAGTTACTAAACTGATAGCTGAAAATCTCCTAATTTTTATTACCGAAGAACGCACGCGTAGTCTTTGGTATTGGGTGAAACGAGAAGGAAGTAAAAGCTTCGTTCGTGACCATTTATATGTGAAGGGTCAACCAGGAGACTTATTTTTAAGCAAGCTTGGTTCTTTAGTCATTGATATTACTGAATTAGAACATGGGGAACCGACTGTTGTCGAAATTGCTTATAAATTACAACGTGGTTTTGATGTTGAGCCTGTAACCAAGAAGTTTTATAAGGAATTTCAAGAGCAACACCAGAAGTTTTTGCTGTTTGTGAAAGGAATTGATAATGAGATAGATAGACGTTGGTATACATCAGTGATTCTCAATCGCTTGATGTTTGTTTATTTTCTCCAGCGTAAGGCTTTTATTGATAATAAAGATTTAAACTATCTACAAAATAAGCTTGAGCAAAGCAAGCAAAAAGGTGAAAATCATTTTTATGATGAATTTCTCAAGGCTTTGTTTTTTGAAAGCTTTGCTAAACCTGAATTTGAACGCGATTCATCTGTACAAGAATTGGTAGGTAAGGTTAAATACCTAAATGGTGGATTATTTCTCAAGCATCATATTGAAGATAAATATCAAATTTCTATAGTTGATGAGGCGTTTGAGCAAGTTCTAGATTTATTTGGGCGTTATTCTTGGAATCTAGATGATACGCCGGAAGGGAAAGACGATGAGATAAATCCTGATGTTTTAGGATATATTTTCGAGAAATATATTAATCAAAAGGCTTTTGGAGCTTATTATACTAGACCGCAAATTACAGAATATCTCTGTGATAGAACTATCCACAAGTTAATTGTAGACCGCGTAAATGATGCGCTGTGTTTCGACTTCGCTCAACACAAGTCTGATAAGTATAAGCCATTTGAGGATATTAACGAACTTCTCATTAAGCTGGATACAAATGTTTGTCGTCTACTAATGGATGATATTCTTCCTAATTTATCAATTCTTGACCCAGCTTGCGGTTCTGGTGCTTTTCTTGTGGCGGCGATGAAGACGCTAATTCAAGTTTATAGTGCGGTTTTCGGGACAATTAAATTGATGGGTGATGACACTCTCAAAAAGAAACTTGAAGATATAGAAAATTCCCATCCATCAATACCTTATTTTATCAAAAAGCGGATTGTTTCTGATAACCTCTATGGTATAGACATCATGGAGGAAGCAACAGAAATTGCTAAACTGCGTCTTTTCTTAGCTTTGGTTTCTTCTGCTAATGATGTGGAAGAGTTAGAGCCTTTGCCTAATATTGATTTTAATATTATGGCGGGTAATTCGCTGATTGGTTTAATTAAAGTTGATGATACTGCTTTTGATGCGGTGGGAAATTCACTACAAGGAAATCTATTACAGTCTTTAGCCGCAGATAATTATAAGAAAATTTTAGAAGAAAAGAATAAATCTGTTGAGTTGTACAAAAAACACGCTTTTTTACCGAAAGCTTTACCCGATACAGATACACCTCAAGATACTCGATTGATACACCTCCGCAAAAATATTGAGCAACTTAATAAGAAATCGCAAGAAAAGTTAAATCTTTTGCTGTTGGATGAGTTTAGTAAGCGTTTGGGTATCAAATATGAAGAGGTTCAGTTAACTGGAAAATCACAAAAGCGGGTTTTGAAGGTTGAGGATATTGCAGCCTTAAAGCCGTTTCACTGGGGTTATCATTTTAACGAGGTTTTAGAACGCGGTGGTTTTGATGCGATTATTACTAATCCGCCGTGGGAAATATTTAAGCCACAGGCGAAAGAGTTCTTTGCACAGCATAATGAACTGGTGACGAAGAACAAAATGGATATTAAGGATTTTGAGAAAGAACAGAATAAACTCTTACAAAATCCCATAATTGCAAGTGCTTGGTTAGAATATCAAAGTCAATATCCTTATGTCAGTGCTTATTATCGTTCTTCTGAACAGTATAAAAATCAGATTTCTATTGTGAATGGTAAAAAAGCAGGTACGGATATTAATCTCTATAAGCTGTTTACAGAACAATGTTTTAATCTTTTGCGTTCAGGCGGTGAGTGTGGAATTGTAATTCCTAGTGGGATTTACACTGATTTGGGGACTAAGCAATTGCGAGAAATGTTGTTTAGTCAAACTAAAGTTACTGGTTTATTCTGTTTTGAGAATCGCAAGACAATTTTTGAAGAAGTTGATAGCCGTTTTAAGTTTGTGGTTCTTACTTTTGTTAAAGGTAGTACAACAACAGAATTTTCATCTGCCTTTATGCGTCATGATGTGCAGGAACTTCAAAGGTTTCCTAATGATGATAGCTTGCAGATTAATGTTAAAATGGTGCGTCAACTTTCACCTGAAAGTTTAGGAATAGTAGAGTTTACAAATAAATATGATTTGTTAATAGCAAAAAAAGTATCTAAGTCTCCACTTTTAGGTGAAAAGCTGAGTGAAAGCTGGAACATCAGCCTACAAAGTGAATTTCACATGACGAATGATAGTTATCTGTTTAAACAAGAATTAAAACAATTAATGTTGCCTTTATATGAAGGTAAAATGATTCACCAATTTAATCATCAGTTTGATAAACCCCGGTACTGGATTGTCGAAAAAGAGGGAAGATTAGCTGTACTGGGGCGCAAAGAAGACAGATGTCAAAAGCTTGACTATCAAGATTACCGACTTAGGTTTCGTAAAATTGCAAGTAGTACAAATGCAAGGACAATGATTTCGACAATCATTCCTCCAAACTTTCATTCAGAAAGTTTTCAATCTGTTCGCACATACGATAATGAAGGAAATCGTCAAATTAGTTATGATGTAATGTTTTATCTTTGCGGAGTTTGGAACAGCTTTATTTTAGATTATTTATTACGTCTAAGAGTAACTGCTAATGTAAATTTCTTTTATGTCTATCAACTACCAGTCCAACGTTTAACAAAAAACGATCGCAGCTTCAACGATATTGTACAACGCGCCGCCAAACTCATCTGCACCACCCCAAAATTTGACGAACTCGCGCAAGAAGTCGGTCTAGGTTCCCATCAACAAGGCGTTACCGACGAAGCAGAACGCGCTAAACTCCGCGCCGAACTCGATGGAATGGTAGCACATCTTTATGGCTTAACCGAAGATGAATTTAGCTACATCCTCACTACCTTTCCGATTGTGAATGCAACTGTTAAAGAAGCGGCATTGTCAGCTTACCGTAACTTTGTGCCAATGTTTGGAAACTCAGAATTAGTCTCTTGTTAGTCTCTCGTTCTCATGCAGAGTATGGAAAAATACTATTAGTATTACTAAGAGGTTGTTTGAAAAGTAATTTGCTGTATCTTTGCACTTATTGATCCTCTCTAACCCCCCTTATAAAGCTACGGTGTATATACAAGTCTTCTAGAGTTGCGCCACAGCCTTTTGATCCCCCCTAACCCCCCTTAAAAAAGGGGGGAACCGGAATCAAAGTCCCCCTTTTTAAGGGGAATTTAGGGGGATCTAAAACGTTTTGCTACCGTGAAAATAATTTTTCAAACATCCTCTAATATCTGTAACGAGGAATACAAACTGAATTGTTACATTAGAATTTGAACTATATTTATTGCCTCAACCTATGCAAAGA
>NZ_JACKZS010000359.1 GCF_014222285.1 Nostoc sp. UCD121
ATTAATTAGTTTAATTTTTTCTATTTCATTTTCTAATAGCTCTCCAATTAATCCATGAATTATCCCGAAAAACATCCCAAAAAACAGCCCTGAAAGTAATCCTGAAATCAGTCCATAAATTAGAATAAAAACCTGCAATGCAAATAGTCCTGAAAGTAGTCCTGAAAGTAGCCCTGAAGTCAGCGCTCCTATCAATCCCCATACAATCAAATTATAAATAACTTTTGAAATTTTCTTTTTCAGCCAACTAGGCTGCATTTCTTCAATCAAAAACTCCGTTTTCGATTCTCGCTGCATTTGTTTAGCCAACCAAACAAGCAAAATTCGAGTTTTTCTAGCATTAGGAGTTTTGTTATTTAAATATGCTCTACTCTTAATATCTCGTGTCAACATCCGTCCTATATAAGCATCAAGCAAATACTGAATCCGGTCTGCTGTAGAATTCAAATACTGCCACTTTTCACTAGGTATTTCTTGAGATACTAGAACAGTAATACTGAGTAGTAATGGAGTTTCCATTAACTCTAGTAAGTCAAAGTCGCTACTGATGGTTGACCACAGTTCTAGAGAATTTATAGATGTTAGATAATCACAAATTTGATTGCTGGTTAAAGGCTGTAAGCAGATAGCACCTTTAAGTTGCAATTGAGTAGCGTAGTTATTATATTCCTCACCCCGACTACAAAGAACTAAATAAAGTGGTCTAGTTTCGCCTGCTGAAAACTGATTAATTACATTAACACAGAGTTCTTGACGCTGTGGTTCAAGTTCATCTAAACCATCAAGCAATGGTAGTAATTGCTTATTGTCTACCCACTCTTGACCAAGCTTTTTTGAGACACCATATTTAGATTTAAGTTCTACCACCAACCAATCAGTTATTGATTGTCGGTCATCTTTCCACGAAGACAGGTTGAATAAAACTGGAACTGGATAATCAGGCTGTTCTTCTGCTCGTTGAATTAATTCTTGAGCCAATTCTAACTGTGTGGTTGTCTTTCCTGATCCTGGCGCACCCAATATTAACAACTTTCCTGCAATTTCTGGAGAATCAAAAACTTCTAAAATTGTTGTCGTGTTTGGGAGAGGAACAGCCGGCTTCAAGCCAATTTTTATTTCTGCATCCCAAGGGCGTTTTACCTGCTGGGGTTGCGACTTCTTCCCTAAATTAATCAACACGGCATTGTGTAGAGACTGCCTTAACCGTGCGGTCACTTCTTGCTTAACTGCGTCCAGTAGTATACGCTCGTTCTTTGGTCGAGCCGGATTGCCTATTGGCGTTGTTTGCTGCCCAAAGAAAATATTCCAGATGTCCCCGCCGATTCTCTGAGCATTTACGGACTCAGCGTTGATAAACCCACCGCCAAACTGGGAATTTCGTAAGTCGTTGCTGACTTGCTTTGGATCTTGTGAATCGGGCATGGGTCGGTTTGGACAGGTTTAAACGTCGTTGTTCTGAATGTTACCACCTATCTGGTCTGCATCAACATTGTTGGCATCTACTATTCCACCTGCAAACTGCGAGTTCGGTTGATAGTAAATTGAGACTTTATTACCTGTCTGGGCTAGTAACTTATTTTGCTGGTTAATTGTGGAAAATAGCTGGTTGATTACTTTTTGTTTATCTTCAAGTCTTTCTTGGTACTGTGCTTCCAATGCCTTAGCTGCAAATTCATAGCCCTGCATGAAGTCGCCGTGGATTTTCGCTTTGTTTGCATCAGGGGCAACAGTTACTCGAACTACAAGAATGCCATCGCCTTTCTTCTCAATGCTTTGGACATCCAATTGTCCGCCTTGGTTTTCGATTTCTAATTTTTTGAACGAGTAGGCGAAAGCATCCCAGTTGATGCCATTGCGAAAGATTAGGTCTAAGGTTTCTAGCGATTTTTGGAATAGCTGGGCAAACTCACCATAGGCAAAGTTGCCACTGCTGGGACGGCGTTCTTGCTTTCCTTGACTAAGATAGACAAAATCACAAACTACATTAGCTAAATTTGTACCACTATTAATGTGCCAATCTTCTATGCAAGCACCTGTAAGGATTGCTCCAGTAAAATTTGTTTCTAGCGCTTGAATGTTAGTAAGGTTAGCGTTAGTGAAATCAGACCGTCTTAGGTCAAAACTGTTAAAGTTTAATTTACTTAAATTGGCTTCACTAAGGTTTACTTCAGTAAGGTTAGCTCTACTGATTGCCGCTTTGGTAAAATTTAACCCACTTAGATTAGCTTTATAAAGCGTTGTTTCAATAAAAACAACTCCATTCAGATTAGCTTTACGGAGGTCTGCACTACTAAGGTTAGCCCTGCTAAGATTAGCTCCACTAAGGTCTACATCATTTAGATTTGCCTCTATAAGTACAGCTCCTATGAGATTAGCTCTACTAAGGTTGGCTTTACTTAGGTTTACTCCACTGAGATCAGCAGCGCTAATGTTAGCTCTACTAAGACTAGCATCACTAAGATTAGCTCTGCAAAAGTTTACCCCATTGAGGTCTGCTTCATTGAGGTTCATTTGACTAAGATTGGCCTCACTTAAATCTGGCTTGGTTACAAAGTTTTTTGCTCTCCATTTATTCCAACTTAGCTGTATACCTTCTTTCAATAAAGCTAAATGCTCCTCATTCGCCATCACCACCTACCCTACTGCTTCATCTGTAGCAACTGAACTATTCAGCATCCTGCCATCCTTCTAAAGTTGCCAAAAGTATATTGACAAGAGGATGATCCACTAATTCCTTCAATGCCTCAGTTCCACCAGATTTCAACGCCCCAATTACCCGCGCTTTCAAAGTAGGATTACTATCGATTTTCTTGAGTGCTTCTGTCACCGCTATCTGTTTTTCTAGTGGAGTGCTAGTAGGGTAACTCTGCCCTAACTGATTGAGAAGCTGCTGAATGTCTGCTGCGGCTTGGGCTAGATTCTGCTTTTGTTCGGGGTTGTAGTTGGTGATGTTGCCGCCGATTTGTTGTGCGGTTACTGTGTCTGCGTTGACAAGCCCACCAGCAAATTGAGCGCCTTTGAGGTCAAAGTTGGACTGTTTTTTAGAACCTTCAGACATTATAGTATCTCCTTGGTTTTGATAAGTTTGGGCATAAAAACTAGGGCGTTGTAGTGCTGTCATTACCATATTCTGTAGATCAGTAATTCTCTTATCTTTCTCCGCTATTAACTTTTGAACTTCTTGCTCTGCCAGAGTTTTTAGCTGATTATAGGTAGTAAAATACTCTGCACTCAGTTCAGATTTGTCAGCTGTTGCTGCGGTTTTGGCACGAAGCAGAAACTTATCCTGCCCCCGTTTTTCCATTGCCACTATTTCTAATTCAGCATCGGGGTGATTCTCGGCTAGCTGCTTAAACGAAATTGCGATCGCTCTAGGGTCAACTCCCTGACTATGATAGAGGTCAAGAGTGTCAAAGATTGGTTTGATGAAATCTCCAAACTCACCCAAAGCAAAAACTTCTTGTCTATTGTCTGGTTTGCGGTGAGGGTCTGGGTTTTCTTTTGTTGGGAGCCGCATATAAACGTATTCGCATTTCACGCCATCAAAATTGGTATCAGTCGTAATGCCCCAGTCTTCAACGTAGGCTCCAGTGAGAGTAGCGCCCGTGAAGTCGGTTCCGTCTAATTGAGTTTGCTTTAGCTTTGCTCTGGATAAGTCTGCGTCTTGCAAGTTCGCTTCGCTAAGATCAGTACCTATGAAGCTGGCATCTGCCAGGATAACTCTTTGGAAATTAATACCTCGCAAATTTAAACGGTCAAAATTCTGCTCTGTTCCTTTTCTTGTAATTAATGTTCTTTGTACCTCTGGATACTTAAGATAAGTCGTTTCAACACGGGCAGAACCTAATTTTTTTACTTCAAACCATTGAGTAAAAACAACTTTGACTTCTCTAAAATCTGTATTATTCAAGGTTGCATGACTGAAATCGGCATTTGTCAAGTTAGCTTTACGGAAACTTGTACTACCTAAATTTGCAAAGCTAACTGCAATCATTTTTATCCAAGAAAATTCATGAGATTCACTTAATGCTTTGAAACCCATATAACTTGCTAAAAATCCTATAATTACTGATGAAATTATAATAAGAATAAAAGCTTTACTTGAATCCCAAATATTGACTGATATTAAAAATCTAGCTATGGCACCTGCCATTGCTACAGAACCAGTTAAAGTTACGAGCGTTGCAAGGGGGCAGGCAATACTGGATGCACCTGCCATTGCCAAAGCAACTAGAAAAGATACTATTAAAGTTAAGATTCCAAAAATAACTATGGTTATGAATAAAAAATGATTTGTAATAACTATAAAAACTACAGATGCAATTAAAACTAAAGTTCCTAATACAGCTAATCCAAGAGAAATAGGTACTAAGGTGGTTACATTTTGAGAATAATTTTTCCCCCATGCTTGTTGAGCTAAAATATAACCTTTATATACAATAGATGTAAAGG
>NZ_JACKZS010000360.1 GCF_014222285.1 Nostoc sp. UCD121
TGCCTTGCACTTTTGTTCGATTTATAGACTTCAATCACTATTTATACAAGGGTTTCAGTCTTAACCAGCAAGCCCTAACTAGACAATTGAGATAGCAAATTTTTCAAAACTATCTTGCTTGAGGTGTGGTTCAACTGAACTAGTTACTCAAAATTTTCTTCTTTCGATTATATTTTTTGTAAAAAATATTTTATATTATGCCAGTCTAATTACTTACTAAACCCACGAAAGGCAACTTTGCCAAAGCTATACTTTGTCTGTATATGAATAGCAGATTAGAGGCTCTGACCTAGTGATACATTTAGCCAGAGCCTCAATGAATACATTCCCATACGGTGTATGGGAACGAGCAAAGCCTCATCAAGCTAGATTTTTATTACTTGTGTAGACACCGTAGGCTAAAAAAAGGCTAAATATGGTCAAAGCAGAAATGACTCTCAATTCAAGATAAAGGTTCAACTACCTCGCCCTGAAAGAGACGAGGATTGACCAAACCAATTTGGACAACATAAGCGTTGAATAGCCCAAATTACGACTATGAATACGTTCGAGCAGACGTAGACCTAACCAGTGGGCGCAAAAAAGCTCGCAAGGGCATTGGCTTCTCTGCTGTGATGGTTGGGCAAAAGTGGATGTTACAACAGTTGGAGCAATTTGCACCAGTCATTAAAATCGAAGGCTATCAAACATCTAACACTCGTAAATATCTTGGATTAGAAAAGAACAGAATAGACAAATCTACGCCTGAATTCAATACTCATGCAGTTGATGGTGTGGTAATCGCAGCCAGTGCTTTTGTGGAGTATCGGCAATATCATGCAGTACGGGAAGATGGGGCGAACTGGTTTGGCAGTGTCATTATTACACCTGCTATTTTCAAAGTAATTCGTCGTCCTCCTTACTCCCGTCGGCAATTACATTTAATGGTTCCTGCTAAGGGTGGGGTTCGTCGTAAGTATGGCGGATCTACAACTCGTCATGGATTCCGTAAAGGGGATCTGGTTAACTCCCCCAAAGGGGTTGGCTATGTGTCAGGTGACACGGAAAAACAGATATCTGTCAGCGATGCTAATTGGAAACGATTAGGGCAGATATCGTTTAGCAAAATTCAACTAATCCGACGTTCAACGGGATTAGTTATTGCTTACTAGATTTATGTAAAGCCGCCCTCCACTTCGTTAAAGGGCGGGGTTTCAGACCCAAATTTCTGATGAAAATTTTCCCACTTCACCCTTTCTAAATGTAATACATGAGTTCCTTCTGCTTTCTTAGCGATCTTCGCTCACAAAGGTCTTGGAGTGTATATTTTTCTAAAACGGAGTTAGCAGCTTGACGTGCTTCCTGCCAGACTTCTTGAATTAGCTCACCTTCTACCGTGTTGGGAGTCGGCTCAGAATCAGATACAACAATATCTGACCCTTCCATGCAGCTAAAAGCATCTAACACTGTAATCTTTCCAGGATCTCGTGCTAAAACATAGCCACCTTTGGCTCCGCGTATACTCTTAATTAAACCTCCACGTCTTAATGTTGCCAGAAGTTGTTCCAAATAGCGGTTTGGTATATCTTGTAAGACCGCTATTTCTCGAATTTGCAGCGCTTCACCCTTAGGGTAGCAGGTTGCTAACTCTAACAGGGCTAGAAGTGCGTATTCTGATTTGTTAGAGATTACCACAGGCGTAATATTTGAAACTCACACTTAAATATACAAAGTCCTTGAGTTTGTTTCCCTAAGCTATTGTTAAGAAAAACTTTACAATCAACTAATTGTTGACCGGCTAACTTTACTTTAAATACCTTTTAGTATAGAAGCAATTACTTTTGGTTTTGAATTCGATAAATAAAAGTGATTGATTATTGTACGGTCTTCCTCGGTTGAAAGTGACTTAAAAGCTTAGTATATCTAGCTTGAAACCCAATGTTGTCAGAGTTTGTTAGTCTGGAATTGGGGGTCTATGCATCCATTGGAAGGCAAGAGCATTCAATCGCAAACCAATAAGAAATAAAAAGAAGCATTAGTGCAAGCGACTATACATACAAATTTCTCGAAAATGGCAGGATGACTGTAAAGGTAGTTCCTGCATCGATCGCACTTTCGACAATAATCTCGCCGCCATGTAAATCTACAGCCTGCTTGACGATGGACATCCCTAATCCCATTCCTGGGATATTGCCTGTATTACTGGCGCGATGGAAAGGTTCAAATATGTGTTCAATGTCAGCAGGAGGAATGCCAATACCAGAGTCTTGAGTCTGGAATATAGCTCGCTCGTTGGCAGTGGTTACAGAAAACTTAACTGTGCTACCAATGGGAGAGTATTTTAGACAATTCGAGAATAAATTAGTCAAGATTTGTCGCAGTAGTTTAGCGTCTAGGTTAGCTGAGGTACATTGGCACTCACTGCTAAAAACGATCGCATGTTGGGAGCGATCGCTCTGTTCTAATTCTTCTAATAAATCGCGGCAAAATTCCACCAAATTTAGGGGTGTTGGATTAAATTCTAACTTGCCTGTTTCATCCTGATTCAGCACCAATAAATCATTCAGCAATTGGGTTATGTGCATAACAGATGTTTGAATGCGACGTAGGTGAATCTGTTGGCGCTCGTCGCTCCATAGATGGCGATAATGTTCTAGTAGTTCTGCCGAAGAGTAGATGGTAGCCAAAGGGTTGCGAAACTCATGAGAGGCGGTGGTTAGCAACCGGGATGTAAGTTCACTAAACTCTCTTTCTTTGGCAAGTGCTTGTCGCATCGCCTCTTCTGCCCATTGCAGCTTGGCTTGAATGCGCTTGCTTTCGCTAATATCGCGCACTAGCCAACGCAGACCAACTAAGTTACCTTGTTGATTACGGATAGCAGCCACCTTCATCGCAGCAACAATGGGTGTTTTGTTACGTGGCCGCATATTTGCTTCCCACTCTTGCATTTTCCAGTCTGGAATTTCGGCGCGATCGCTCAGATGAGTCACTTTCAAATGAAAAGCAATCAGTTCTTTCTCAAGCACAAAAATTCCTAAAGGTTTACCCAACAGGAAATTCTTTGAGATGTTCAACATATTCTGGGCGGCAGAATTAGCTTCCTGAATTACTCCTGTTGGATCAGTTACCAAATAGGCATCTGGTACTTCCTCAAACAATTCTTGGTAGCGTTGACCTTGTGCTATTAAAGACTGTTGGGCGTTAAATAATTCTTCATTCTGTTGCTGTAAGTCTTCATTAGCTATTTGCATTTCTTCTAAAGCTAGGTAGAGTTCCTTGAATACATCTGTGATGACTTCAATATCTTCCTGTGCTTTTTGCTGTTCACTCTGGCGTTGCAAAAGGGCGACGCGCTTACGCATAAGCTCTATCTGTAAGGCTAAATCGTCCAAATTCACGCTCTTACTCCTAATTTTGGATATCTAAAATTTAGTTTTACTTTAGATTCTCTACTTGGACGATCTTAGCTTTTGCTGTTCAACAGTTATTAAATATATCCAAAAATGAAATCGAAAAAACCTAATCCCCTAACACCCTTTTCAACGTTGGGAAGGGGGAAATTCAAAGTCTCTCTGATTTTAGGAGAAGTTTTCCAGATACCGTGAAAAGTCAGATCCGTAAACCTTGTAAAGACGCAGCATTGCTACGTCTCTACATTTTTTTAGTTATCAGTTTCATCGCTTGAGTTTAATTTTGATGCCATTGGTTTAATAAATTTTATTTGGAAGTCCCTGAATGTTTTTGTCTAGCAATGTCACTCAATTTGGCTCTTAAATCTGCCCATTTGATACCTTCTAGGCTGGGTAAGACAACATGAGCGGCTCCAACTCGTTCAACAGGGCCAAGTCCTACTGCCCACATCCCAGCAGCTAGAGCCGCTTCAATACCTGCTGCGGCATCTTCTACAACTACAGATTGCGCTGGTTCAAGTCCTAGCTGCTTGGCTGCGTACAAAAATAGATCGGGTGCTGGTTTGGGTTGCTGTACACTATAACCGTCTGCGATCGCATCTACTTTATCAGCAATGCCCAATCGCTCGATTACTGTACGGGCATTTTTGCTGGCTGAACCAATGCCGATTTTAATCCCTGCTTGTCGCAGTTCATCCAAGAAGGCGATCGCACCTGGTAACAAATCCTTGGATGTCATATTTTGAATCAATTCCACATAGTAGCGATTCTTCCGCTCCATCATCTCTTGGATTTGTGCTTCCGAATATGGTCTATCCCTAATAATCAGCATCAGGGAAGCACGACGAGATACACCCCGCAGCGCTTCGTTATCCTGCCGATTAAACGGTATACCCTCTTCATCTGCTAACTTCTTCCAACCTAGATAATGAAGTTCTGCTGTATCTGTCAGCACACCATCTAAATCGAAAATGAATCCTTGGATGTTGGGGGACTGGGAATTCGGGATTGGGGAAGATGAGACAGATAAAGAAGAATCACTCCTGCCCCCTGCCC
>NZ_JACKZS010000361.1 GCF_014222285.1 Nostoc sp. UCD121
ATTTTATTCGCGTCAATCATCCGCGAACACTATTTTCTTTGTTTTACCCTCTATTTCTCCTTAACCGAGCAGTATTGAGATTCTTGTGGAATTAACGAACCTGCTTTGGTGTCATTCCAGTAATTCGCTTAAACTAAGGATTTGAGCGTTTGCGATCGCCCGCTTCCGTCCCGTTTACATTTCTTTGGAGACAGCCTCTTACCGCTCTCAAGGAGCATGATTTGCCTGATTGGATGCACTTCTATTTGCATAAACTCAATATAGGCAATCGCCTTCAAGCTGTCGTCTATAGCGAGTTAAAATTTTTACAGTATAAATTGATAGAGCAACCATGCCATCGTGGAGTAGAAGGCTAGTTATAACTCAAGTTAGAATCCCAATTCTATCGAAAGTACGCCTCATAAATTAACAATGCCGCGTTTAACGGCAACAATTACAGCTTGGGTGCGATCGCTCACATCCAATTTATTCAAAATCCGATTAACATGAGATTTGACAGTGCCTTCACCGATACTCAAAGCATCTGCAATATCGGCATTACTCATCCCCTGAGCCAGTGAGCGGAGTACTTCTAGTTCTCGTTCACTCAGTTCTGGATTGCTGAGGCGCTGTACCAACTTTGCTCCTACATCAGGCGGAATATACTTCTGACCCCGATGAACGGTACGAATGGCATTCAGAAGCTCGTCAGGTTCAGTTTCTTTCAACAGATATCCTTTTGCGCCTGCCTGCAATCCCCGATAAATATCTTCGTCACTATCATACGTGGTCAGTACAATAATCCGAGCAGATTTAGCAGTAGCACAAATTGCACCGATGGCGGCAACTCCTTCCACTTCAGGCATTCGGAGATCCATGAGCGTGACATCCGGTTGGTGTTCCCCAAATAGAGCGATCGCTTGTTCCCCATTTTCGGCTTGGGCAATCACCTGCATATCTGGGTCACGGTTAATAATGGTGGCTAATCCTTGCCGAAAAATAGCATGATCGTCTGCAATCAGAACCCGAATGGCTTGGCTCATTGTGATGCCTCCCGATCGACGGTAACAATCATCTCTGTTCCTTCTCCAGGTTGACTCCGAATCGTGAGTTGTGCACCGATGCGCTCTGCTCGTTCGCTCATGCCTAGTAAGCCAAAACCCTCAGAGGCTGGAATACTCCCAACTCCAAAGCCCTGTCCATTGTCTTGCACGCGCAAGCAAAACTGATCGCGATCGTATCCTAGCTTCACTCGAATTTCGTCAGCATTGGCGTGTCTAATCGCATTGATTAATGCTTCCTGCCCAATCCGCAGTAGGTTACTCTCGACTTCAGTCGGCAGAGAATATACTGCACCCTCAATCTCATAATATAAAGTGGTATCCATTGCGGCAGTTCTGAGTTGAGCGACGAGACGATGTAGAGCGCTCTGTAGACTGCCTTCCTCCAAAAGCTGAGGACGGAGCGCTACTACCGATCGCCGCGCTTCAACCAGTCCAGTTCGCGCCAATTCTTTGATCAGGTCTAGGTGTGCCTCAGTTGCTTCTACATCATCCGTTAGCACCTGTTTTGCCGCTCCCACCTGAGCCAGAATGCCCGTAAACGCCTGAGCGAGTGTGTCGTGAATTTCGCGTGCCATGCGGTTACGTTCTTCCAAAATTGAGGCTGCTTCTGCTTGCTTTTGCAGCGTAATATCTCGCGCTATCCAAATCACCTGTTCGTGCCGAATCGGTGCAATGCGCGCTGAAAACCAAGTTTCTCGTCCATCTATCTGTAGGCTGTACTCAAGGGTAAGCACTTGTTGGGTTCTCAGCACCTGCTGAATATAACCCATGAATTTATCGGCTTGTTCTTCTTCAAAAATCTGATGCAGTGTTTTACCAACCTTCTCCTCAACTGAACTATACAACTGCCTCGGATTCCCTGCGACTGTTTCGATCACTCGCCCTTGGGCAGTAACAACACATAGCGGATCGGGAATGGCTGAAAAGAGCGCCCGTAGCTCTGCTTCAGAGGCTTGCAGCGCAACTTCTGCCTGTTTGCGATCGCTAATATCTGCAATCACCCCTTCGATGTAGTCATCGGCTGCATTCAAATAAGAAGAGAAAAGTCCCCAAAACACTGTCCCATCTCGTTTTCGCATCTGTGCTTCATAGCTTCGCACTTCCCCATCCCGCTTCATCACCTCAATGCCTTGTTCGCGATCGCTGGGATTGACCCAATAGCCTATAGTGTGTTCAATTCCAATAATCTCTTGGGGTGAATCAAAACCAAACAGATCGGCAAAGCGTTGATTGGCATTGAGAATTAAGCCATCATGGGTGCGGGTTCGGTAGATACCAACCTGTGAGTTTTCAAAAATAGTTCGGAACTTGGCTTCACTGCGTTGTAATGCCTCTTCTGCTTGTCTACGCTGGGTGGTGTCATTGCCAACCGATAAGATTTCAACGACATCTCCCTGTTCATTGAAGATGGCTTGATTTGACCAAACAACCCAAACTCGCCGACCGTCTCGACACAGGTTTTCACCCTCGCCTTGCGGGTACGATTGAGGATTACGAAGTAAATCATGGACAAAGGGTTTGACATCGCGTCCAGAGATTTCGATGTCTGGAATGATTGTTTCAAATAAGGTTCGCCCTAAAATCTGATGTTCTTCATAGCCAAGAAGTTTTACCCCATAATCGTTGATGTAGCGAATCCGTCCTTGCGGATCATAGCGAATGATAACGGAATTCGCGGTTTGTAGCAGGTTGCGATAATTTGCTTCACTTTGTCTCAATGCGGCTTCGGTTTGTTGACGTTCCGCGATCTCCTGCTGCAAAGCTTGAGTTTGCTCTTCTACCTTCCTTTCCAGTGTTTCGGAATAATCCGATAACCGTTCATATAACCGAGCATTCTCCAGTGAAATTGCTGCCTGAGCAATCAACAGTTTAAGGACTTGTAAGCGATCGCTGGTAAACACTCCGGTACTGAGATTGTTCTCCAGATAAAGTATGCCAATCAGCTGATTTTGCTTGAGAATGGGCATACACAGGAGCGATCGCGTTTGTTGGTTTTGAATATACCGATCAGTTGAAAAAGACGGTTCGCTGATTGCATCATCAAACACCAGAGTTTCAAATGTGCGTTCTACTGATTGGATGACGGAGACAGGAATTGTTGCACAGCTAGCAACAGTGATCTTTTCTAGGTTACACTGTCTACTTCCACTGCACTGAGCCACAACAGTGAGCCGATCATCTTCCAGGAGAACCAGAGCGCCAGTTTCGGCTCCGGCATTTTCTATCACCACCTGCATCAACGTTGCAGTTAATTGATCGAGATGGATCATTTCTGAGATGGCTTGAGCCGCTTTCATCGCCGCAGCCCAATCGATCGCCGCAGTCGGATGACGGATCGTTTCATCGGTCACGATTGAATGTGATTGCCGAACTAGGTTGGTGTTGAGGAGTTGTGGATAGCGTTTTTCTAAATCTTTAACTTTAGCGGTTGCGCCCCAGCGATCGTAGCAATAGTGCGCCTCTTTAATGTAAGTTTGAGCAATTTTTGACCGCCCTCGCGCCAGATAATGTTTAGCTGCTAATTCATAGGCCAGTGCTTCTTCCTGGATCAACTCATTTTCAGCAGCCCCCGCGATCGCTCGCTCGTAAAACTCTTCAGCCTCAAAAAATTGCCCTAAGACTCGCGCTTTTTCTGCCTCGACTAGATGAAATTTATGTAGATAATTCATGGGAGTGTGTTCTGCCCATTTCTGCATCTTTTCTTGGTTGATGTTAACACAATTGAACCAAGCTACTTTTTGGGAGTTTGAAGCATCCAGCGGTAGGCTCAAAAGCGCCAGAGAGGATATTGGCTGCATGGATTCTGCCCAGAATCTCGGTGAGGGCGATCGCAAGACCAAGAAAAGTGGATAAAGGCATATATCTGGACGCTTATGCATCCATTGCTCTAGGGACTCTCCCCCAAAATCTTCTAAGAACCTATCCCACTATTATAAAAATCGTTACTTATTTTCATAAAATGTGCTTGAAAACCTTAATTTTTCGTTTTCAGTTCTCAAGAAGCTTAAGCTTTGTAGCAAAAATATTATTAGTGGGATAGGTTCAAGAGAATCACTAGAGTGCGTTGATAATCATCTAAAACTTGAAATTTTGCATAGCTGGTAGTGATAGTGATAATTATTCTCATAAAGAGAATTGCTGGTGATCGATTACCATAATCATAAACATTACGAATGTTACTACTGATTCAGCGTTAAGCAAGAATTAATCAAGAAGTTTGTATATTGTTTTTCATACTTAAATTTTGAGATCACGCCGAATTATGTCTTTAGGAGCTATTACCTAAGTAATACTTGTATCTAAATGTATAAAAAATTATAATTAGGGCTTGCTGAAAAAGTCGTATTTAAGCCAGATCAAGAATCAATTAACAATGCTTGTAAGTGAAAATATAATTTA
>NZ_JACKZS010000586.1 GCF_014222285.1 Nostoc sp. UCD121
CTTGGGAGTTGTAGAGTAGAGCTAGGTTGTTGAGGCTAGTGGCGACAGATGGATGTTCTTTACCCAGCAGCTTGCGCTTGAGTGCTAAAGCTTGGATGTAAAGGGGTTCGGCTTCGCTGTATCTGCCTTGGGAATCGTAGAGTGCCGCTAGGTTGTTGAGACTAGTTGCGACAGATGGATATTCTTCACCCAGCAGCTTGCGCCAGAGTGCCAAAGCTTGAATGTAAAGGGGTTCGGCTTCGCTGTATCTGCCTTGGGAGTTGT
>NZ_JACKZS010000362.1 GCF_014222285.1 Nostoc sp. UCD121
TTTATGCACTGTGTCGAGTAATAAGGGGGAAGTGTGAATTTTCAATCGGTTATAGCTTTGTTGCATCAGTTCTGGGGCGATCACGGTTGTCTCATTGCCCAGCCTTACGATATAGAGAAGGGCGCAGGTACTAAGAATCCCCAGACATTTTTAAGAGCATTGGGGCCCGAACCGTGGGCTGTTGCTTATGTTGAACCGTGTCGTCGCCCGACGGATGGGCGTTATGGTGAAAACCCTAACCGTTTCCAACACTATTATCAGTACCAAGTTCTGATTAAGCCTTCGCCAGACAATATCCAAGATATTTATCTTGATTCATTAAGGGTTTTAGGTGTTCGTCCTGAAGATCACGATATTCGGTTTGTAGAGGATAACTGGGAAGATGCGACGGTGGGAGCTTGGGGTACTGGGTGGGAAGTATGGTTGGATGGGATGGAAATTACTCAGTTTACTTACTTCCAGCAGTGTGGGGGTATTGATTGCCGTCCGGTTTCTATTGAAATTACTTATGGTTTAGAGCGATTGGTGATGTATCTCCAGGAAGTGGAGGCAATTACTAAGATTCATTGGACGGACAACATTACTTATGGTGATGTTTTTCTGCAAAATGAGATTGAGCAGAGTACATACAATTTTGAAGCGTCTAATCCAGAATTGCTGCTGACACTGTTTAATTTGTATGAGCAGGAAGCTACTCAGTTAACGGAGAAGGGTTTGGTGTTACCCAGTTTGGATTATGTAATGAAGTGTTCGCACACCTTTAATCTGCTGGATGCTAGAGGTGTGATTTCAGTGACAGAGAGAACTCGCTATATTGCCAGGATTCGGCATTTGGCTAGGAAGGTTGCTCATTTATATGTTGAGCAAAGGGAGAAGTTGGGTTTTCCGTTGCTCAAAGATTTAAAACCAGTCATACCTGTTGGGCAAGTAGAAATCGCAGCTACACAGACAAAATCTGCCTCCACAAGTTAGCAAACCTTTGATTTTGCATTCTAATAAGCTAGGCATATCTTTAAATCATGTAGCTATTGCTAAAGGTCAGAAATACCGTTAAATATTGAATCTGGAAAATTAAGGCTACAAGATAAGGCCCGCACAGGCGGGCTTTGTTTGTATAAACTTGATGGACTATACTTCACCACAGGCATCAAAATCTTTCAAAGATGTCTATTCAAAGATATGAAAAGCTTACGCAGAGGTACTCCAGCCGCAGATAATAAGAGTTTGGAATATTTGATTTTTGAATTTCATTGCCAAATTCAGCAACGCCAATTTTTCTCTATTGCTACTCTAGCTATTTTTAAGTCAGCTGCGAATTCTGGGTGTCAGGTGCGTTTACAAAAAATCTTATGATTCAAACCAGTGGTGTAATTATTTGTCTTGGTTATATTTTTGGGTTGCTGTTTACAGTAGTTCCTTGGGGTGGTGTGTGGATTTTGGCTCTGGGGATAGTGGGAGCAATTCTTTTTAGAAGACGCACCAGTTCACAACAACTTGCCCAAAAAGCAGAAAAGGCTGGAAGCAAAAATAAGGCAGTGCCTAATACCTGGCAAACTAATCCCCATCCTCGAATATGGCTAGCTGCTGGCTTAGTAGGATTATTGGCAACTCTATATTTTCAATGGCGAGTGCCGCAACCAGGTATAAAAGATATTAGTCAGTTTGTTCCACCTGGAAATAGCAGTAATCAAGAACAACTTGTGATTGTTCGTGGGGAAGTGGCGAGTAATCCTCGCTTAACTCGCAGTCAGCGAGGACAATTTTGGCTGGAAGCAACTCAGATAGATGAGGTCAAAAATGAAAAAGGTTCAGCAGGTGTCCCAAAAGGAGTAACGGGCAAATTGTATGTGACAGTGCCTATACTTCAGGCTACTGGGTTATACCCTAGTCAACAAATTGCTGTGACTGGAATTTTGTACAAACCAAAGGCGGCTTCCAATCCTGGTGGTTTCGATTTTCAGAAGTTTCTTAAGCAGGAAGGAACATTTGCTGGTTTGATTGGGCGACAAATAAATGTTTTGGATCAGGAACGCAAATGGGGATGGTGGCAAATTCGGGAGCGAATTGTGCGATCGCAAGTTCGTTGGTTAGGTATCCCTGAAGGGCCTCTTGTGAGTGCAATGGTTTTAGGTAGCAAAGCTGTTGATTTACCCTACGATATCCGCGACTTATTTGTACAAGCAGGATTAGCTCATGCTTTGGCAGCTTCTGGGTTTCAAACTTCTTTGATCTTGAGTGTGATCTTACAGTTAACCAGACGGGCAAAAAAAGCAACGCAATTTACCCTTGGCTTTTTAGCTTTAATCATTTTTCTAAGTTTAACAGGTTTTCAACCTGCGGTTCTCAGAGCCGTAATTATGGGTTTTGCGGCATTAGTGGGTTTGCTATTAAAAAGGAAGGTAAAACAGTTCGGATCATTACTATTAGCAGCAACTCTGTTATTAGTATTTAATCCTCTATGGATTTGGGATTTAGGTTTTCAATTGAGTTTTTTAGCAACGCTGGGCTTAATCGTAACAGTACCGGCATTAGTCAACCGCCTAGCCTGGCTACCACCTGCGATCGCTTCTTTAATTGCTGTTCCACTTGCTGCAACTCTTTGGACTTTACCTGTACAACTTTCTGTATTTGGGGTTGTACCATCTTATAGTTTGTTGCTGAATGTGGTTAGTACTCCATTAATTTCGATCATTAGTATAGGCGGACTCATTAGTGCTTTAGTAGGTTTAATTTGGACTCAGGCAGGAAGCTTCATCGCCTCGGTGTTACATTACCCGACAGACTGGCTAATTAAATTAGTGGAGTTTTTTAGCAAGTTGCCAGGAAATTCTGTTGCTGTAGGTAGTATATCCACTTGGCAGCTTTTGACGATTTATTTACTGATTATACTGGTTTGGCTAGTTCCTTGGTGGCAGCGACGGTGGTGGGTTGCTAATGTGATTGCCCTTGGTTTAGTATTCATCCCCCTTTGGCATTCTACAAATACATTGTTTAGGATAACGGTATTAGAATCTGGTACGGAACCAATTGTAGTTGTTCAAGATAGAGGAACTGTAACTGTAATTAATAGTGGTGATGAAGGGACTGGACGTTTCACAATCCTACCGTTTTTACAACAGCAAGGTATAAATCAAATAAATTGGGCTATCGCAACTGATTTTCAAGGCAATGAAAGTAATGCTTGGTTGGAATTAATGCAACGTTTACCAATCAAAAACTTTTATGAATATTCCCCCAATCCAGAAAATTCTATTGCAACTCAGGCAATTCAACAAGAATTACAAAAGCATCAGGGATTTTATCAACCAATGGCTGTTGGTCAAGCTGTCAAAACTGGTTCAATAGTGGCGCAGTTAATCAACGCTCAATTACCCATCTTACAATTGCAAATTTTAGATCAGAATTGGTTATTAGTCGGTAATGTCAAGTCTAAAGAGGTACAACAATTAGTCAAAAATGGGAGCTTGCCTCGTCCACAAGTCCTGTGGTGTTCACCTCAGTCATTAAAAGATTTAGTTATTGCTCTGCAACCACAAGTGGCGATCGCTTCTTCTGTTAACTTTGATCCAAAGGTTTTATCGGAACTCAATCAAGGCCAAACTAAACTATTTTTTACGGGACGCGATGGGGCTATTCAATGGACACCTGATGGTCAGTTTGAGGCGTTTATTGAAGCAGCAGAGAACAAATCTTCTATTTTATAAAAAACTCAAAATTCAGAAATTTTAAAAGCACGACAAGTAAGTTGTTACAATAAAATCAAACTATGTAAAGAGAAATACACCAGGCTAAAACCCTTATAATTATTGACTGTAGCAAGATTGCCTATTGTCTTATCTCAACGACAATTATTTACGCCTACTTACTTATTTATTCTTAGGCAAGACTAGCTAAAGATGAGTTTTATCGATTACAGTCTAGTTAGTACTTAATGAAGTTTCATGTTCGCCTACATTATGCCAGTCTGATCTTTAACTGACACCCAATACTTATTGGATTTTGGGTAAAAGGGGGAAAGAAAAAACCTTTAACCTTTTCCCTGAAACCACTTCCGATTTAAAATGCAAAACCCCAAGCAGTATTGGACTAGCACCAACTACTTTAAATTAAAACATAGCATTTTTTAATGAAGTCATGGGCTAGACTTGATTATTCACAAGACCAAATCATCTTAATTATTTAAAATCTGATAGTAGTGGAAATACTTATTTTATTTTTACTTATTTAAACATTTCTTTTACATTGTGCTTATAATTCTTGCTCTAAAAATAGTTAAACTTTATACTTGAGAATAAATCATAGTTTTTTACTATTGCTTAGAAAAACATCTATCCTACTTCACGATCACTTGAACTAGATGTCATTACTTATACCATTGTAGTAG
>NZ_JACKZS010000363.1 GCF_014222285.1 Nostoc sp. UCD121
CGAAGACACCGTTCGACTTGCATGTGTTAAGCATACCGCCAGCGTTCATCCTGAGCCAGGATCAAACTCTCCGTTTTGTTGTGTTTCGAGTTTGTGTATCCGAAAAATATTTTTTCGGAATCCTAGTTACTAATTTTGATTGTTATCTTTTTGGGGTTTACCAAAAAGTAAAATCCTTTGACGAGGATTGGTTTTTCTTTAAGCTTTCAAAGTATTATGTTTTTCAGGTTCAGTGGTGGTTGGCTTCTCTCGCCTTCCCACTTAACTAGAATAACTAGTCATCCCCTGGTTTGTCAAGGGGTAAATTTATTTTTTTTCTAAAAGGGTAAATCTCTTGGCTGGCATTACTTTCAAGTGAATGGCTTAAGCAATGTAGGGAAGGCATAGACGAAGTAGCTGAACTTTCCTATATAGATAATGCATATAGCTAGTTAGTGTTTCTGAATTGGCTCTGATGCAAGCTGAGTGATTATAGTAATCATTATCGAAAAAGGTAGGAACCAGTCTTTCTGGAGGGATTTATCCTAAATCCAAATGCCTGAACTAACTATATATATAAGAATATAAAAGCATAGTTGTTCCAGAGCCTCCAGTTAAAGGCTCCCATTTGACGACTGGATGCCTACCCCGCAAGATTCGTTACAGTGAGTCTAGCGCTTTAGACGGATTTCACAATTTATAATAAGTTTTTGAGAAAAAGCTAAAAACTAGACTAGGCAATAAATACAGATGATCCGACCGCGTAAGGTCTTTGCTCAACATTGGCTCAAAAGTGAAAAGGCGCTCGATGCAATTATAAAAGCAGCGGAGTGTACAGGACGCGATCGCTCCGTGAAAGGCGATCGCGTCCTGGAAATTGGGCCTGGAACTGGTATTCTAACTCGTCGTTTATTACCCTTAGTGCAGTCTCTGATTGCAGTTGAGATAGACCGCGACTTATGCCATCTGTTGTCAAAGCAACTGGGTAAAACTGAAAATTTTTTATTGCTGCAAGGCGATTTTCTCACCCTGGATTTACCATCTTATTTGGTAGCCTTTCCCAATTTCCAAAAGCCAAACAAAGTAGTAGCCAATATTCCCTACAACATTACAGGGCCAATCATTGAGAAACTACTGGGTACGATCGCAAATCCAAACCCCGAACCATTTGACTCTATAGTATTGCTGGTACAAAAAGAGGTGGCAGAAAGGTTGTATGCTAAACCAGGGTCAAAAACCTTTGGGGCGTTGAGCGTGCGGGTACAGTATTTGGCTGAGTGTGAGTTAATCTGCACAGTCCCAGCCTCTGCATTCCATCCAGCGCCAAAAGTTGATTCAGCAGTGGTAAGATTACGTCCCCGAAAAATAGAAATACCAGCACTTAATCCCCGACAGTTAGAGATTTTCTTAAAGTTGGGGTTTGGTGCCAAGCGCAAAATGTTACGAAATAATTTGCAATCTATTATAGAACGCGATCGCCTGAGCCACTTACTGGAACAATTAAAAATAAATCCCCAAGCCAGAGCCGAAGATATCAGCGTTCAGCAATGGGTAATCCTAGCAAATGAACTGGCAGTAGAGAGTGGGGAGCAGGGAGTAGGAAATAGATGACAAGATAAAATAGATTTTTTCCCATTCCCCATTTTCCAATTCCCCATTCCCCATTCTTATAAAATGCGTTCCTACAGCTTAATTGCCCCTGCTAAAATCAACTTGTATCTGGAAATCATTGGCGATCGCCCCGATGGTTATCATGAGTTAGCCATGATACTTCAAAGTATCGGACTTTCAGATCAAATTGATGTGCGTTCCATCAGCACTGACAGCATTCGTGTTAACTGCAACCACCCACAAGTACCGACAGATAAAAGTAATCTGGCATACCGGGCAGCTGAATTAATGGTTAGGCAATTTCCTGAAGCCTTTGCTAAATATGGCGGTGTGGAGATTACCGTCAATAAGCAGATTCCTGTAGCGGCTGGGTTGGCTGGGGGTTCGACGAATGCAGCATCTGTGTTAGTGGGTATAGATTTACTGTGGAAGTTGGGATTAACTCAGTCTGAATTAGAAGAGTTAGGAGGTACACTCGGTTCTGATGTCCCATTTTGTGTAGCGGGTGGAACTGCGATCGCAACAGGTAGGGGTGAGCAACTTTCTCCCCTGCCGAGTTTAGATAACATATATATAGTATTGGGGAAATACCGCAGTCTGGAAGTTTCCACACCTTGGGCATACAAAACCTATCGACAGCAGTTTGGTCATTCTTATATTAGAGATACTGATAATTTGGCAGCGCGTGCTAGTGCAGTTCATTCAGGAGCAATAGTAAAAGCTATCTTGCATAAAGATACGAGGGAAATTGCCCAAAAATTGCACAATGATTTAGAGCGTGTGGTATTGCCAGCCTATCCTCAAGTTTTGCAGTTGCGAGAAGTATTTGCAAATCAGGAAGGCGTTTTAGGAACAATGATGTCTGGTTCTGGCCCAACAGTATTTGCTCTTTTTGAGTCTCAACAGCAGGCAGAACTAGTTTTGCAGCAAGTAAGGGAAGCAATTATTGATGAGGACTTAGAGTTGTTTGTAACTCGGACAATTACGCATGGTATTAAAGTGACATCATCTGTTTAAATAATTGTTTTTCCTTAATTAAGGATAATGCCTCAACTAAAAATCTGAAATCCAAAATCGTATGAGTGACCAAAATTTAACGCCACAAACGGATACTAAAATACAAGCGACAGCGAGCCCTTTACGCTGTCTAATTGGGGCAGTAATTTCTGGAGGAATGGGATATGCAATGTATTCGCTGATGATTGCGATCGCTACAAATTTTGCTACTAAACCTCTCCATTCAATTAATCCATTGGTAATTAAGATATCTTCTGCTGTTCGGACTCTGGTTGTTGGTGTAGTTGCTTTAGGAAGCGGAATATTTGGTATAGTAGCAATTGGTTTGTTGGCTCTGGGAGTGCAATTATTAATACAGCAGTTGAGCAAGCAAAAAAGTAGTGAAAACTAGTAATTTACTTTTAATCAGCAACCTAAAGGTACAAGTTTTTCTAATGCACCATGATTTTTGATCAATTGTAGCTTCGCGTTTTTAGAAGACTGAAAAAGTTGTTGCTGTTTTCTCCAAGTTTTGGGAGAAAGCCCGTGGTGTTGACGAAACTGACGAGAGAAATGACATGTATTTTGATAGCCCAGTGCAATAGCAATCTGGTCGATTGTCTGATTAGTATCTCTAAGTAAAGGACGTGCTGCTGCCATTCGACGCTTAACAATCCAAGCGTTCACAGTTTCTCCTGTTTGTTTGGCTACTCGGTTAGTCAAGTAAGCAGGCGAATAACCAACCGCAAGAGCCACATCAGACAAAGTAATTCCTTGGCGATAATTAGCTTCAATAAAGTCGAAAACCGCTTGCAGTTGGGGAACCGATGGGAAAATGGACTCAGAGTTGAACGATGAAGGTGGTGATTGAGCGGCTTGATGAGAGTTAGTAGCGTACCAATACCTCAAAAAAGCTTGCTTTTCTAATCGAACAGCGATCGCTCTGAGCAAATCTTCTATACTAGAGGGTTTAGTCAGATAATCATCCGCTCCCAACTCCATTCCTTTGCGAACATCTGTTTGAGTATTACTCCCAGTCAAAAAAATGAAAGGAATAATTGCTGTGTGAGGATCTTGGCGCAACCTAGCCAAAACGGTGTAGCCATCCATATCTGGCATTTGAATATCGCAAATCACTAAGTCGGGTAAATGCTCTTGTGCTTTCTGGATACCAGCTACTCCATCTTCAGCATCTATGGTGTCAAAACCTTGAGCCTCAAGAACCTCTAAGAAGATGTTGCGAGTAACAGCATCATCTTCAATTACAAGAATTTTTTTCGACGATTCGTATCTCATTTTTCTATCACTAGGATTTTTGTGGCAGGGAATGATGACCAAATTCTATGCTGAGTCATCTATCAAAAAAGTTATATGTATTGAGTTGAAAATGATTATTAATTAACAACTCAGAACACTACCATCAGGAAACCAGCAAATCTCTAATTCTGGCTGTAGCACCAATGAACAGTTAGATTGAACTAACGTAATAAAGGCCAGAATCCATATCCCTAGTCACTCGGTTAAATAAGTCAGTGCTATAGCCATTGATGAGTTGCTAATCATAAATTTATAAAATCATCATGGTGCTTTTGGCTATTTATAAATAAATGAAATTCAAAAGAATCAGAAGTTATTTAGTGCTTTTAAAGATAATTTTAACAATAAAAAGAAAAAATTTTATATTGGTAATATAAAGATATTATTGCTAAATACATAAGTAAGCACTATCTTACTCTTCATTCAATATTAGAAGAGTAAATTTAGTG
>NZ_JACKZS010000036.1 GCF_014222285.1 Nostoc sp. UCD121
GGATATATCTAAAAAAAATATTTAAAAACAATTAAAGTACAGTATTTTTTACAATCTAATTTCATTATCTAGACTAATAGCAAATAGACTTTTGCGTAAGTTCAAGTTCTCCTAGCTTTAACAACGGTCTTAAGCCCATTGTCTTGCTAAAATTTGATACCATTTTTCCATTAAATGCTGTTTTTAATAAAAACGAATTATGATCTTGAGATTTACTTTATATATCTAAGACTTATTAAGAAATTTAAAACATTTTCTTTTTTTAAGCCAAATTTGCTAACTTATTTAAGTCCTGATAAGTAAAACACAGACGAAACATGGAAATTAGCGCTCGTAATTCTCTCAAAGGTACTGTAAAAAAAGTTGTGCCTGGTACAGTTAACACTGAGGTAATTTTAGAAATTGCACCAGGAGTAGAGTTAGTGTCAATAATCACAAAATCATCAGCAGAAAAGCTGGGACTTGCAGAAGGCAAGGAGGCTTATGCCGTGATTAAATCATCAGATGTGATAGTTGCTGTTGAGTAAAAATAGGCAATTTGCCTTTTATTGCAAGCGCCTCTATCACTAATATCGAATTGCATTTATATTTTTCAATTTAATGACCTCACTCCTTGAATTAATTAATACAGGAGTGAGGTCAATTTAATTCGTAATTTGTAATTACTATGTATGGTCTTAATTACGAAACCAAAAATTTCTATTCAAGGGAATATTATATATTTTAATTAGTTTAATTATCAATAATGCGTACATAAATAGCTTGGATCATTTCTGTATCTAGTGCTAAAGATGTGTTTTCTATTTTAATAATAAATGATGGAAACTTTTGTTCTAAAATGATAGCATTTCCTGGTGTTATCCCTGTTGATATTAGTCTGTTTAAGATTGTTTCATCCTGAGTTTTACAGAAGGTGACGATTCCTCGCTCTCCTGTTCTCAATAATTCTAATGAACAGCCAGTTACACTAAAGGGGGTAAACATTTCAATTATAAATTAATAATTTTGAAGGGAAGAAGGAAGTATATTTTCATCCTTCATCCTTCATGCTTTATTTGGTCGCCAAAGACGGCAACCAAAGTAATACTTTATACGAGGTACGCTTCTTGATGAGTCTTAATTGTGCAATTAGAACGAGGATAAGTTACACAAAGTAGAGCGTATCCTTTAGAAACCTGATCGTCATCCAGAAAGTTTTGATCTTCTTGATTAACTTCACCTTCAACAACCTTACCTACACAGCTAGAGCAAGATCCTGCATGACATGAGAAGGGCAATTCAATACCATTTTCTTCTGCTGCTTCTAAGATGGTGGTGTCTTCTTCAACTTCAATTGTGGTGTCGAGGTCTTCTTTTTTGTTGATTAATCTAACTTGATAGGAAGCCATTTTCCGATTCTCCTCAAACGTTATACAGTTGGTTTAATTTCCGAATTTTTTGAGCAACCTATCCTACTTTTGCTCCCCTCTTTCTTACGGAGATACAAAGTTTAGTTGGCTTCTATATAGGGATAAGGAATGCAACACGAACTAGAAGCTATCTCAAGAGCATTGAAATGCGAAGTGCTTCTATGGGAAGCCTCTACAATTGACTTAGCGCTAACGGAATGATGTTAGCTGCAAGGTACACCAGTAGGTGTGCCATCGTCTGTTTTAAAGGACTTTCCACAACCGCAGGTATCAGTTGCATTGGGGTTGATGAATTTAAAACCGCTTTCCATCACTCCCTCAACGAAGTCAACGATAACTCCGTCTAATAACGGCGCACTTTTGGCATCAACGTAAACTACCACTTTGCCTTGGTGACTTACCAAATCATCTGGTTGAGGTTTGCTGGTGATATCGATTGCATATTCATAACCACTGCAACCACCATCTTTTACAGAGATGCGAACACCTTTAGTTGTGCCATCAGCGTCGGGTGCTGAACCTTTGAGGAATGCTCGCAGATGGAATTCTGCTTTTTCTGATAAGATAACGGCCATTAAGTCTCCTGATTTGTAGCGATTAGTTGTTCTGATTTCAGGTGTAGGGTTGTTATTTGTCAGTTGTCATTTGTCCTTTGTTATTCACCAATGACCAATGACTAATGACTAATGACTATTGACTGTGGGTTCCATCGAATTGGATTGCGCGTGTCTCCAAGGCGCACTATTGCCGCATACTGGACAAGAGCGATCGCGGTGAGAACGGCGTTTAGCAAATTCCATCCGATTTAGGTCGATTGTCAGCAATTGCGACAATAGAGGCTGACTAAACCCGGTGATCAGCTTGATCGCTTCCAGTGCTGTTAGACAAGCTAGGGTTCCAGAAACAGCGCCTAGAACTGAAAAGCCGCGCTGATCCCACTCAGGCTTTTCTGGAAACAGACAAGATAAACAAGGAGTCACACCAGGAATAATCGTTGTCAGGTAAGCCTCCATCCCATTCATTGCGGCTTCCACCATTGGCTTGCGCGATCGCACACAGGCTTCATTTAACAAATTGCGCTCTGTAAAATTGTGGGCGCAATCAAGAGCCATATCAGCCGACTGCACTAACGAATCTACATTTTCCGGGGTGATGTAATCATGAACAGCTTCCACTTGGACATCAGGATTAATCGCATCCAAAGTTTCTTTAGCTTTAAATACCCTTGGCTTACCTACCCAATCATCAGTCATGAGAACCTGACGATTCATATCATCTTGCCGCAAGTCACCACCCCGGACTAAGATTAGCCGCCCAACGCCCGCTACTGCTAAGTAAAGCGCCGCCGTACCGCCTAATCCCCCCACACCTGTAACCAAAACTGTCGCTGACTTCAAGCGTTTCTGTGCTGCTTCGCCAAAGTTCGGAAGCATCATTTGGCGACGATAGCGTTCTAATTCGGTAGGCGTTAGGTTAACCAATTTATACCTCCTAATCAGAAGTGATTTCTGTCAGTGTGACTACATTTTTCGGCTTGTCGTTAAACACTTTGAACAGCTTTTGTTCATAAGCTGTCGATTCGGTAAATAACTGATAAGCTTTTTGCAAAGCCAAAGAATATTGATTTAATTTCTCTTCTTGACTCAAGCCAGGAGAATTATCATCAATTTCCTGTATATGTTGAGAAAACTTTTTCAGAATATGTAGACGATGCACATTCACAACTTCTAAGTCGTAGGGCATATTAAAGAATTGAAAAAATTCTTCTGCATCTACGAGCTTCTTGAATTCATCAATTGTTCCAGTCATTTGGCATTCTCCAATTGTTTCAGATGTTGCTTAAGTTCATCTAACTGGCGATAGATTTCATAAGTTGCGGCGGCAACATCCATAAGTTGTGTGTAATCTGTTGGCAGACCTTCAGCTAAATCATGCAGATCCATTTTCATTTGACCTGCTTTGCTGTTGAGCCGTCTGATTTGTCCTTGTAGTTCCTCAATTGTCATTTGTCATTTGTCCTTTGTCCTCGTCTGTTGTCATTAGTCATTTGTCTTTTACTAATGACCAATACTTCGGCTTCGCTCAGTACAAATGACCAATGACCAATGACTAATTAAATTTTGCCAACTTCAGGAAAGCGTTTCGCCAAATCAAGACCTTTTTTGACGTAATTTTCTCCCTCTTCTGCTAATTTCTCTATTGAGTCAAAGCCAAAGCGTTGAGCATCTCGCAAAGTTTTCACAGCTAGCAAGAGACGACCAGAAAAAACTAGCGCCCAGCCAAATCCTTCATGGCTCAAATCAACTACAACCTGAGATATCAAACCTGTTTCTTGTTCAATCCCAGCCGCTACAGCCCGAAAAAATGCCATAATTCGTGCTTGAGTTACCGGATCAACTTCGCCCTCAACGGAAATTTCCCGTTTCTTTTGTTTGGTGACAATAAAGGGTTTAAGAATTAACTCATCCGACCAAGTACGATAAACTCCATAACTGTCTTGACCACGGATTTGTTTGATTAATACCTTAAGGAAAGGTGAGTTCAAGACTTCAGTTGTAGCAGTTCCGTTAACACTATTATTTGTGGTCATACTGTTGCTTCGTCTTCAATTTCATCAGCAAAGTTTGTGGTTTTTGGCTGTAAAGCTTTACGCAACCAAGGTGGAGGATTACCTTTGAGGGTTTTTACTAGCTTGTTTAGCACTTCACTAATTTCTTCTTCTTCCGATCGCGCCTTCACTGGGGTGACACCTTTCTTGATTAACCGAGCGGCGGCGCTACCACCAATTGCTGTTACGTAAATAATCGTACAGTCGCCTATTGACTCAAGCTTTGGGGTGATTTTGTCTTCATTTCCATCTTCTTTGAGTTCGCCTTCAAAGGTGAGGGTTTCTACGAAGTGATATCCCTCGTCGGAAATTTCGTAAACATCAATCATTTTTGCCCATCCGAAGTGGGCATTAATATGAACTCGGTCGCTCGTCGTGAAGGCTATTTTCATTGTAATTCTCCTCTCTAAAGTTTTGAATTTTGAAGCAATACGGTTCAGTTAGTAATATTTAGCCTCGGAAGATCCCCCCAACCCACGCCAGTCGCTCATGGGGGAAACCCCCAAGACCGCGCTGGCTCCCCTTAAAAAGGGGGGCTAATTTAAGGCTTGCTCTATTCCTTCCTTTTTAAGGAGGGTTAGGGAGGATCAATTCTTAACTGAACTGTTGTGAATTTCAAGTGTGAATTCAAAACTCAGCGCTCACAGTTCCGAACTCTTGGAACTGCTTAACTCTCGCTTCTTCTGCTTCTAAAAACAGGTTGCCGATGCCAAATAAAAGCTCCATCGTGCCTCGATAGCCAACTTTAGTAAATTGACCATTACCTAAGCGGTCATAAATGGGCAATCCTAGACGATAAAGAGGAATCGAGAGCCGTTTTGCGATCGCACCCACATTCGAGTTACCAATCAGCAAATCAGAACCACCCGCTAGACTCTCAAAGTCTTCCAAGTCGCCGATAGTGATACTTTTAACCGGGAGTTTTTCTAAGAGGTGCGATCGCGTGGTTGTCACCACAGCATGAATTTGCGCTCCCATCGATTGCAGGAAATGCACTGTTGACCACAACAAATCTGGTTCCAGTGCTAAGGAAACTCGTTTTGCACCGAAGTAAAAGTGGGTGTCTAGCATCGCATCTTGCAACTGACGACGTTGGCGGCGGTATTTTTCAGGTACGCTGTTACCGCTCAGAATCGCCAATGCTTGGATAAATTCATCTACTGGTTCCAATCCCGTCAGTTCGCCAAACACTTCGTAAGGTGTGCCAAAGCGTTCTTCGAGAATCTTTGCAGCCCCCCGCATACTTTCACCTAATGCCAGGGTAAAGGCAGAACTACCTACTTCTCGTAGCTGTTTTAAGGTAGTTCCACTGACTGTAACCGCACTGTAACTATCCTCTAAATGTCCATCTAGAGAAGCGCCAAGGTCAGGTACAAAGATCGGCACTAGTCCAAAGGACGTAATTATCTCTTTGATTTCCTGTACATCCCCAGGCGTGAAGGCAGAACCTGCCAAAATCGTGACTTGTTCGGTTCTGAGTCCACCCGCGCGAGGAATTTCCTTAACGATGCTTTCTACAGCAACAGCAAAACCATCTTGCAACGCACCTTTAAAATCTGGGGTAGGTGCAAAAACGATCGCTAAATCATTCAATTCGGGATGGCGATCGCGGATTTCCTTAAGAAAACCTTCAATGTCATCGCCTCTAGTTTCCGTTAACCCAGTACTACATAAACCAATAATTTCTGGGTTAGCCTTTTCTACCAGAGTCAGAATTGCTTGCTCCACATTCTCTTCACCACCCAAGATAGTAGTGACTTCCGTCATCGCTGTGGTAGCAAGGGGAATCGCTTCCCGGAAATGCCGCACCAGGACAACTTTAGCGAAAGCAGTACAACCTTGAGAACCGTGGAATAAGGGCATTGTCCCTTTCAATCCCAAAAAGGCTAAGGTTGCGCCCAAAGCTTGACTTTGCTTGAGGGGATTAACTGTCAGTGCTTTGTTAGAAGCGGTAACGATCGCCATTAAACTTCCTCCTCTTCTTCCCAAGGAGCGGGTTTGCGTATTTGTTCCCAAATCGGGCTATACAGAGCTTCGTACAGTTCCCGCGCCATCTCAATCATTCCCACATAACCTGCATAAGGATGGTGACGTTCTTGGTTAATGTCAAGGAAAGGAATTCGAGCTTTCAAAGCTGTGTATTGGTTACGTCCACCAGCAATCAGCATATCTGCGCGAGTGTCTTTAACCAGTTGTAGCAATTCTTGAGCGTTGCCTTTCTCCAGCATGATGCCATCGTTGCCAATCAACTTCTTGATTTTGGCTTTATCTTCTTCAGTACTTTTCCGAGTACTGGTAGCAACAACTTCAATGCCTAAGTCTCTAGCAGCCGAAATAATCGACCAACTCTTAACACCACCAGTATACAAAACAACCCGCTTACCTTTGAGTCGAGCGCGATAAGGAGCAAGTGCCAAATCTAAAGCAGCCGTTTCTTCTGCAATTAGCTTTTCTGTCCGCTCTTGTAAATCAGCGTCGCCTAATTTAGCGGCGATATTTCGCAGACAGCGATTCATATCATCGATGCCGTAGAAAGACTCTTCAATGTAAGGGATGTTGTAACGCTCCTCCATCTTTCTCGCCATATTGAGCAACGCTCGTGAGCAGATCATGACGTTGAGCTTGGCGCGGTGGGCATAGCGAATTTCATTGTAGCGAGCATCGCCCGTAATTTTAGACAAAATACGGATGCCTAATTTTTCTAGCAGTGGTGTTACTCCCCACATTTCACCGGCGATGTTATATTCACCGATTAAGTTAATATCATAGGGCGTTGTATGTTCCGGTTCTGCTGTTCCGACAACATATTCTAATAAAGATTCACCACCAAAACGGTTGCCGAGATTTTTACTGCCAATGAATCCGGGTGCAATGACGGGAACAACAGGAGTACCAATTTTCTCAGCCGCAGCTTTGCAGACAGCATCAATATCATCACCAATTAAAGCTGTAACACAAGTGGCGTAGACGAATACTGCTGCTGGTTGGTAGCGCTCGTGAAGTTCCAAAATTGCTTTGTAAAGCTTCTTTTCGCCACCGAAGATGACATCGTTTTCACCCAAGTCAGTAGTAAAGCCCATTTTGTAGAGTTGAGGGCCAGACGACAGACTACCACGACTGCCCCAGGAATTACCAGCACAGGCGATCGGCCCGTGGACTAGATGCGCTGCATCTGCGATCGGCACTAAAGCAATCATTGCACCATCAAAGGCACAGCCCCCTTGAGCCGCGCCAGGTTGTGCCTGTTGAGCGCATGATTTGTTTTTCTTTTCCGCTTGTTTGTGCTGATTATGCTCGCATCCTGTCTCAGTCAGCAGCTCGTTGATTTTGCCTTGGGTGCTTTTCATCTCTCTTCTCTTAATTGTTAATTGTCCTTTGTCATTTGTCATTTGTCCTTTGAATAACTAACAACTAATGACTAATGACCAATGCCCCATGCCCAATAATTAGCAAATGTATTTTGTGACATCTTCTCCACATACATCAGCGAGGTAAGATAGAGCGCGGAAACGCAATCCTACAAATTCGTCATATAAAGGATTGAGTTTACATAGTGGTGGGATATCAATACACTTACCAAATAATTTAATTTGTCGCTCAAAGGGACAACAACAAGGAATTGTTTGGCAAACTAGATGAGCGAAGCGATTATTTTTAACCTGAATTCCATCCACTACACGCCGCAACGGATTAAGAAGATTGTGGAACCATCCTGGTTTTTTCTGATTAGGTGGATGGTAATTAGGATGAGGATGAGTGTGAGTGTGTTCGTGAGTGTGATTGATGGTTTCCATTTATCAATTCCTTGGGTAAATGCTATCAAGAAAAAGGGGAGTTGGGGATTGGGAATTGGGGATTGGGCATGGGGCATTGGGCATTGGACATTGGGTATTTTCCCAGTCCCTATTCCCTATTCCCTATTCCCTATTCCCTACTCCCTACTCCCCTTCTTTACCCTTTAATTAACACGTTGTGTTTCTACGCAATTTCTAACGAATCAAGTCGTAGGAAATATCTGTCTTAGAAGGAATGTTGGTGTTGCGATCGATTTCTTCAAACAGGGTGTTTACAGTCCAGTTGAGGAGGTTGATCACACCTTGATAACCAATGGTGGCATAGCGGTGTAGGTGGTGGCGATCCATGATGGGGTAGCCGATTCTCACGAGGGGAATCTTGGTGTCGCGCCACAGGTACTTACCGTATGTGTTACCAACTAAGAAGTCTACTGGTTCTGTGAACAACAATGAACGCATGTGCCACAAGTCCTTACCAGGCCAAACAGTTGCATGTTGACCGAAGGGGCTAGAAGCAAGCAATTCTTTGATTTCTGCTTCAAATACTTCGTTGCTGTTGTGAACCAAGATATGCACAGGTTCAGCACCCATTTCTAGCATAAAGCCAACTACGCTGTATACTAAATCTGGTTCGCCGTAGATAGCGAAGCGCTTGCCGTGAATCCATGAGTGGGAATCAGTCATGGCATCAACTGCCCGACCGCGTTCGATTTCCAATTCTTGAGGAATGGGGATACCGCTCAATTCGCTGAGTTTCATCAAGAACTCATCAGTACCCTTAATGCCCCAAGGACGGGAAACTGAGGTTGGTTGCTTCCATTCTTTTTCGATGTATTCGCGGGTTTTGGGTGTAGAGTGTGCTTGCAGTGCGATCGTAGCTTTCGCATTGATTGAATCTGCTGCATCTTCTAGCTTTGTTCCACCTGGGTACATATCGAATTCACCTGTGTTTGGTGAATCCAGGTAGTCGCTGTTGTCGGCTAGAATTGTGTAGTCAAAGCCGAACAAAGAAGCAATCCGCTTGATTTCGCGGTTGTTGCCTACATAGGTGTCAAAACCTGGGATGAAGTTGATTTTACCATTGCTGGTTTCTTTCTTATGACCTGCGGTCAAGTTAGAAAGAATTCCCTTCATCATGTTGTCGTAACCAGTGATGTGGGAACCGACAAAGCTAGGGGTGTGAGCGTAAGGTACTGGGAAATCTTGAGGAACTGAACCAGCACTCTTAGCGTTGTTGATGAAAGCTTGTAAGTCATCACCAATTACTTCTGCCATACAGGTGGTGCAGACAGCGATCATCTTAGGCTTGTAGAGAGTGTAAGAGTTCGCCAAGCCGTCAATCATGTTTTGCAGACCACCAAACACGGCTGCATCTTCAGTCATTGAAGAAGATACACCAGAGAATGGCTCTTTGTAGTGACGGGTTAAGTGGGTGCGGAAGTAAGCAACGCAACCTTGAGAACCTTGAACGAAAGGTAGAGTACCTTCAAAACCAACAGCAGCAAAGATTGCTCCTAGTGGTTGGCAGCCTTTAGCAGGGTTAACGGTTAAAGCTTCACGAGCGAAGTTCTTTTCACGATAATCCCAACCCTTTGTCCACTCTGCAACCCGTGTTACTTCTTCGGGGTCGTGACCGTTTTCAAACTGCTTTTTGTTTTCAAATAGCTGTTGGTACTCAGGTTGGTGGAATAACTCGACGTGATCTTGAATTTTTTCTGGATTCTGAGGCATTTCTTCTGGACTCCAAGCTTACTGAATTCTTTTACTGATTGAGAAATAAGGATTTGAGGCGGGGCTGGGAGATGGGAATATGATTCAAAATTCAAAAAGCAAAAATCAAAAGAAATTTTTAATTTTTCAGTTTTGAATTTTGGATTCCCAACTCCCCCCTGGGGTTTTAGCCCCAGGTTATCCTTACTTATCGCTCTCTCCCATTTCTCTAGACGGCAGCCTTAGCTTTAGCTTCAGCCTTCTTAGCCTGAGCTTTTTCATTCCAAGGAGCGCCAATTAATGACCAAGTTGGGCTGTTGAGTGCCAAGTCCATATCACGAGCGAAGATAGCGAAGCCGTCATAACCGTGATAAGGGCCGGAGTAATCCTTTTGGTGGTTTAATTTTTTTCAACTGTCTAATGTTTGCAGTAAGCAATGTCTCTGCTAAACATTGTTTTCTGGGAACACATTTATTTTTAGCCTAAATATAGGCTAAAAACACAGCATAATCAGGTTCAGGACTTACGCATCATCTAAATGTTGTCCTGAGCCGGGGCGTTGCTGAATAAAGGGATGATTCTTGTAGGGTGGGCATCCTGCCCGCCTGGAAATACAAGGGACGGGCAAGATGCCCATCCCACAAAACCAGCGAAATTATCCCGCAAATATGCAACACTGCCCGGTGTTTATGTTTATCTCTGCAATCACAGCAACAAAGAGCGCACGATGAGAACGAAAGTACTATTGGAATTAGAGAAAGTTAATCTGCGTTTGAAGTCTGCAAAGGCAAAGGTGACAATTAGAGAATCGAATGGAAGTCTGCAATTACGAGCGACGTTGCCAATTAAACCGGGAGACAAAGACAGCAACAGTACTGGGAGAAAGCAATACAATCTCAGCTTGAATATTCCCGCTAACTTGGATGGACTCAAGACGGCTGAGGAAGAAGCCTATGAATTAGGAAAATTAATCGCGCGTAAAACGTTTGAATGGAATGATAAATATTTAGGAAATGAGGCAATTAAAAAAGAATTTAAAACTATAGGAGAATTACTCGAACAATTTGAGAATGAGTATTTTAAAACTCATAAACGCACAACGAAAAGCGAACATACTTTTTTTTATTACTTTTCCCGCACAAAGAGATTTACTAATCCCCAAGATTTGGCAACTGCTGAAAATCTGATAAGTTCAATTGAACAAATCGATAAAGAATGGGCTAAATATAATGCAGCTAGAGCGATCGCAGCATTTTGTGTGACATTCAATATCGAAATTGATTTATCGAAATATTCCAAGATGCCTGAGAATAATTCCCGAAATATACCTACAGATGCGGAAATAGCTGAGGGAATTCTCAAGTTTGAAGATTATCTTAATAGTAGAGGTAATCAAGTTAATCAAAACGTTCAAGATAGCTGGCAACTTTGGCGGTGGGCTTATGGAATGTTAGCAGTTTTTGGTTTACGTCCAAGGGAACTTTTTATTAATCCTGATATTGATTGGTGGTTGAGTAAAGAAAATACAGATTTGACATGGAAAGTTGATAAAGATTGTAAAACTGGTGAGAGAGAAGCATTACCATTATATAGGCAATGGATTGAGGATTTTGATCTGAGAAATCCTCAATATTTAGAGATGTTGAGAAGTGCGATCGCTAAAAAAGATAACACCAATCATGCAGATATAACGGCGTTAACACAGCGAGTTAGTTGGTGGTTCCGCAAAATAGGATTAGATTTTAAGCCTTATGATTTACGCCATGCCTGGGCAATTCGGGCGCATATTTTGGGGATACCAATTAAAGCGGCGGCAGATAATTTGGGTCATAGTGTGCAGGTTCACACCCAAACTTATCAGCGTTGGTTTTCGCTAGATATGCGGAAGCTGGCAATTAATCAGGCGTTGAGTAAGAGGAATGAAGTTGAGTTGGTTAGAGAGGAGAATGCTAAGTTGAGGATGGAGAATGAAAAGTTGAGGCTTGAAATTGAGAAGTTGAAAATGGAGTTAGTTTATAAACGTAGTTGAATTTGCCAAGAAAATTGATTTAGTGCGTCGCGCTACCCAACAATACACTCTACTTGTACTTTTAACTTACCATAGCAAATTCTAGCAAGTAATTATATGGTAATTTTGTGTATAATAAATTTCCATATATTCAGATGTATCAGTGTATGACCAAACTCATGAACGCTGACGAAAATGTGCCGAACGAGTTTTATATCTTCGTCAATGAATTAAATCCGTTAACATATCACAATTTCAATTTCACAGGTGTCTTCTCATCGGGAGCTTTTGGAAGCCTGGATATTAACCCAGAGTTTTTTTCTAAGTACCAAAAAGGTAGTGCTAACTACCTTCCGTATGAGCCTTGCGAGATGGATAGCATGGCTCTCTCCCCTTACTTTCTGACTGCGATCAATGACTATCGCGTTGAGTACGATGCTGAAATATTTCGGAAGCACTACTACCAGTTCTTCCCCTCACGTTTTTCTGCAATCTACGCGTTTGGGAACATTGAGTCTTGCCAAGCAGTAAATACTAAATACGGCTGGCCTCTCGATTCTGTGAAGCGGTTTCGGCTGATTGACAACCCTCTAAATAGAGTTGTACGCGTAAACATGGAGCATGTTTCATTGTTGCGCCATGCGTATCGTGTATCAGTACTTCAAGACATAGACAGTTTATGGAGAGGATATTGGTCGGGATTTGGGAATATTGTTCTGGAGTTACCGACCATAGGGTTTCAGCGTAAGCAGTACGAATCTGGTCTGATCTGGGAGTACCTTATAGAAGGGTGTGTACAACACTTGGATTACCCACATAACAATGCAATTCAATAATAAGAGCATCCTCAATGTAGGGTGCATTGTCGCAAAGTGCAACGCAGCATGATCTCAAATATCCCAAATATCCGATCAAAGCTGAACCTGACCATCACCACCCTAATCTAACGAGTAAATCTTTTGCTGAACAAAATCATGAATACTCACAAAATAAAATTTAAGGGTGACAAGAAAGGGTACTGTAATATTTGTGGTAAATATTCTCAACTGACACGAGATCATATTCCTCCACAAGGCTGTGTCAAACCAACACTTGTCGAGTTAAGAACTTTAACACAACACATTTCGGAATCAAGTAAAAATTCAACCGATTCTCAAAGTGGGCTAAATATACTCTCTATTTGCGGTGACTGTAACAATAACTTGCTTGGCGCACAATATGATCCAGAATTGATTGAGCTATCTAAAAAGGTGGCTGGAATGGTGAGGATTCAGCAAGAACTGGGGCTATCTTTGCCAGAAAAAATAAATTTAAGTGTAAAACCTCAAAAATTAATTAGATCTCTCATTGGTCATATCTTAGCTGGAAAGTTGCCAATTATAGGAAAGCCTCCTATATCTGCACCTTTTCCAGATGCTTTGAGAAACTATTTTTTGGATCAGTCTAGCAACATACCAGATAATCTTGATATCTACTATTGGATTTATCCATCAAATAAACAAATAGTTATTAATTCACTTGCAATTGGATCATCTCTCGGAGAGGGATTCATTTCTGGTAGCTGCTTGCTCAAGTTTTTTCCCCTGGCTTTTTGGGTGGTTTGGAACCAGCCAACTTCGTTTCCAATAAATTTACCAAAGATCCCCCAAAGTCAAGTTAAAGACTTAGATGAAACCTGCGAAATAATGATTGACTTGCGACAGATACCACGTCTTAACTACCCAGAGGTTCCTGGTGAAGGCAGATATATCATGTACTGCGATCACTCAACCTTTTTAGCACAACCGAAAAAAACAAAAGGATTCGGGTAGTGCGATCACATCCTTAATAGAGTGCGTTATCGCAAATTCCAATGCACCTTCATCATATCAGCAGGCGATCGCGCGATATTCATCCAAGCTGTAGCGGCGCGAGATGGCAGAAATCATAGGTCGTAAGCGTTGGCGTAGCCCGCCGGTAGGCATCGCATTGGCTATCAAACAACAATATTATTTTGTCACAGATTTGCTTGTAAGGTGATATCATGCTGCAATACGATGCCAACGCATCTATCAACTATTTTGAACCATCCAAACTAAAAATCCGAGAATTTGTTCTACAGGCGGAAGGGGATAATCTGTTAAGTCGATAGTGACAAGATTATCCTCTAGCTTTAAGAATCGCCATTGTGTACCACTGCTAATAGAACCATAGATTACGGCAACTGGACGATTTTTGGCGGCATTGAATCTTTGTGCGGCAACCATTTCTGCAATACATTGTCCAAACCCTGTTCTTAAATCAGCTTTTTTTGCTTCCAAAATTACAATTGCAGGTGCTTCAATTTCTAGCACTTCCGGCGAACGACTTAAAAGAAAATCACACATTCCATTAAGTCCAACTGCCTCATCAACTGTAAAATCTTCTCCAGAGAATAAGCTAATTTGGCGATTTAATATTCGTCTAACTTCTAATAATACTGGGTAAATAATTCCTTCTGAACGTGCTTTTTCACTTGCTGAAGAAGTAATTGGCAGACTTTCTTCAAGATATGCCGTCAGTGTAGCAGATACTTCAATTGGTTCAATGGCAGGAATAAAACGCCCACCTTCTTGCGTTTTTAACCCGAAAGCTTCTTTAACTTTACTGATAGTTGTAAACTGACTA
Organism: Nostoc sp. UCD121; assembly: GCF_014222285.1. Classification (GTDB taxonomy): domain Bacteria; phylum Cyanobacteriota; class Cyanobacteriia; order Cyanobacteriales; family Nostocaceae; genus Nostoc. Next base: position 14,176 of record NZ_JACKZS010000036.1, read on the forward strand.
TAAGGCATAATTGGTAGAAATCATAGGTCATAAGCGTTCGCATAGCCCCCGGAGGCGATCGCAGATCAACTTGTGAGCGAGGGAGTGCCTAAGCAAGATATTGTGATAGCATATCATGCACCTCATGTAAGGCAGTATACAGAGTTTGCTGTAGGCTAAACCTATTTAAAAAGCCTGTTTGCGATCGCTACCCACAAACAGACTTAACTTTTTTATACTTCTAATTAAGCTTGATCCCAAAGCTGACGTACATAATCAGGGAGTGCGCCAGCAATTTCCTGAATCCGCTCTGGGGAAAGTTCGTCTTTGGTAGCAGAAAATACCGCTTTAACTGCCTGTTCTGCCTCGACTGATCCTGGAACCCCTCCTTCATTCGCAACCCGCGTTAGAAAGAGCTTGGAATCAATTCCAATAGGAGCCGGGCCTCTTAAAGGTTGACGGATGCGACTTAAAAATCTCACAACCGGATTGGTGTCTTTCCAGAGTTCAGCCACTTCAAACTGGAGTGCTTTTTCATCTGTAGGTATAGCTTCTGTATGCAGTTCTGACTCAACGCGATCGATTGTGTCTGTGGTCATTAAGTCACGCATGACGCGATACACAACTTCGGTAAAGTCTCTTGCGTCATACAAATCCGCAAATCCGCTTCGAACCATGACTTTCTCAAGAAAGGAGTGATGTTCATCAGCGATCGCAGTTCGAGTATCTTCAATCTCTGTTGGGTCAACTTCTGGAATATTTGTTCTAAAACTTTGATCTGGCATTGTTTTTTCTTCTGGTTATTAATTTTGAGTCTTTATGCTTACTTTATGTAAGGTCGCACAAATCAAAAACTCTTGTAATCTTCCAGAAGTTTGAGATGACATCTATTCAAAAGTTAGAAATTTTTCTAATCTGCATTTAGATACATAGCACTGTTATGTCTCTACAAGGGTTCTGGATAACGCATATTTAATTTAACCCGATGCTTATTAAGTAGAGCAATCCTTGTAGACATCGCCCATCGGTGTCGAAAAACAGTCAGAATAAATGAGTTGGTATAAAAGCAGCCGAAACAAATATGGTAGAAACAACAAACATCGAAATTAACACTGCAAAAGTCAAAGTACCCAACGATGACTTAGAAATCGATGCTTACTTAGCTCAACCAGCACAAAAGGGAACCTTTGGCGCAGTTATAGTTTTTCCAGAAATTTTTGGAATCAATAGTAATATTCGAGATATCACCGAATTAATCGCTAAACAAGGTTATGTAGCAATAGCCCCTGCGATGTATCAACGTATTGCTCCCGGTTTTGAAGCTGATTTTAGCGCTGAAGATGTTGGGTTTAGTCCAGAAAGCTATAGGCTGGGGTTGGAATACTATCAACAAGTAAAGTATCAAGATATCTTAAGTGATATTCAAGCTGCGATCACCTACCTTAAAACTTTACCCAATGTCAAAGATGATGCAATTGGTGTTATTGGTTTTTGTTTTGGCGGTCATGTTGCTTACATTGCTGCGACTTTCCCTGATATCAAAGCAACAGCTTCGTTTTACGGTGGCGGAATTACCACTTCTAGTTATGGCGAAGACACTCCAACTATTAATCGCACATCGGAAATTCAAGGTACTATTTATGCCTTTTTTGGTACAAGAGATACATTAATTTCCCAGGAAGAAAACGAGCAAATTGAGGCAGAATTAAAGAAACATCAAATCAATCATCGTGTATTTCGATACGATGCCGGACATGGATTCTTTGCCGGATTCTTCAAAGACAAGTACCCATTTATGGAACAACACCCAAGTTACAATCCTGAAGCTGCTCCTGATGCTTGGCAACATGTTCTAGAACTGTTTCAAAATCACTTGTAAAACCGTCTATTGATAAAGTAAATATTAGGTAGTGGCGTGGCAAGGCTAAAATGTTGCAAAAAAATTGTAGGTTGGGGAGCTACTGCGTTGTGCGGGTTTCCCGCGTTGTAGCAAGTGGCGTTGGAGGCTTTGTGTAACCCAACATATATCAGGATGTTGGGTTGCGCTCCGCTCCACCCAACCTACATCTACGTCTAATGCACTATTTTAAGCTTGCCATGTCACTACAGTTTAAGGTTTACTACAAAACAAAATTACAAAACTGCAATAGTGTTGTCCTTAACTTTTTAAGTTTTTAAGCAGTAATTGACAACCACATAAAAATGGGTTGGGATTTTCGATGCGATCGTCTACAAGCACTTCAACGGGAAGCTTGCTGTTATAAATCAATTTGTCATAATCCATCAACGCATCCCACTTAATTTTGCCAGTCGGGAAGCCTACTTGTGAAGCACCATCAGCTATTAACTCTTGCCATTTCTGAATCTCTGGATCTTGGGATTTGCAGTAATCGAGAATGGCAATAAATGCCCCAGGCTTGGTAACTCGTAAGATTTCTTGAAGAGCAAGAACTGGATCGTTAACGACACAGAAGGTAAATCCCGATGCTGCTGCATCAAAGCTATTATCAGGAAAATCAAGGTTGCAGAGATCCGATACCTTGAAGGTGATATCTGCGGATACGCGTTTTTTACGTGCTTCATCCATCATCTTCTCAGAGAGATCAACACCCACAACATTTACCCCTTCTGGGTAAGCTGAAAGATTAAGACCTGTTCCTACCGCAGCATCCAGCACGGTTTGTCCTGGCTGAAGCTGCAAAGAAGCAATTAAGGGTTCACGTTCAATGTGCCAATAACGCTTCATAATTGCGTCATAATCTACCGCCCCGCGATCGTAGGTTTCAATTACTTGATTTATCTGCATAGGTTCCTTAACAAATAGAATTACTGGTTTTAACTGCCTATTTAACGTATAATAATGTGGGTTTGTAAAGCTTGAGTACCGTAATAGTGACTAGATGAATTGGTAATTCCAAATTAGTGCTAAACCACTTCATTAACGTTTAGCTGGAGAGGAATCTGAATGATAAACTCGGTTCCTTCACCAGAATTTGAGAAGCACTCCAGTTTGCCGCCATGTTTTTCTGTGATGATTTGGTAGCTGATGGACATACCCATTCCGGTTCCTTTACCAATGGGTTTGGTAGTAAAAAAAGGATCGAATATTCGTTGCTGAAATTCTTTAGATATACCGATTCCGTTATCAGCGATCGCTATTTCTAACCACGTTGAATTAATTACAGATGTGCGAATCTTAATTCGACTAGGATTTTCCTCAATCTCCTGATATGTACGCTTAATATTATTTTCTTCTAACGCATCAACCGCATTTACTAAAATATTCATAAACACCTGGTTGAGTTGTCCGGCATAGCATTCTACTAGAGGTATAGTGCCGTAGTCTTTAATCACCTCAATTTCAGGTTGTTCTGGTTTAGCTTTGAGGCGGTGCTGCAAAATCATCAAAGTACTGTCGATGCCTTCATGAATATCAACACTTTTGAATTCCGCTTCATCAATGCGGGAGAAATTTCGCAACGACAGTACAATTTGGCGAATGCGATCGGTGCCTACTTTCATGGAAGACAACATTTTTGGTAAATCTTCCTGCAAAAACTCTAGTTCGATGTCTTCGGCAACGGTTTGAATTTCAGCCGCAGGGTTGGGATCGTGCTGCTGATACAATTGCACAAACGCTAATAAATCCTGGGTATATTCCTGCACATAGACGAGGTTGCCATGAATAAAGTTGACTGGATTATTAATTTCGTGTGCGACTCCAGCAACTAGTTGTCCCAGACTAGACATTTTTTCACTTTGAATAACTTGAGATTGAGTGCGCTGCAATTCCTCTAATGTATTTTTGAGTTCAGTAGTACGTTCTTCTACCCGATCTTCTAGTTTTTCTTTACTTTTCTCTAAAGCGGTAAACGATTCATGTAGTTGCTCTGCCATGTAGTTGAAAGAGTTAGACAGGGTATTAAGCTCTTGAATAACGCCAGTTTCTACTGTCTGAGCTAAATTGCCAGATGCCATTGCCTTACTTGCCCAATTTAGGCGCAGAATCGGGCGTACAATCCAATGGGAGGTAAATACGCCCATCACAGAGGCAACGACTAATGCACCAAAACAAAGTGCGATCGTGATGCCCGTATTGGCGTTAATTTGCGCCATAAATGCGTTTTCTGGCACACTCACTACCATCAGCCAATCCAAGCCGTACTTGTCACGCCAAGGTGCAACATCGACAAAATGCCGTTTTCCTTGTACCTCAAGTTGAAAATCTGTGTCTTGGGTGATAGATTCAAACCCAGAGGTTTGGAGGCGTTTGGCAATGTTCTGTATTACTGGGTCAGAACTGTCGATCGCTCGTAATCGCCGGATATCTTGATTGACGAGGACAAAAGGCTTTTCTGTACCAGAACTGGCAATTAATGTGCCATCCCGTTCTAAAAGGAATACCTGCCCAGACTTACTAATATCCAAACTGCGTAAAAAATCGCTGAGTTTTGACAGATGGATATCGCAGGCAATCATGCCTAGTAAGCGATTTTGCGAATCATAAATGGGACGACTGGCAGAAGCAGCTATGTAAGGGCCAGTAGGATAATTTCCAGTTACAATCTTTGCCCAAATAGGTTTACCAGCAGCGATGGGTTGAGTATACCAAGATTCCTTGAAGTTGTTCCAATCCCACCGAGCATTAATTTGAGTTCGATTACCTTGATTATCTGTGGCATAAGTGGAAGTATTATTGGGAGGCTTGGCAGTCCAATCATCAATGGTGATGGTCTTACCGTCATAACGAGCGGCTCCAAGACCCTCACCTGTCGTTAGCCCGATACCAATATAAGTCAGGTCAGAGGCGTGCATCTGATCCCAGAAATACTTACCAACGGTTTGGCGATCGCGTACATCTAATATTCCCCTGCGGATCGCATCTGCATTGATCTGATTAAGGGTTTGTGGAATGGCAAGATAAGACTTCAAATGTTCATCCACTACCTCACTTGTGCGATCTATCAACTGTTCTGCTAGGTCGTTAACTGCCCTTTGTCCATTTTTAAACGACAAATAACCCACTAAACTAACCGCTGCAAAAATTTGGATCAGGAAGGGAACAACAAGAACAATCTGTAAGGGGAACGCTTTACCTTTGCGGGGATAGGGAATCTTCATTGTTGGAAGCTGAAAGTTATGCTAATTTGATTTGCTTCTATAGTTCCCAATATGTCCACATACTCACCTTTATTTAGTTTTTTAGTCTAGTCATAAGTAGCTACAGGGTATATTGTCACAAAGCGCAACCCACCATAATATCAAATATTCCAAAGTTCTCACAAAAGCTGAACCTCACCACCAGCCCAATCTAACGGCTAAATATTGTCCTGGATCAATTTCAAACTTGATTGGCGATCGCAGTTACAAGCATAGTACCTATACATTGCTTGTTTTTTATAGGCTTTTTTATTTATTTAAACCAAATTATAAAAGAATTTTGAAATTAACCGGATTCTATTGATTTATCTAGAAAAATAGCTCAGATACGTAACTTTCTGGTTTCACTGAACTGTATTGAGCTATAAAGAAAATTTTTATGACAACGCAAGTTTTTCGCGGCATTACCTACACAGAGCAAGTCATTGAAGAGAGTAATAAAAAAGTTTCTGGTACTGCTAATCCAGACTGGTTTATTGTAGAAGGCAACAACAATGTTGTAAATACACGAGATGGCAATGATGTTGTTTTACTAGCAAGAGAAATAGACTTAATCTATCTATCTACTACTTTTAATGGGGAGGTATTGCAAACTAGTTCTCTGTCCTCTAATCCTGATGGAATTAGTGCGATCGTTGATACTGGAGCAGGAGATGATTATGTCAGTTTGGGATCTGGTAATTACAAAATTAATTTAGGCAGTGGAAATAACTTTTTAGACGATTACGGTGGAAACTATTTATTCGATGCTGATGGTAGTAATATTATTGGCTTAGGGACAACTCCAAAAGTGATTGCCTCAGCCGGAGCAGGTGACGATATTTTCTATTTAGGTGGATTTGCTAACCGAACCATTGATGCAGGAAAAGGTAATAACTTAATTCTTTTGGGAGCCGGAGATGCCAACATTAAAACAGGCTCAGGAAATGATGTTATAACCAGTGAACTTTCAATAGCAACTTATATTTTTTTCGCCACTGGTTTGCCATTGTATAAACAAACTATAAATGCTGGAGATGGTGACAATCAGATTGCTGTTGCTCCCTATGGCGAAACCACAGTTAAAACCGGCTGTGGCGAGGATTTTATTCTTGCTTATGGAATCCCTGGCTCAAGTGATACAAAGATTTTTACAGGTGATGGCAATGACACAGTTATTACAATTGATACGAACAGCACTATTAAGTTTGGCTCAGGCGATGATTTAATTTTTGCTGGTTCAGGTGATGATACTATCCTTGTAGGAAATGGAAATGATTTAGTAAATCTGCGAGGAGGAACGGTTTCTCTGCCTGACCCTTTAAGTAAGGATACAAACCTGTTTGGTTCATCTGTTGAGGTAATAGGTGGGGGAAATGATAAAGTCTACTTGGGTCAAGGAAGAGATACAGTAATTCTGGGAAGTAGCGGCTTTGCAACTATCTATGGCTTTGATTGCAACGATCGCTTAGATGTCACCGGGTTAAACGCTAGCTTTACCCAGATAGGACATGACACACTGATTAATTCATCTGGTAGTTCTTTGGGAGTTCTCAAAGGATATACAGGTTCAGTGCATTTAGCGTAATTGTGAATGCGATCGCTTAACTCTATTAAGACTTATACCAATTTAATGTGAAGTTGCATATATCTTGATCCCCCTAAATCCCCCTTAAAAAGGGGGACTTTGAGAGATGTTTTTCCGGTTCCCCCCTTATTAAGGGGGCTAGGGGGGATCGAATTATATGCAGCTTCATAAAAAATTGGTATTACACACTAAAAACTTAAAACCTAAATCCCCCTCGCCCTTTAGAAAGAAGGAGTTGGGGGATTTTTTTATATGTAATATTATGTAACGTATCAATCCATGCGATCGCCTTGGTTTTTATGATCTGATTGATATCACTCTACAACCCCTGTACCTCATCCTCATTCAAATAGAAATCGCCATAACCTAAGTACACCTATCGTAGACATTACTAAACTTGCTTTTTAAAATGTAGTTTCCTAAGTTCAATTTTTAAATTTGGAGTAATTTATGCAACAATTTAAAGTAACATCAGATAGTTTAAATATACGTTCAGCACCGATTGTTGGCGATACCAATCTAATTGGGGTTCTTCCAAAATCAAAAATTGTATCTAAAATCGAAAATTTGGATGATAACAAGTGGTTAAAGGTTGCAACTATTCTTGAAGGCAAAATTTTAGAAGGTTTTGTATCTCAAAAATTTCTTAGTCCAATCACAAGCTTTTCTATTAATACTATTATTAAAATTGGTGGAGTTCCTATTCAACAGGCAGATGGAGAATCCACCATTTTTTATGAAGCAGGTATGAGCATTAATGCTGATGGTGCGCCTAATGCTTATCACCCAGCAGATACAGGAATTGATTTTTTGGCAAATGCTGGTAATCCAGGTAACTGGTGGGCAATAGTTGTCAATAAAGATGGTAATCCATTTATTCAAGGCACTACAGATCCATATCCTGGATACTATATTTCTACAACTGCATTATCCGATTCTGGATTTGTTAAACAAGATCCACGCAGATATGTTGATTCAACCAAGATCCCATATATTGTTCTTCCGGGAAATAGTGATTTTAAAAAGCTTACAGGCATTAAACTAGGGGATTTCGCAGTTGTTTACAACACTAATAACGAAAAACTTGCTTTTGCAATTTATGCTGATATTGGGCCTAAGAACCAGATAGGAGAGGGTTCAATAGCCTTGTCTCAGACTCTTGGAAACGATCCATTAGTGCGCTCAAGAGTCAGACAAGGGATTCCCAAGGGCATTGTTTATATTGTTTTTCCAGGTTCTGGGAATGGACAGCCAAGAATAACTTCAGAAATAGAAGCTGAAACTAAACGGCTTTTTGAAATATGGGGTGGAATAGAACGGATAAAGTCTCTATAAAAGTGTACCTGATGGAAAATCTGAGGTGCGATCGCTAAAGAAGATAATTAACACTTGATTTGCAATCATGCTGAAGCCAAATAAAACCAGTGGAAAAACTACGATAGCAGCAACCAAAAGACTCACTTGGCGGTAGCTCTGTCCGGTTGTAATATTTTGAAAGTTTGCTCCAATTAAAGTTGCTTTTGTAAAATCGCACCCCCGCAAGTCTGAGCCACTAAAATCTGCGCCAGCCAAGTCTTGCCCTTTGAAAGAGCAATTTTGCAAGTTCTGGTTGGTGTAGTTCAGGCTAGTCATAAATGGTTACAGTGCGATCGCACTTACTTAAGAGATTCGAAAACCCGGTTTCTTCGCCGTAAAGTGCAACGCACCATAATATCGCTTTACATCTATGCAATTATTTGGGCTTGACAATATTTTGAGTAATAATGCACATCCTAAATTGTCGCTGCTGTCTTTCCATTCTTGCCCTCCACACTGGCAACAAATGAAGGTTGCTCATTACTGGCAGTTAGCGACTCGCCTCGCAATCCCTTATGACGCTGGCTTTTAGGGACTCCTCCCGCCATACCGTATTCCACACTGCTTTTGCCATACCGAGTCCCAACTGCCATTAACATGTGTTCTGTCATATCTCCCAACTTGTCTTCTGTCTCCAGCATTTCACGGTACAATTTATCCAAGCTGGAAAGGGCACTGTTATAGGCATTTTCTTTAGTTCGCATCATTTCGATCAGGGTTGAGAAGGCAGGTAAAGTGAGTCCATTGCCTAAATCTAAACTTGGATCAATTGAGTTTATGCTAGCTGCACGACGCACTGCTCTTTCTAACACTGCGGAAGTTCTTTTTCTCCGAGCCATGATCTACACCTTATAATACAGTACGGTTAATATTCTTTACCTTAAAGAACTTCCGTATTGATCAGCCTGAGAGAATTCCGGCAAATCTGCAATACTTTTTGCTACACAGAGATAATTACAGCAGATTACGCGAACTACTTAAATGAGAAAGCAAACTGGGGTTTGAATAAGTAAAAGCTGCTTTTGCTTGCGGAAAACACCAAAATGAGAAAGCAAACTGGGGTTTGAATAAGTAAAAGCTGCTTTTGCTTGCGGAAAACACCGAAATGAGAAAGCAAACTGGGGTTTGAATAAGTAAAAGCTGCTTTTGCTAACTAAATTTGACTTTATCTATATTTTTGGGCTGCAATGGCTAGTTTCGATCGTTGTGATGGTAGTGCGATCGCAAAACATAGTGCCTAAAGGGAGCAATCCAAACAACTGCAAGAAATTGCTAAAACATGACTAAAGCTCGGTTTTAGGTGAACCGAGCATGGATTGAAATTTTATTTGATGATCTTGTACTAAGGCAAAGAAATATTACTTGCGAGTTAGGTTAAGCAGTTCCTTGGGAGAAGCAAGTAAGTCAATAGCCACGAAGTAAATTTGACCTTGAGGATCGAGTAAAAATCGCCAAGCAATGTTCATCCCAACATTACCTCCAAACCAAGGAGTTTCGACTGTACCAGTAACTTTATGCTGTGTATAACCATCTTCGATAGTTTCCGAAACGCCTTTAGTTGGCTTCATCACTAACCCTTGTCCCTCATCTCGTAAGTAGGCAGTGATTGCTTCTCGACCAACAATTGGTTTTTGGAAAGGTGGTTGCAACGCACCATTGTTAGCAAATAAAGCAACAGCAGCTTCAAAGTTATCTGCATTCATAGCTTCAATGTATTTCAGCACTGTTGGTTCTGTAACTCCCTCAATAGTAAATTGGGGACTTAAGGATGTACGTGGGAACTTAAAGTTTATTTGTGCCTGTTTTTTATCAGCCAGAGACGGATCAAACCCCATATTTACTACAGTGTTGCGTAGTACAGTAATTTGCTGACTCTGATCGATTTTCTGAACAGCTTCTAGCACTGCTTTAACTTGAGGTGACATTTGATAGCCAACTGGCATAGGAGCGACGATACCCTCTTTCATCCACTCTCCTAACTGCCACCAAAATCCTAGCTTGGCGTTGACACCAAAATATGCATAAGAACGGCTGATAGAAGTGTCAGCATTACTTGCTAAATCTCTCATTAATTGCGTTTGTTCTTCATGAGACATCCGCTTAATATCGTTGAATATACCTTCCATTAATTGGAGATTTGCTTTTCCAGGAGCCGCTGGAGTAATTGTACGACCTAGTTCAGCGTAGGCATACCAGAGAAATGCTAATTGATCGTCAATGTTGAGTTCAGCAAACATTGCTGTAGTGGCTGGAACAGCATCTGCCACTTGAGTGCTAGAGAAAATATTGCGTGCAGACTCGATAGTATAATTCATGCTTGTTACCTTAAAGATTGACCTGTTGAATAGTTACTTTCGGCTACATTTTGTAGCTTGGAAGATAAATCTAGGGCTTTTTTTTGAATGACACAATTATCCCTAGATATCTAAATGCAAATTATTATGATTCGCTACTCTGGCATCATAGCTGGTAAACGTTAACAAAAGACTAAGATTTATCTAATGAATATCATTGAATTAAATATATATACTATTATTTTTTAAGTTTATATGTTTTTAATCTTTTTTGAGGGAAATATATCTCTCTAAAGAAAGATATTAATGATTTAGGATTGCTATAGCATCTATAGCAATCCTAAATCATTGGCGAAAATCCCTCTTTATTTTTTCTGCGTTCTCTACGCCACTCTGGTAGCCAAGCGCAACCCAAAAAAGCCCCGAAAATGTTGGGTTTCGTTCCTCAAATGCCACTTGCTTCTCCCTTGGCGCTAGCCTCTCACGAATGGGAGAAGGGGAGACGCGTAAGGGACACATATTTGATATTTGAAAAAATTAAGTACAAATCAAAGAGGTTTGTTGACTATTGCCTCTTACTCAAATAATTATGGCTACGCCACGCTGCGCGAAGAAAAATCAAAGCGGATTGATATATCTGGAATGTATTAGATAATTTATGATACCTAAAATAATTAAATGAGCCGGGTAGAACAGATAAAACCATCTAGCTCGTGAACCTTGTTTACCATTGAATTGAAAAACAATGAATCCTGCAAAAATTGCCCAATATTGAAATATATTACGGATAAATAAAGTTCCTAAAATAAACTCAAATATGCACCAGCAGAGCAACCATACACTAGGCTTAAGTTTGTCTGTTAGAGACATCAAGAAAATTACTCCAATCCCATAAGCTCCATATTCAACACCCAAACTCTCGGCAACTGCTGCACTCAATCCAATAATTATTACTTGCTGCCATAATTCCGAATAACGCCTTATTAAGCGCAACATCACAAGTCCAAGAACAAGCGTGTAGAGAATATTAAGTGATAAACTCTGAAAAACAACACTATAAATAGGCTGAGATATAATTGCTGTAATTAATAGTCTGCTCCCATAGCGGTATACATTTTGGGTGTGTTTTTCGCCTTTAGCCAGAAGCCATGCAAACAGGGGAAAACTCAATCGTCCAATAAAGTGCAAAATTCTGAACTCAGGCATTAGTAAATAGCACACATGATCCATAACCATGAACACTGCGGCTAAGATTTTAATGCTAAAAGCTGAAACTTTAATCACAACGTTACATTTACCTTGGATTCCTTGATATAAAATCCCTAAAATATTATGAATTTAATATAATAGTTATTCAAAATCCTAGCAATTTGATAACATTAACAAAAAGGGCAATGTCTACGATGGGCTATTCCACATTGCTCTCTTTAGCAGGAAATGCAGAAACCCTATGGCAAAGCGTAAAAAAAGCAATCTTCAGTGGATAAAAGAAACGCTTGAACTAAAACCTGACCATCGTTGGGAATCTCCATCAGGTTACAAAATATTTGTAGCAGATAGAGGCGCTGTTCGCTTCAATGTTCCCCAGGATTGGATTCTTGAGCCACAAGACAAATCTTTCAAATTCCTCGATAAAAAACCGCCTAACGATGATTGCTGTCTAGAAGTATCTTTCAATCGTCTCCCACCCAATGACTGGAGCCAGTTTCCACTAAAATCTACATTAAAAAAAGTGATGGAAGACGACAGCCGCAAAATCATTGCTAGGGGAGAAATTGTTACCATCAAGCGCCAAACCGCTAGAATTGTCTGGACAGAGATGAAGTTCATTGATGTTCAAGAAGAACCACGTGAAGCTTTTTCTCGGACTTGCATTGGTTTGGGGTCGAATGTTCAATGCTTAATTACATTCGATTATTGGGCAGATCAAGCAGAACAATTAATACCCGTTTGGGATGAAGCGATGCGTAGTCTCACACTAGGGTTGTATATTCGTGACCCCATGACTGGTTTAGCTTTCCCAGACTGAGTTACAAGAATGAATTGAGGCGATATTTACGATGGGCGTAGTTGTAGCACCTCACAATTTCTATATGCTAAATTTGGAGCGGAATAGTAATAAGCTTACAAAGCTATAGTTTAGGTTCTATAAGCCTAACTGGTGCGCCAATCTCTGATATAAGCGTATGCCGCCGAGTGCTTTAAACTATACCATCGTTTGATTAGCTCAGTTGGTAGAGCGATCGACTCATAATCGATGCGTCACAGGTTCAAATCCTGTATCAAACCCCAGGAAGTTAGCTCAACTGGTTAGAGCAATCGACTCATAATCGATGTGTTGTAGGTTCAATTCCTATACTTTCACCCAACCCTGTCCGGGTCAAAAGACACTACCCTGTAAAGGTAGCCAATATGGTACGAATCTTAACAGATTCGAGACCCCTCATTTTCTCAACTCTGCGGTGCAAGTGTTCTACTATCGGTCATTATTCGTAAGGATGATGTTCGCTAGCCACAGTCAAGGAGCAAGCGCAACTGCATTTCTCCCTAACTTGAGTATGTCCCTTCGTTTTCTACATCTAGTTTTTCTTCGAGATTCTACATTGGCAAGCGAACGGTATATTTGAGCGCTGTTCTCTTTTTGTAGATTGCCATTGAGCAGTCGAAGAAAAGCAACAGCAATCTTAATCCAGCTTTGGAGAAGCTTTTGCCCACACCTAAACTGTCAACACTTGCACTTGCAGAGTACAAAAATTTTTTGTAGCTTAAAGTAATACAAGTAGCTAAAATTAATCCTTTAGGCTTTTTCTCCAAGGTTGCAACCTCCAAGAACTCTAGTATTTAAGCTGTAAGAAAATGGGTGGTATTTGAGTTCAAGGAAGGTTATAAATGTCTTGAGCAAATCTTCTTAGCTAGTTGGAATCGCCTAGCTTACTTAAGCTATCACACAAATTATTTATGCAAATCACTATGTGGGAAACGTTTTATATCAAACCTAACGAAATCGGCATCTTATATCACCGCAGTGACTTCAAGAAAATTTTGCAGCCCGGTACACACACATATTTTGGTCGCCATTGGCAACTAAAAATTCATGACCTCAATCAGCCCCTAGCTCAAATTGAAAACCTAGAACTGTTGTTGCGAAATCATGAAGCCGAACTACAAGAACATTTATTGATTATCAGAACTACATTCAATCAAGTTGCATTAGTCCGCTACGGTCAGAATTGGGCAAGCGTTGCACCAAATAAATTGATTGCCTTTTGGCGTGGTTTTATTGAGGTCGAGTCTCATCTCTTCAATTTGGAAGAAAGCTGGGAATTACCTAGTTACTTTGTACAGCAATTGCGCTCAGTTGCGTTGAATGGAGTGAAGAAGTTCCAAATCTCAGAGTCGGAGATTGGTTTACTATATCTGCAAAATAATTTTGTGCGACCTCTAGAACCAGGAGAGTATGCTTTTTGGTCGGTAGATAGAGATGTTACCGTCCGAACTCTCAGCCGGATTATCCCTAACCCAGACTTTCCCCTGGAAGATGTACTCATTGAAAAACATCCCGATTTTATTGCTGCCTACTGTCAAACCGTGCAATTACAGACTTCGCAAGTTGCAATTGTGCGATATCGAGGGAAAGTGATTTCTATTTTGCCACCTACCAGCCGCAAGTTATTTTGGCAGGGTGTTGCAGTGGAGATTCTCGACATCAACGCAGATGCTCAGTTACAGCCTCACTTAGTAGCTGAATTGGTTGAAGGTTCAACAGAAGTTAAATTGCTCAGTCGCAACTGTTTGCATATTTGCCAAGTTCCCGCGCAACACGTTGGACTAGTATACATTAATCAAGAGTTTCAAGGATTGCGATCGCCAGGGGTACATGCTTGGTGGTTATTTGGCCGCTCTTTTCAAACCGAAACCATCGACTTGAGACTCCAAAATATGGAAGTATCCGGTCAAGATATCCTCTCAAAGGATAAAGTACCTCTGCGCTTGAATTTAACTGCTGGCTTCCGCATCCAAGACCCATTGAGAGCAAAAAACGGATTGTCAGATATTTCCGGGTTCTTATACAAAGAATTACAGTTTGCTTTGCGTGGTGCAGTTGGCGAACGCAACTTAGATGCTTTATTAGAAGATAAAGGTGCAATTGATAGAAGTATCTCTGAATACATCCGTCAGAAAGCCGCAGACTATGGAATTGAAGTAGATTCTGTAGGTGTCAAAGATATTATTTTACCTGGTGAGATTAAGGCTATCTTGAGCAAAGTAGTGGAGGCAGAAAAAACTGCTCAAGCAAATGTAGTCAGACGTAGAGAAGAAACTGCTGCTACCCGCAGTATGCTAAACACTGCCAAAGTGATGGAGGATAACCCCGTCGCATTGCGTCTAAAAGAACTCGAAGTATTAGAGCGTATTGCAGAGAAAATCGATCGCATTCAAGTTAACGGCAGCTTAGATAGTATTTTAACAGACTTGATTCGGATGAATCCGCAATGATTTAGTTATTACAAGCGATCGCGTAAACCAAGTGTTGAGTTATCTAGCATTAATTACCGCGTTTGTTAGATGTGCCGATTTATTATTTGCAATCGCTTTTCGCTATTGGCTATTTCAAACACAATGAAAGCGCAGCTTTTGTTAGCATAATAATTTTGCTTCAATTGTTCTATTCCCGTGATAAAGTTATTAAATAATTTGTTCTTTATTTGAGATGACTAGTCTCCCGCATCCAATTCAATATCAAGGTAGTAAGAGAAATCTAGCTTCAGACATTCTCAGATTTCTACCAAATACAGTGGAAAGGCTGGTAGAGCCATTTTCAGGAACTGCTGCAATTAGTATCGCAGCATCTTCTAAAGGGATTTCTCAAAAATTTTGGATTAACGATCTAAATAAACCTTTAGTTGAACTAGTGGAATTGATTGTAGAGAAACCAGACGAAATATCAAATGCGTATGCAGAGATATGGAATGAACAGCAAGAGGATTCTGTAAAACATTTTTATGAAGCTAGAGATAAATTTAATAAAAGTAACAATCCAAAAGTTTTTCTATATTTGTTGGCTAGATGTGTAAAAGGCGCTGTACGGTATAACTCTAAAGGGTTGTTTAATCAAAGTCCTGATAAAAGGCGAAAGGGAACCCAACCTGAGAAAATGAGGAAAAATATAGAAGGAGTTTCTAGGCTTCTGAAAGGTAAATGTAGATTTACATACTTGGATTATAGAGATGTTCTAGCTGAAGTTAGGAATAGTGATTTTGTCTATATAGATCCCCCATATCAAGGTGTATGCGGTAATAAAGATTCAAGATATTCTTCTGGTATTAATTTTGATAATTTTGTTTTAGCTCTCAAAGAGTTAAATCAAAAAGGAACCTCGTTTGTAGTTAGTTATGATGGCAAACGAGGAAATAAAATCTTCGGTAACGGATTACCTGAAGAATTAGGACTAAAGAAAATTGAAATTGAAGTCGGGCGATCGTCCCAAGCAACATTATTAGGTAGACAAGAAATTACAGTAGAGTCTTTGTACTTATCTCCAAGTTTATTGCGCGATCGCAACTTAGATTTGGAGAGCTATATTATCAAGGCACATAAACAAATTCCTCTTTTGAAACGGCATGGACAGTTCTCAACAGCAGCCTCTTTTACCCGATGATTTCATACAACTTTGTCGCTTAGTAACCGCCAAAAGGCCAAAAGCTGTGATCGATCATATCTTGCAATATGGTTTTGTCACAACAGAAGAGTTGAAACAAAGGTACGGCTACAATCATCCTCCTAGAGCAGCTAGAGATGTTCGAGAACATGGAATTCCTTTAGAAACCTTCCGCGTTACAGGAAGTGATGGCAGAAGAATAGCCGCTTATAGATTTGGAGATATCAGCAAGGCTAGATTTTCTAGGCTATCGGGTAGAACGGGCTTGTCCAAGCAGTTGAAAGATGAATTGATCGATAAATATGGCTGTAAATGCTTCATCTACTTAGAGAAAGTTGATAAGCGCGAATTGCAAATTGATCACCGCGTTCCTTTTGAAGTTGATGGAGAGCCAGAGCTAGAAGCTGAAAGCTTTATGTTACTTTGTGGTTCTGCTAATCGAGCAAAATCTTGGTCATGTGAGCATTGTGAAAATTGGAAAACTATAAAAGACAAATCTATTTGCTTATCATGCTACTGGGCGTATCCAGAAAGCTACACGCATGTTGCGATGCAACAAGTTAGGAGGATAGACCTTATGTGGCAAGGGGATAATATTGAAAGTTATGAAAAATTAAAACAACAAACAGTAAGATTAAACAAAGAAATACCTGAATTTATTAAAGATATTATTGAACGAGAAATTAGGCAAAATAATGACAGCTAATACTATTTTCATTTCAAAGCCTCACTAATAGATAGCAGGTGAAATAGGAGCAGAATAGAAAGAGAAAAATGCTTATCTAAGTTATACTTCATAGATAAACTTTAATTATGCCGAATCAATGGCATGGAGTCAGTGCGATGTCAATTGATGAAGTTGAAAACCAACAAAATCAAAATAATGGTCTAGTTCAACCCTCTACAGACTTAATAGAAAAGCTAGTAAAGGCAAAAGACAAGAAAAAAGCTAAAAAATCCAAACGGATTTTTGATGGTAGCACAGAAGCTTTTGCCAAGAAAATTCCTAAAAAGACTTTTGACACTGAACTAGAGAAACTCCAGATTGAGCTAGTCAAAATGCAATACTGGATTAAGCACACTGGCTATCGGGTTGTCGTTATATTTGAAGGGCGCGATGCTGCCGGCAAAGGAGGAGTAATTAAACGCATTGCCGATCCACTTAATCCTCGTGGCTGTCGTGTAGTTGCTCTGGGAACTCCTTCTGATCGCGAGAAAACTCAGTGGTATTTTCAGAGGTATGTGCAACATCTTCCGACAGCAGGCGAAATTGTCCTCTTCGATCGCAGTTGGTACAATCGAGCTGGAGTTGAACGGGTGATGGATTTTTGCACCGAAGCAGAATATCAAGAATTCATGCAATCTTGCCCGGAATTTGAACGAATGCTGGTGCGATCGGGCATTGTTTTAATCAAGTACTGGTTCTCCGTCAGCGATGAAGAACAAGAGAAACGCTTTCTTTCTCGCAGTCACGATCCAGCAAGGCGCTGGAAACTTAGCCCAATGGATTTGGAATCACGCGATCGCTGGGTAGAATACTCCAAAGCAAAAGATACCATGTTTGCTTACACGAATATTCCCGAAGCCCCCTGGTTTACAATTGAAGCAGATGATAAAAGACGGGCGCGGCTCAACTGCATTCATCATTTGTTGAGCAAAGTTCCTTACGAAGACATGACACCGCCTCCCTTAGAGCTTCCGTCTAGACCTGTGGCTGAGGATTATGTTCGCGCTCCTCGTAATGAGCAATTTTTTGTGCCTCAAGTGTATTGAGCTACAACTTCTCGCTAATAATTGAATATAGCAAATGTTATCTATCGGTGTTGCTTAGGCGTAGCCCGTCGTAGACATCGCCTATAGCTCTTCTCCAAACCAATTTTGATTCTGGGGATAGTGCTGTCGAAAATTAGTCAATTACATACCTTTGGAGCAATTGCTTTGAAAACAATACTAAGTACAGAACGCCGAAAGTGACAGAAGTTGATTGAAGTTTATCGAGCCTTATGATTTTGATGCTATTGAAGGTACGATTTAAGCCCTAAGTATGAGAGTTAGTGACAAATTGCTGAAATCAAAGTTCAGGCAAGTGAAGCATAGACTAATTAAATTCGGGCATTTGGAACTTGGGCAGTTGGAACTGCGGCATTTGGAACTCGGGCAGTTGGAATTCAAATTGAGGCAGCTGGAATTCAAATTGAGGAAGTTGGAACTGCGGCACTTGGAACTGCGACACTTGAAATTGAGGCACTGAAGCCAACGATGCCCCTCCCATCACCCATTCCATTTCTGCATCACAGAGTTCTTCAAATTCAACTTGGTTGAAAGTTAGCTGTGCATTGTTTTTTATTTTTGCCATAAGTTTCCTTCTAGGGTTAAAAAACACAATACATCAATATTGTATCTCGAATGGGGTTAGTAGCGGGTCTTCCTAATTTTGCAAAGTTGTATTACAAAATGTGGGTTCGTGGGAGTTGCCAATCCATCTAGTTGATAATACAGGTTCAGTATTGAACGATCGCAATCGCCACTCAGAGCGATATCTAAATTCTGTGCATTATTCTGTACATCGCACATATCATCTACATATATGCAGTGCTATGTTGTCAAGTTGGGGAATCGATCCAAGGGACTACTTCTTATGAATATCACACATAATCTTTAAAGGCGATCGCACTATCTCGTAAATTAGTTTTATTAACTACACTACCATCAGGATTTCAGCAAAATAACCGGATTGTTAATTGAGGATTGCATGGTTTTATGCGACACCGAACAGCTCGTCGTAGACATCGCAACAACAGTCTACTTCTTGTCCATCTCACACACAATCTCTAGTATACTATTATATCAATTCTGAATTCTGACTCCTTTTTATGCACTGGTAATTGATATGAGCGACTTAAATTCTGCATATTGTTGTATGTACTGTATACCAAGAATAACTTTGTATTTCAGTACTGATAAGTATGACGGTATTTGTCAAAATTGTATTAATCTACTTGCTATTTAAGTAGTATTTAGAAGTAAGTTCTACAAACACAGTTTTTCTCTCTTCAAAGATGGCTATTTTAATCACCAAAGATTCACTCTTAAATTAAACCAGCAAGGAGAAGTAATTGATCAAGAATATGATTATTGTCGTGAAGGTGTTAATACGTGGTGGGATACTTGGATAAATGATGAACTACCACAACAATTAGCATCTCGTGCTAGGAAGTGGTACGAAGAATTTAAGCCCAAGAGGTATCAAGCTATCAGTGATGAAATTTATGTTTTAAGATTTTGGAGTGAGAAATCATTGGTAGATATATCAGTAAGCTCTCCTAATTATTGGAGAACGGAAGATGCTTCTGAGTTGCATAAATTTTCGGAAATATGGAATACTTTAATGGAGCAAGGAGTGGAAGATGTTGAACTAAAAAAAATCAGCTAATATGCTGATGTCGTACATACAGCAGTACAACAATTGCATTGCAGCGCATTTAATCTAAAAAATCATCATTTAAAATAGTCCTTTTTTTTACAGTTTTTCTTTGAGCAAAATGCTTTTCAAATCTAAAAACCACACTCCATAAGAGTTATACTGTCTCAAGCATCAAAACAGATTGTTCTTAGATAACGCTGCAACTGGTATTTAGGCTAGAAATAGGCTCTTTTTTCTCTCGCCACGAAAAAACCTTGTATTATATGATGTTGAGGAGCGTTGGCGCGTAGCCCGCCGTAGGCATCGCTAGGTTCGGAGTAATCCCAAGAGTGCATTTGACGGAAAGGAAGACCCATCTTTTGGAAGACGTACTTCTCTTTCACACCAGAAGCAACTAGGTCAGGCTTCAGCGCTTTGATAAATTCCTCAAATTCGTAAGCGGTAACGTCGTCATAAACGATGGTGCCGTTTTCGATGTAGTGAGTGGTACGTTTGTAATCGTCATTATGAGCGAACTCATAACCTGTACCAATCATCTTCATGCCCAAGTCTAGGAAAGCTGGGACAACGTGGCGAGGACGTAGACCACCAACCATGATGGCTACAGTTTTACCATCCAAGCGGGGGCGATACTTAGCAATTACCGCATCCATTGTGGGCTGATATTTGGCGATAACTTTCTCAGCGTTTGCTTGGATTGTTTCGTCAAACTTGGAAGCGATTTCCCGTAAAGATTCAGCAATCTTGGTGGGGCCGAAGAAGTTGTATTCCAACCAGGGTATACCATAAGCTTCTTCCATGTGACGGCTGATGTAGTTCATCGACCGATAACAGTGGATGAGGTTCATCTTCACATTGGGGGTCATCAACATTTCGTTGATGGTGCCATCACCAGACCACTGAGCGACTACGCGCAAGCCGATTTCTTCTAACAGGATGCGGCTAGCCCAAGCATCTCCACCGATGTTGTAGTCACCAATGATGGCTACATCATAAGGAGTACCTTCAAACTTGAGTGTACCGTCTTTCTTAGCTTGGTCGGATCTGGTGAAAACCCAGTCACGAACCATGTCGTTAGCAATGTGGTGTCCCAAAGATTGGGAAACACCCCGGAAGCCTTCGCAACGCACAGGTACAACTGGCTTGCCAATTTCTTTCGATGTCTTCCGAGCAACTGCTTCGATGTCATCCCCGATTAGACCGATGGGGCATTCTGATTGAATGGAAACACCACGGTTGAGGGGGAAAAGTACATCAAGTTCTTGGATGAGCTTGACAAGTTTCTTGTCACCGCCGAAAACGATATCTCTTTCTTGGAAGTCGGAGGTGAAGTGCATGGTACCAAAGGTATCAATACCTGTGGTTCCAATGTAGTAGTTACGACGACCAGACCAAGACCAGTAACCGCAACCTACAGGCCCGTGGCTGATGTGGATCATGTCCTTAATAGGGCCCCAAACCACACCTTTAGAACCGGCGTAAGCACAACCACGAGCGGTCATTACCCCAGGAAGGGATTTGATGTTAGATTTAACGCCGCAATCGGACTTACCTTCTTCGTATACACTTAAGTGCTTTTCGCGCTTTTTAGCAGCTTTGTCTGGGTAAGCACTGAGAACTTCTTTAATTAGTTCTTTTCTTTCTTCGATGATGTTTTGATTTTCTGGAGGTGTCATATTTAGCCTCTGTGACTCGTAAGGATCGGGGCATAGGGGGACTAGGAGTCCCCTCTAAGATTAGGGGAGAGATGCAAGAGAGAGAGGAAAAGGTAAGATATGGAACTCTTCCTTTTTCCTTGTGCTAAATCGTTATTTTTTAGCGGCTACTTAGACTAAGCGTGAGTCTGACCAACTAACTTGGCAGCATTTTCTTCGCTTTCGAGAATACCAAATTCAATCAACAATTCTTCTAGTTCTTCCATTTCGATGGGTGTAGGAATAGACAGGTTTGTGTTGTTGATGATCTTGGTAGCCAATGTGCGATATTCGTTAGCTTGGTTGCTTTCTGGTGCGTACTCGTTAACAGTCATGCGGCGCAATTCTGCGTGTTGAACAATGTTGTCACGGGGTACGTAGTGAATCATTTGGGTGTTCAACCGTTTTGCCAAGGTTTCGATCAATTCGATTTCTCGGTCTGTGTTACGGCTGTTACAAATCAAACCACCCAAACGCACGCCACCGGTGTGAGCATACTTAAGAACACCACGAGCGATGTTGTTAGCAGCGTACATCGCCATCATTTCACCAGATGTAACGATGTAGATTTCTTGTGCCTTACCTTCGCGGATAGGCATTGCGAAACCACCACACACAACGTCACCTAATACGTCGTAAGATACGAAGTCTAGGTCTTGGTAAGCACCATTTTCTTCTAAGAAGTTGATGGCGGTGATGATACCACGACCGGCGCAACCTACACCGGGTTCTGGCCCACCAGATTCTACGCAACGAACGTTACGGAAACCGGTTAACATTACTTCTTCGATTTCGATATCTTCTACTGCACCACGTTCTGCGGCGAGGTGAAGAACGGTTGTTTGAGCTTTGCTGTGCAGCATCAAACGGGTGGAGTCAGCTTTAGGGTCGCAACCGACGATGAGGATGCGTTGACCCATTTCTGCCATAGCTGCTAAGGTGTTTTGAGAGGTGGTAGATTTACCGATACCGCCTTTACCGTAGAAAGCTATCTGTCTAATCTTTTCTTCTGTCATTGTTCGTGTTTCCCTGCAATTGGTTGGTTGGTGGGTCTGTGCGTTTGTCAGTTGCGTTCACGCCAGTTGAGCGACAGTAGTGAGCGCGTGTAGAGCATCGTTGGTAGCGTTGGCATAAATGCCTGCTGGGGGCGATCGCTCCACAGCCAAAATTATTGACAGTAAGTTCATCGATCTTCCTCGTTAAAATTTTTTTCTTTTGGTTTTTTGTCCTTTGTCCTTTGCCATTTTTTGACAAAGAACAAAGAAAAATACGCAATTTACAAATACGTCATAATGTGTTTCAGCTTGCAAGATTCGATAGGACTTGATGTTGTTATTTGTCAACAATCAATGCATAAGTCCTATTACTTGTTCAAAATAGCGCCCTTCATATTTGTGACGCGATCTAGTGCAGCTTTGGTGTTTTCTGCTGACACTCCACGCACAGCCATTGCTTCGCCGAGATGCTTGGCGATCGCATCGAAGTGTTGTTGCTGTAGATTCATTCCAGCGTGGGTTTTGTCCATTGGACGACCGCCGTATTGCTTAGGCCCTTCAAATATTTGACCTAAGAAAGCAACTAGATGATTGCGTTGCTTTGCCATATCTGTACCAGCAAAAAATGTGTTGAGAGTGCTGTCTGTGGCAATGCGTTTGTGGAGTTCATCTACTACTTGTTCAATAGCTGGTTGTCCACCAATGTTGTCGTACAATGTGCTCATATCCTGTTCCTTTGAAGCGAGTTGGATGATGAAATTTGCAAGTAGGCGCTTAATCTATGAAGCCTATATGCTGTTAGCCGTCATAGCTAATTTAGCTATCGGTTGTCGGTAGGATTGAAGCATTGATGTGGAGACAATTATATGGTTCAAATCCTACTTTCTGTTCCTGGCTGAATGCATATTAGAGCGTATTTGTAGAATACGTTAAGTCCTACAGCCATTCCTAAACTGCTTCGACTACAAGGCTCTTGCTGACACGATCTTGTAATCTGGCTTCGATCGCAATTTTCAGAGTTGCTGTACTACTAGAACAGGAACCGCAAGCACCTTGCAGGACAACTTTAACGCGATCGCCTTCTACATCATAGAGTTCTACATCTCCCCCATCTGCAATGAGTACGGGTCTGACTTCTTCATCGAGAACCTTTTGAATTAGAGCAATCTTTTGGACGTTTGTTAGCGATCGCTCTTTAGACGTAACAATTTCTGTGGCAACTTTTACGCCGTAATTGTTGAGAGCAGGTGTGGCGTATTCCTGTTGAACTGATCTAATAATATCATCAATGTTCGCCAGACAGGAACCGCATCCGCCACCAGCTTTTACATAATTTGTTACTTGTTCAGCATCCGTGAGATGATTTTCTAGAATCACGCGACGGATTTTAGATTCGCTGATGCCAAAGCAACTGCAAACTAACGCGCCTTCATCATCATCATCGTGGGTAGCGAGAGGTATGCCACGATAATTATAGATAGCGGCTTCTAGCGCTTCTTGTCCCATGACAGAGCAATGCATCTTTGCTTCTGGCAAACCACCCAGGTAATCTGCAATGTCTTTATTGGACACTTTTAAAGCTTCATCTAAGGTTAAACCTTTGACCATTTCGGTTAATGCACTAGAAGATGCGATCGCACTAGTACAACCAAAGGTTTGAAACCGAGCATCTAGAATCTTATCAGATTCTACTTCCACTTTCAGGTGCAATCTCAGAGCATCACCGCAAGCAATGCTGCCGATTTCGCCCGTTGCAACCTTAACTCCAACTTCGCCCGTTTCTTCAATTTCTCCCTGATTTTTGGGATCGTAAAACAGTTCTAATACTTTATCGGTGTAATCCCACATATTAAGTTCCGAGTGCTGAGTAGTAAGTGCTGAGTGAGGTTAGGGGACAGGTGACAGGTGATAGGGAACAGATTATTCCCTGTAACCTGTAACCTATTCCCTAATTAACGATGCGCCAGTGCTTGTTCTTGTCCTTGCAACCAACCTGCATCATCATTTTTGAAGGGTGAGAGGGCGCGTAAACGTTCTACAATACTGGGCATTACCTCTATTACTTGATCGATTTCGGCTTCTGTGGTGTAGCGACAAAGACTGAAGCGAATTGAACCGTGCAAAGTTGTGTAGGGTAAGCCCATTGCCCGCAGGACGTGGGAGGGTTCTAGAGAACCGGAGGTACAAGCAGAACCGGATGATGCACAGATACCGTATTTGTTCAATAACAGTAGAATTGCTTCACCTTCAATATACTTGAAGCCGATATTGGTTGTGTTTGGCAATCTCTGCGTAACGTCGCCGTTAACGACACAATCGGGAATTGTAGCTAGTAAAGTTTGTTCGAGGCGATCGCGCAGTTTTCTTTCTCTTGCGATCGCTTCTTCTAAGTGTAACAGTTCTAGTTCCGCAGCTTTGCCCAAGGCGATAATTGCTGGAACATTCTCTGTTCCCGCTCTGCGTCCGCGTTCTTGGTGTCCCCCAAGAATAAAGGGACGGAACCGAACTCCGCGCCGGATATACAAAGCACCAATTCCTTTTGGCCCGTGTAGCTTGTGACCAGACAGAGTTAACATATCTACGGTGCTAGTCTTCATATTCAAGGGGATTTTTCCCACTGCTTGCACCGCATCTACATGGAAGATAGCTCCATACTCTTTGACACGCAACCCAATTTGCTCAATCGGGAAAATCGTCCCAGTTTCATTATTAGCATACATAATTGTCACCAGGGCGGTGTTACCCGTCAAGGAAGCTTCTAGTTCATCTAGATCCAGCTGTCCTTGATTATTTACTGATAAATAGGTAACACTATAACCTTGGGTTTCTAATTGTTTGCAGACATTGAGTACTGCTGGATGTTCAACTTGGGTAGTGACGATGTGGCGCTTTTCAGGTTGCGCCAACAGTGCGGCTCGAATCGCCGCGTTATCTCCCTCAGTACCGCAACTTGTGTAGACAATTTCTGACTCATCGGCTCCCAGCATAGCTGCAAGTTGTTCTCTTGCTGTTCTCACTGCTTTACCGACTTGCCCACCAAAGGTATGCATACTAGAGGGATTGCCGTAATAATCTGTGAGGTAAGGTAGCATTACCTCTATAACTTGTGGGTCTACCTTAGTGGTAGCATTATTATCAAGATAGATGCAGTTATTTTGCATTGTTGTCTTCAATTACAAATTAGGAATTATTTAATTAAGCTTCAGAACCCATTGTTTGGGATTGACGCTTTTGCAACTGCTCAGAGTATTTCTGAGAATAGGTTTTAAACCAACGTTCCCAGTAATCTTGTTTATTTGTTAATTTAGCAACTACATGATTGTAATTGGTAAACCAGCCTTCCCAATAATCACTAGGCTGCTTAACGCAACCGTCGCAAGTGGGACAACCAGCTTTACACTGAGGCACGGTATGAATACTACCAATACAGTTTGTACAAAGTTCAGGGTCAATCCAGTGCTGTCCATCAACCACTTTAATTGCATTTGTCGGACATACCGTTAGACAGAGATTGCAGGAAATACACTGGCTAGTAAGAATTTTGTAAGCCATGATTTATTCTCCTTTTGGGGAATGGGGCATTAGAGTCAGGGGAGAGGTTACAGGTGACAGGTGATAGGTAATAATCTCTCCCCTGTCCCCTGTAACCTATTCCCTATTCGTTATTCCCTAATTCCTTAACGTATTGCTCGTAGAACTCTAAAGCAACCTTTTCAATTACGTCGTAAGCTTCAATAGTCTTGATTCCAGCTTCTTGCAATTTTTCTTGAGGACAGTTACCAATCTTGGAGACTAAAACTGCTTTGCAATCTGCGATCGCTTTCATAATATGCTCAAAGGAAGCTTCTTCGCCGTATCCACCTTGGCAGTATTGGTCAATTTTGCGATGACCAACAAAGCGAACTTCATTACCACCCACTTCGTAAATTTGGAATTCTTTCGCATGACCGAAGTGTTGGTTAACTAATCCGCCGCCTTTGGTTGCTACTGCAACTAAAACTTTCGGACTATTGGCAATTTTCTTACCAGCTAGCGCCTTATCTTTGGCTACTTTAAGTTCTTCTTTAAACTTCTCAATTCCTTCGTGAACAGTAGCGCGTTGTTCCATGTCATATTCGGGAGCCATTTCCAAGAATTTCTCTTTGGAAAACTCTTGGCTGCGGTCTTCTCCCAACAATCCGACTGCATCGGCACGGCACTGGCGACAGTGACGCATCATTTTCATGTTACCAGAGCAGTTGTCTTGAACTTCTTTGAGTTCTTTGGGTGTGGGGCCGCGTTGACCGATTAAACCGAAGTGTGTGCCATGTTCTGGTGCAGAAATCAATGGCATGATGTTGTGCAAGAATGCACCTTTCTCACGGATGACTCGATTCACTTCAACCAAGTGATGGTCATTAATTCCGGGAATCATCACGGAGTTGACTTTGCACAAGATGTCAGCATCTTTTAGGGCTTGCAATCCTTCCATCTGTCTTTCGTGGAGGATTTTTGCACCTTCAAGACCTCTATAACGCTTGCGTCTGTAGTGAACCCAAGGATAAATCTTAGCACCGATCTCTGGATCTACCATGTTAATGGTGATCGTCACGTGATCTATATTTAATTGTTTAATGCGATCGATGTAGTCTGGCAGCATTAAACCATTAGTTGATAAACACAGCTTGATGTCTGGTGCTTGGGCTGCAATCAACTCAAATGTGCGGAAGGTTTTTTCTGGGTTCGCCAATGGGTCGCCAGGGCCGGCAATTCCCACAACTGTCATTTGGGGAATCTTACCACCAATGACCAAAGCTTTATGTGCAGCTTCTTCTGGTGTTAGCAATTCGCTAACTACTCCAGGACGGCTTTCGTTAGCGCAATCATATTTGCGGTTGCAATAGTTGCATTGAATGTTGCAAGCTGGTGCAACTGCAACGTGCATCCGGGCGTAGTGGTGATGAGCGTCTTCGCTGTAGCAGGGATGTTTAGCAATACGTTCTTGGAGCTTTTCATCCCTTTCCACGGTGGTGCTGCTGTTGCTGTCGCAGCCGCAATCACCGGATTTTGCTTGGGTTGGCGATTCCGTAGCGTTGGAGTTGAGGAGTCGTGTAGACGTTGATGTCATTGAGTTTCGCAAAAAGGTCGGTGGACTCGGCTGCCACTGTGGGAGATGCTGTTACTACTCTTTCATGCCCAGAATTGAAGTCGCGTCTTCCACACTGCCTGCAAACCCTTGGGTGAGGGCGACTTGTTTTCAAGTCAGGCAGGCGATAGATATCTGATGTTCGGCTGGTGTGTGTCAACGTTCGGTTCTTGGGTAGAATTTGTGCTTACAGCCGCGACTTCTCTTCACTTCAGGCATGGTGCTATATCATCCCTCCACTCACTTTTCGCTTTGTTTTGTTTCAGAGCGTTAAGTGATTGGCGATAAAAGATTTATATCAGCCGTCTTGAAGCTAGGCGATATGTCTATCTAGGATAGAATTTATTGGATTTATTACTTTTGTACTCAAATACTAAAAAACCTAATTCTTCAAGCATTACAAGAATTAAAAAAGTTTTTTTCAGGTAGGGGTTCTAGTATTTTTTGGTTGGGGTTCTAGTGTTTATAGATAGGGGTTCAGGATTTCTTTGTACTCAGTCAAAACCCAATCCCAGCAAGGAATTTAATCTACTTGTAACTGGGTTTGGGTTATTTAAATGTGTACTCAGACTGCCCTCAGATTCCGTCAAAAGCATTAAATGCCAAGGGTTTGAGGGTGAAAAACTGGAGTAGTCTACATCGTTCTACTCCAGAAACGTGCGAAATTCAATTCTGTATCTAACATATCATTTTTTTCAGGGTAAAAATGCAATTCATATTTATTTAATTTTTGCTTTGACAATGATATTCAATTGTGGTTGTAAGCCTTGTTTAATAAGCGATATGAGGTAATGAAAATAGGTGTGTTGCTGCATATCATTTTCAAAAAACTTAACTTTTTACTTCTTTTCTTTGATGACTGCAATGAGGAGATGGGTAGGAAACTGTCGAATTTTGTGTTTAAGAGAAACAACAAACTATAATCTAACATGATTGAGCGATCGCAATGAATTTTCTGAATTGCTCATTACAAACCTTAGCAAAAAACTTAAACCCCTTCCCGCGTCGGGAAGGGGAAAAATTTAAAATCAGGCGAGTGGTACTACTTGACCTCTATAAACGAGATCATGTTATCGAAGTCAGCCCCAACGGATTTATAATCACCAGCGCTAAACTCACGGCATCGACCACCAGTTTCATGTTGGCAGACACGTACTACAGTTCCTGATGGTACACTTAACGAGCTTATAGCGTCGTTTCCCACAACCTTTAAGCCACCTTGGTTGGCTTTGTATACTCCTGGAGTTGTAGGAAAAGACTGGGAAGAACCAGCAAAATTACCATCTCTGTAGACCTTAACCACCTTTGCTGAAACCACTGCTGACGGCGTGTAGGAGAGCTTGTAGATAGTGCCGCTATAATCATCTGAAATTAACAAATTACCTTGTTGGTCGACTACCATATCTACGGGTCGCCCCCAGATTTCTTGTGTTGCCGGAACTAGCCAACCGTTGACTAAATCCATCTCCTGCTCTGGAGCCTTTTTGCTATTGTTCCAGGGAAAGTAAGCTATTTTGTAGCCCGTTTTCTTCTGTCGATTCCATGAACCATGCAGCCCCGTCACTGCCCCATTTGAGTACTGGCTGGGAAAGTTCGTATTTTGTAGGAATGTTAGTCCCAAGGGAGCGGAATGGGCTTGGATACCCTTGCTAATCCTGTCCATTGCATTGCAATTAACCTTGCCATTAGCATTGAACTGATAGTCGCGGTCAAAGGGCATATCGTTCACGCCATTTGAAGTGTCAGGATTGGGGTTGCAAAATGGCCAACCGTAGTTACCGCCATCTCGGACTCGCGTAAACTCCTCTGGTGGGTGGTCGTCCACGTAGGAAGGGATAATCTTACCGTAATTGCCACTGCCATCGTTGAAGGGATAGGCGATGTTATCTCGATTATTAACAACTACCCAAAGGTCATTTGTGTTAGGCAAGAATGCTAATCCTTCGGCATTGCGTAAGCCTTGGGCAAACAGCCGCCGATTGCTTCCATCTGCGTTGTACTGGTAAACTGCACCACGCACTGGGTTACTAACAGTATCTTCCTTGCAGGCATTGCAAGTAGAGGCAATGGACACATACAGTTTGTGATTAGCATCAAGGGCGATGTTTTTCAGTTCGTGACCATAAGCGCCTTTGAGTTCCGATGTGCTGCTGTCTGGTAAACCAGTTACAACAATTTGACGATTTTTTGCGGTTAAGTCTCCAGAGTTGTAGATAAAGCGGTTAATTTGATGAGTTTCAGAGATATAAACGTATGTGGTGTTGTTAATCTTATGAAACACAATGTCGTGTGGCTTGCGTAGACCCGTTACGAAGTCAGAAATAATTGGGTCTTTGCTGCCATTTGGCCGGACAATTAATACTTTATTCCCACTGGGTTGTGATACTAGAAGATCCCCATTGGGAGCAACTGCCATAAAGCGAGCTTTGTTAATGCGAGCATAAACAGCGATGGAGAAGTTGGGGGGTACTTTCAAGTAACGGTTAATATTGAAGGGTGCATAGTTCATGCTACTAGGCACTTTCAGCTTGGTTTCAACAGACGCAGCAGGCGGTTGGCCCAACGCTGCGGGGGAAAAAACCTCTAAGGATATTAAACTAGCAACTGAAGGGATTAAACTAACTAGCGACGCAGATAATATGCGTCTGAGCATTGGTATTTGGTTTAGGGAAAACATAACCATTCTTAACTTTTCTCTAGCCTGGTAGGGATGTATCTGACACGTAACTCTCGGCTAGCCGATTTTTCCGAGAGTCAGAACAAACATTACTCAGGGTACTTGTTTTTGAAAACACTTTGTTAAATATCTTTATGTAGTACATATACCGCTATTTTTTCTAACTCTGCAAAGATGGGTGAACCAAGAATTGCAAAGAAAGGCATAGCGATCGCTCTTTTCAACTAAAATAGTCTTCAACACCAACGTAATTATCACCATTGCGCCTAGCACAAGAGCTTGCACAGAGGGTATTACAGCGTTATTTCCCTATCAATAAGCCAAATTGGTATTTGAACAACCATAAGCGCTCAAAACTTGGTTTTTCTCAAAGAATTGATTGAACCTGGTAAAATGCGTTTGGTAATTGAGCGCACATATCTCTTGGTATAATTAGCGGCATCTCATGGTTATAGCTAGAGTAAATGTGCAGGAAAATTGCGTAGGCGCAGTTAGCAATTGATCTAAAAAACCAAGTCGAAACCTAATCCCCTTCCCGGCGCGGGAAGGGAGAAAATTCAAAGTCTCTCTCCATTTAGGCTACGGTGTACACACATCTTTCTAGAAAACCAAAATCGTCGTATATCCCCCTAAATCCCCCTTAAGAAGGGGGACTTTGAGAGCTTTTTGCCCCCCTTTTTAAGGGGGGTTGGGGGGATCAAAAGCTTGTGGCGCAACTCTAGAAGACTTGTGTGTACACCGTAGCCTTTTAGGAGAGACATTTAGAGAGAGGTTCTTAGATACCTGTGATATTTCGGCAATAACCCTGAAATCTGGAAACATTACTCAAGTTAGTGTATATACTCGTAGTCAAAATCTCAACAGAAGCGAGTATTATGCTGGACTGGTTAGCTATTTGGGGTGTAACTCAGGCCGCCGGGTTGATTTTTAAACCCATTCTGGAAGACTTAGCCAAGGATGCTGCTAAAGATTGGGCTAAAGATTTATTAAAAAGCATCCCTGGCAAGATTTTAACGAAACTTAAGAAAGAAGACATAGAAATTGCTGCTGGTAAAGCGTTAAAGGAATTTTTGCAACTCATGCAGCAGCAGTTAAAGGTTCGTTGCAAACTTGCTGAAACTGAGATTAAAGACTACACCAAAGACATCCAGAAATTTATCAGCGATAAGTCGGTTACAGAAATTCTTGGTCAGGCTTTTGATATTAATTGTGAATCTCTAGACGCTAAAACCCTAGAAGATAGTTGGAATAGGCTGCAATTAAAACCTCTGCCATCTAAGTTTAACTGGCAATCAATTACAGAACAGTATTTAACACAAGTCCAAGAACTCCTTTTAGATTCAAAAGAATTACACCATATTCTAGAATTACAAAATTTGTCTGATATTGAAATAAATACAAAAGAAATTGCTGGTGTTATTGTAGATTTTAATTTAGTTAAATATCAAGAAGGAATCCGCGAACGCTATGGCAATCTCAAATTAGATAGCTTAGATACAAGCGGCTATGCCTATAACGAACTGAAATTATGGCGGATTTTTACTGCTCAAAATGTCCGGGAAACTCATCAAGTTTTAGCACAAGTTCACGAACTGCCTAAAGAACATCTTAGACGGCTGCGAGAAAGTGACCAAGTAGAAGCAGAGGTGGAATTAGAAGAATTAGAACGCCACAAACGGGTTTATTTTGAACAGCCGATCCGTTCAGTTTTAGATGTTGTCAATAAAAAGCAAGACTATAAATATATTGCAGGGCAAACGCATCTAAATATTGATGAGGATAGATAAAAGTAGAAAGCACCAGAAGCTAGACCCCATAGTACTTTT
>NZ_JACKZS010000364.1 GCF_014222285.1 Nostoc sp. UCD121
CTACAAGATTAAGAAATAACTGTAGTAAATAGTTACTTGTAATTAATCAAACTCTTGTATCAACAAATCCATATCAAAAAATTGCAATTACTATAAAATCTATCTCCTGCTTAAGAAAGACATACAACTGACCTCATCCTTTAAAGATTTCATCCAATAATGAAATTGTGATGAAATTTTTATAGTTCTTTCGGTAGAGATATTTATTATTCCAATGGCTAGAAGCGTTCATTCTCGCAAACCTCTAAAGTAATGCCAGAATCACCAAAATAACTAGTCAAAAATTAAACACATAAGCAAAATGTGTAATTGGTATAAAAATTTCAACTTAGGACAGCTTGCTTCAATTTGGATTCAATCATAAGTTTTCAATATCAGCTATCTTCAAACTTTGCAAATGAAAATACATAGCAAAAATTCTGAAAAAGTATTATGAGTTATTCTCCTTATCTGCTTAAAGGTCAAAAAGCACTGGTGACAGGTGCTAGTTCTGGAATTGGTGAAGCGATCGCTCGTTATTTGGCTGCATCAGGTGCAGCAGTAGCCATCAATTACCATTCTGAAGCTGAATCAGCCCAAAAAATTGTTGATGATATCAAAGCTGCTAATGGAGAAGCATTCGCTATTCAAGCCGATGTCAGCAAAGAAGACCAAGTAAAGGCAATGTTCAGCCAAACCCTTAAACAATTTGGCACTATTGATATTTTAATAAGTAATGCAGGCATTCAAAAAGACTCAGCATTTATAGATATGACCCTCGATCAATGGAATGCAGTGATTGGGATAAATCTAACGGGACAATTCTTATGTGCTAGGGAAGCTGCAAAGGAATTCTTGCGTCGAGGTGTGAAGCCTGATATTTCATGTGCGGCAGGTAAGATTATTTGTATGAGTTCTGTACATCAGGTAATTCCTTGGGCAGGTCATGTTAATTATGCTACTAGCAAGGGTGGTATTAATATGATGATGCAGAGTATTGCCCAAGAACTTGCTCCTCACAAAATTCGGGTTAATAGTATTGCTCCTGGTGCTATTAAAACTCCAATTAACAAATCAGCTTGGGATACTCCACAAGCAGAGGCGAAGTTACTACAACTAATTCCAGCAAAACGTGTGGGAGATGTAGAAGACATCGCCAAAGCAGCAGTTTGGTTGGCTTCTGATGACTCTGATTATGTCAACGGTACAACACTATTTGTAGATGGTGGTATGACTTTGTATCCGGGTTTTACAGAGAATGGTTAAGATAATTCGTAATGACGCTCTCTACGAGACGCTGCGCGAACGAATACTCGCTAACGCTGCTGGTTCAATTTTCTTACTCATCCGTACTATTTTAGGACTCAAAGCTGATGCTTCCAAACAACAGTTAAAAGTACAGCCGAATCTACCAGATTTCTTACCCGATTTAGAACTCACAAATTTGTCCGTGGGAGACGCGACGGTGGGATTACGCTTTTGGCGTGATGGCGAACAAACCCAATGGAAAGTTACCCATATCGATGGTGAATTACAAGTTTATACTACTTAGGAATTGGGATAAAATTATTCTGATAATTGATAAAAATGAACACTATAAACCCTTTTGGCGACCCCATAAATGGAATTTTCCTAGCACTCAGCATGACATTTTCTATGTTTTGGGAAATTCTTTGGGCGCTCATTCTTGGTTTTACACTATCAGGGATTGTTCAAGCGGTAATTTCTAAAGGGGAAATGAGCCGACTACTACCAGATGCGTCACCAAAATCGATTGCAGTAGCCTGTGGTTTAGGTGCAGCTTCATCGTCATGTTCTTATGCTTCTGTTGCCCTTGCCCGTTCCATCTTTCGCAAAGGTGGTAACTTTACAGCAGCGATCGCATTTCAATTTGCCTCAACTAATTTAGTCATTGAACTAGGCATTATCTTGGCAGTATTAATGGGGTGGCAATTTACCCTGGCTGAGTATGTCGGTGGACTATTGATGATTGTAATATTAGTATTTCTGTTTAAAGTATTCCTAAAACCCCAGATGGTGAAAGCAGCTAAACAGCAAGCCAACCGGGGACTTTCCGGTAAAATGGAAGGACACGCCAATATGGATATGTCAGTAACAGAAGGTTCTATTTGGCAAAGAATTTTTTCTGATAAAGGATTTACATCTATTAGCCACTACTTTGTTATGGACTGGGTTTCTGTGTGGTTAGATATTGCGCTGGGATTAGTAATTGCAGGGGCTTTGGCTGCTTGGATACCCAACGACTTTTGGCAAGCATTCTTTCTCACAGATCACCCTATATGGTCGAAGTTATGGGGGCCAATTGTCGGGCCAATTGTAGCGATATTTTCCTTTGTTTGTTCTGTGGGGAATGTTCCTCTAGCGGCTGTGCTGTGGAATGGAGGTATTAGCTTTGGAGGTGTAGTCGCATTTATTTTTGCCGACCTGATTATACTACCAATTTTGAATATTTACCGCAAATATTACGGGTTAAAAGTTAGCATATTTCTAGCGATCGCTTTTTATGCAGCAATGGTAATTGCGGCATTAATAATTGAAATTCTGTTCCAAATTTTGGGATTAGTACCACAAGAACACAACGCCAAAGTAGTTGAGGTATCTATCCAATTTAACTACACTACAGTATTGAATATTTTGTTTTTGGCTCTAGCAGCTTTACTAGTTGCGCGGTTCTTCAAAACTGGCGGGCCGAATATGCTGCAAATGATGAATAGCGGCAGTGAGCAAGAACATAGCGAACACCATAACATGATGCATTATGTTTTGAAAAAGAGGAGAAAGAAATCTGTGAGAAACTTACCTATTTAGAAGCTAATATTTACAATCATGGCAACTGATTCATCTAAAAAAACAATCTTTGCGGCGATGGGGTCTAATTTAGCGATCGCTATTACTAAATTTATCGCCGCCTCTATTACTGGCAGTTCCGCTATGATATCTGAAGGTATTCATTCAGTTGTAGATACTGGCGACCAACTATTACTTTTACTAGGAATTAGCAGGAGCCAAAAACCAGCAGATGATAGTCATCCCTTTGGTTATGGCCAAGAACTTTATTTCTGGACTTTTATCGTTGCTATCCTCATCTTTGCTATCGGTGGCGGGATGTCAATTTATGAGGGAATTACTCATTTAATTAACCCCAGTCCTTTAGAAGACCCAATGTGGAATTATATTGTGTTAGGTATAGCAATACTATTGGAGGGTTATTCTTGGACTGTAGCTTTAAAAGAGTTTTTGCCGACAAAGGGCAAACAAAATTTTTGGCAAGCTATCAAAAATAGTAAAGATCCTACAGTAATTACAATATTATTTGAGGATACTGCTGCCATTTCAGGTTTACTCGTTGCCTTAATCGGAATATTTTTAGGTCATCTATTTAATAATGTTTATTTTGATGGTATCGCCTCAATTATCATTGGCATTATCTTAGCTATAGTAGCAGTGGTACTAGCGAGAGAAAGTAAAGGATTATTAGTTGGTGAAAGTGCCGATACTCAAACTATAGCTAATATCCGTTCTTTGTCAAAAACAGAACCAGGAGTGAAAGAAGTTATCCGGGTGCTAACAATGCAACTTGCTCCCAAAGAAGTATTGCTCAACTTAGAACTTCAATTTTCTCACAATCTTACAGGTGAAGAAATAGCTTTAACTGTAGAAAATTTAGAAGCAAACATTCGCCAAAAGCATCCTGAAATAAAACAAATTTTTATTGAAGCTAAATCATTAACTGCATCTCGCAAATATTCTCAAAATTCTCAATAATTTTTTCATCAAATAAAAATTAACTACAGCGCTGATCTGCACAACAAATTATGGTAAAAATTCTTAGTCAAGGACAGGCTTTTGGCTCACCAGGTATCGATCCTCGGTGGACTCATGCTAATAAAGATGGAGTCGGAACAGCTTACTCTACCTCTAGTAACATTTGGTTTACTATCTGGAACGGTGTTGTCACTGAAATCTACCATCCCACAGTAGATAAACCCCAAGTTCGGGATTTACAGTATCTAATTTCTGATGGAAAAAGCTTTTTTCACGAAGAGAAACGCCATCTCGAATCAAAAGTTGAACCGATGTGGACTCATGGTTTAGGATATCGCATCACTAATTCCGATCCACAAGGGCGTTATGCTGTCATCAAAGAAGTAATTGCTGACCCACATTTATCCTGTATTTTACAACGCACAAAGTTAACAGGAGATAGTGATTTTATTTCCCAACTCCAGCTATACGCTTTGTGTGCGCCACATCTGGAAGTTGGAGGTAGAGGCAGGGCAAACGCATCTAAATATTGATGAGGATAGATAAAAGTAGAAAGCACCAGAAGCTAGACCCCATAGTACTTT
>NZ_JACKZS010000365.1 GCF_014222285.1 Nostoc sp. UCD121
TTATTATCTAGATTGTTAATATTAACAATAACAGAAGATAATTCAATAGTAAAGTCTTTTTTCAAAGAAAAGTATAAATTAAAAAAATAGTTTTTACAAAATTAAAGATAACGCTAACAGTGGCTTTACGGAGGTAAATGCAGTACTAGAGAAAGTTAAAATATAGAAAAACTAATATTTCCAAACCGAAGATGTCACAAGATGCGAATATCGATGATGTACAGGAGCCAATAACCAGCGCCCCGCCAGAGGTACAACGAATTATTGAGCGGGTATGGAAGTTGGAAAAAGGCAGGCTAGATAAAAAGATTAACAGTCATATAAATGATAATATTTTGGACATTATTAAGGAAGAGGTGCAATGAAGCTGACTTCAATCAAGCTATGCAACTTTCGCTCCTTTTATGGTACGACACCAGAGATGATTCTGGCTGGTGGAGATGTTCAAAACACAACGATTATTCATGGTAATAATGGCTCTGGAAAAACTAGTTTACTGAATGCCTTTACGTGGGTATTGTATGATAAATTTAGTGCAGCGTTTGCATCGATAGAGCAGTTGGTGAATAAGCGTGCGATCGCAGAAACTCAAAAAGGTCAAGCTGTAGAATGTTGGGTAGAAATTGGCTGGGAACATGAAGGTAAACGCTATCGAGTTAAACGCGCCTGTCGGGGTTATAAAAACGAAGGTGATTTTGAGGCTAGCAAAACTCAATTAACCATGTGGGTTGGTGCAGATGATGGCAAATGGAATATACCAATTCAGCAACCAGACGATATAATTAATCAAATTTTACCCGCTACTTTACATCAATATTTTTTCTTTGACGGCGAACGAATTGAAGGAATAGTCCGTTCTGATAAAAAAGCTGAAATTGCCGAAGCTACAAAAATTTTCTTGGGTGTGGAAGTAATCAACCGTTCGATCAAACATTTGGGAGATGCAAAAAAAACTCTAGAAAATGATTTGAAAGCTATTGGTGATTCTGAAATTAAACAACTGTTGCGACAGCAAGAAAAGATAGAACGAGAGCGTGAACGCATTACCAAACGACAAACTGAAATTAAAGAAGAGTTAGAATATCAACAAACTTTTAAAAAAGAGACAAGTAACCGTTTACGAGAATTAAGTGCTGCTAAAGAATTGCAAGAAAGATGGCAGGATTTAGAATCACAGAAGACGGCGAATCAAGAAGAATATAAAAAAACCAAGCAAGCGCTGAAGAAAGTTATCTCTGCACGGGGTTATACAGTTTTGCTCTCAGAAACTACATCCCAGTTTCGAGGGATTATCAATGATTTGAAGCAGCGCGGCGAGTTAACATCAGGAATTTCACGAGAATTTGTGAATGATTTACTCAATTCTCAACGCTGTATTTGTGGCGCAGAATTACACGAGGGTAATCATTCTCATAATCATGTGAGTACTTGGTTAAATAGAGCAGGTTCTTCGGCGGTGGAAGAAACTGCAATTCGGATGAGCGCACAAGTAGATGAAATTGATAAGCAAGCAATAGGTTTTTGGGAAGAAGTTGATAGAGAACAAACTAGGATTAATCAGTTAAGGCAAAGTATATCTCAAATTGAAGGCGATTTAGACAATATTCAAGAACGGTTGCGAAAAGATGCTAATGAAGAAATTAGCAGTTTGCAAAAACGGTTAGATGAAATTGAAAGTAAAATTGATGAATTAAATCGAGAACAGGGTGCAAATCAGCAGCAAATTGCTCAACTGACAACTGAAATTGAAGGTTTAAATAAACAAATCGCGAAGCAAAAGCTGAATGAAGACAAGCAAACTTTAGCACAGCGGCGAATTAACGCTACTCAAGATGCAATCGAACGGTTAACGGAAGTTAGAAATCGTCAAGAACAACAATTTCGCCTGCAACTAGAAAAGCGAGTACAAGAGATATTTATGGAGATATCTGTGACTCCATACATTCCTAAAATTAGTGAAAAATATGAACTGACATTAGTAGAAAATACCACAGGTATAGAAGCACCAGTTGCAGCATCAACGGGAGAGAATCAAATTCTCAGTTTATCCTTTATTGCCAGCATCATTGACAAAGTACGGGAATGGAGTGAGAAACAAAAAATGATGATGATTCCCGATAGTAGTACTTTTCCAATTGTGATGGATTCACCCTTCGGTAGTTTGGATGAGAATTCGCGGCGACACATTGCAAAGACAATTCCCCAATTAGCGAATCAGTTGATAGTTTTAGTTACTAAAACTCAGTGGCGGGGTGAAGTTGAAGCAGAAATGACAGAGAGAATTGGTAGAGAATATGTGCTTACATATTATTCTTCTAAGCCGGATTGCGAACAAGATTATATTGAGTTGGGTAGAGAAAGATATCCTTTGGTGAAACAAAGTCCGAATGAGTTTGAGTATACTGAAATTATCGGGGTTGAACGTAATATTTAAAGGATAAATTTATGGTTGCGAGTCCAGACAGAAAGTATATGACTCCCCAGGAATACCTGGAATGGGAAGGACACCAAGATATTAAATACGAATATATCAATGGTGAAGTCTTTAGCATGACTGGAGGTACAATTCCTCATACTAGTATTGCTTTAAACTTAGCTTCGGCATTAAAAAGTCATCTCCGAGGAAGTTCCTGTCGTGCTTTTATGGCAGATGCAAAAGTAGGAGTAACTGAGAACGGGCCATTTCACTACCCGGATGTTGTGGTGAGTTGTGATGAAAGAGATAGACAAGCTATTAAATTTCTTCAGTATCCTTGTCTAATTGTCGAAGTTCTCTCCCCCAGTACAGAAGCTTACGACAGAGGCAAAAAATTTATGCAGTATCGGCGTATTCAGACTTTACAAGAATATGTCCTCATTGATGCTGAAAAAATCAGTTTAGATTGCTTTCGTATAAATGATAAAGGAATTTGGGAATTACATCCTTATGAAGAGGGGGATGAAGTTCATTTAACTAGCGTTGATTTTCATTTTCCTATTTCTTTGGTTTATGAGGATGTTCAATTTTCAATATAAGTTTTGGATAAATGAACCGCAGAGGCGCGGAGGAAGCAGAGGGAAGAGAAGATGTAAAATTGTGATTATATCTAACTAGTTATAAAATGTTTTATGAGTATTAAAACAGAGGCAACTATTGAAGATTTGTACCGCTTACCTGACAATTGTAAAGCAGAGATTGTCAATGGGAAATTGGTGCTGATGTCTCCAACAGGATTTTTACCAGGACGTGCAGGTGGTGAAATTTATGCAAGTCTACGGGATTATGAACGTCTAACAAAAAGTGGTTACGCTTTGCCTGATAATGTCGGTTTTATTGTCAATCTCCCTAATCGCCGTTCTTTAAGTCCTGATGCTGCATTTTACACTGGCAAACCTACAGGTGGGAAGTTTCTTAATGGTGCGCCTATATTTGCTGCTGAGGTGAGAAGTGAAAATGATTATGGTGATAAAGCTGAGAAAGATATGGCTAGTAAACGCCGGGATTATTTTGCGGCTGGTACTTTGGTAGTTTGGGATGTAGATGTACTTAAAGAGGAAGTTATTAGAGTATATCGTGCTAGTAATCCTGAAGAACCGCAAGTTTATCGTCGTGGTGAGGTGGCTGAAGCTGAACCCGCAGTGCCAGGATGGACTATGTTAGTGGATAATTTGTTTGTTTAGCGATCGCCCACATAGTGGTATAAAATAATGCAGCAATAATTACTATCGCTTTTGACTTTCGGTTAAAATAGCAACAATGTAGATATTAAAACAATGGCGGAAACTGGCAGAATCAGGGTTGCTAAAGATAAGGCTGAGTTGGTAAAGGATTTAACATCTTCAGATGGTGGAACAGGGCCTTTTAACACTTTTGCTGATGTGATTGTGTTTGCAGCAGCTTTGGGTGCAAAGCATAAAAAACGCGTGCCTTTAGGAGAGATTTCTAAAAGGGAACCATCGCCAATACCCCAAGAACAGTTTATAGTCAGGGGATATAATACGGTAATAAATTTAATAGCAATTGCTGAAACTCAAGATATAAAAGTTTTATCTCTCGAAGAAGGAAACAATAACGAAAAACGTAATTATATTTTTGAAGAATATGCGAATGGTGGACTTGAAATTTTACAATCAGAAATCCGGGGTGCAGTAGATTATTCTGAAAGGATTTTATTGATTCTCAGTCATGAAAGGTTTCAAGATAACTCCCAAGAAGAGGATTTTGATTTAAGCAAATTTCTTTCATAAATTACTATTAATCCAGGCTTAATAATTACTAACTTACTGAGATAATACTTGTAATTTATATAAAAATGAAACAA
>NZ_JACKZS010000366.1 GCF_014222285.1 Nostoc sp. UCD121
AAACTGAAGTAAGGTTTTACGTAGGCGAAGCAAGAAAATTTGATCGCGAATTTTGGGGTCTAGTTTTGGTGGTGGGGCTTCTTGAAGCTGTGCTTGTAATTGAATGTATTCGGCAGCTGTTAGGGAGCTTCCATCAATTGGCGATCGCGCTTCTATGATAATCTTTGTCCGTAATATTTCTTCTGGTGTATCTTCTGGTGGCGGTAATGCTATGACTGCCGATGATGTCCAATAGCCACTTACCACAATAAAAGTTGCACTCATCACAAACAAGCTCAGAAATTTTACTGCCTTTCTCGCTTTAACTCTCCCCATCTCCTGAACTGCATTCACAACGCAGCATGAAAATCTGTTTCCCAGTACCAAATTCCCAAAGTTATAAATTTTACCAATAAAAATCTGGCAATACCAAGAAACATCACTAGGTCTGTCCTAATACAGAATAGACTACAGGGAATGCTCTTGAGCAATTGCCAGCGATCGCAATGAATTCTTTTGTCCTCTCAAAACTCAGGAGTTTAAGCTATTCCAAACACTAAATTGTGGAAGTATTTTGCCCACAAGATGGCTTAGATTTACGGAACTAAACTCTCTTTTACTTGGAATAAGGTTCGGTCAGGCGAGAATTTTCAGGCGGACACTTGGTTGACAAGGTAATCCTCATCACCAGTGTCCTTTGTTACTGCCCTACTTAGCTGATATTTAAGCAAACTCTAAGCTCTGATACACCAAAAGAAAGAGAAAGGTTTCTAGATAAACCTATTAATTCAAGCTATGTGGTGACGAACGTTGTTACTAAGCTGTTTTGGGCATGATTTCCACTAAAGCTAAAGCTAAAGATGCCTTATTTAGGAGTAGCAGCAGGTGTAACCGCAGGTGTAGCCGCAGGTGTAGTTTTAGTAGCGGGAGGCGCATCAGTTGGTTCACCTGTAGCAGCAGGAGTACTAGTAGTAGTACCACCATTACCACCGCCTTCACCACAGGCTCCCAGAATTGTAGCCAGACTTAAGATTACAGCCAAACCAAAGATTTTTGTTTTCATAACTCCTCTTTCACCAATTGTGGCTAGAAAAATTTTTCGCCTGTTGAATACGATACCGTATTTATTGCTTTTTTTTTAATGCTGTGAGATTACATACTTAAAAAAAATAATCCTTTGGGATATTCTTTTTGGCAGTATGTCTCATACAGCTATCTGATTAGTTTCTCTTAACTCAGAAGCAAAAAGGAAATTACCAAATTTTCTAGCAAACCGAGCTATCATAACAAAAAATTTTATTTTTTTCACAGAGTATTGCACCTTGCTGTCCGGCGTTGCCATACTTTAGGTGCTATCTCTAAAGGGTAAGCTGTCCAGTTGCTAATCGCTGATTGCAAACATTGCAATATCTAGAGGATGCAAACATTGGTACAGCTACCTATCAGAACAGTTAAAAGGGTGTAGTCTGTTATGTGTGCTTGTTGCACAGAAGTAAGTCTTAACCCTATCAAAAACAGACAATCAAGAAAATCAATCTAAAGTACAGTATTTTCCATCTAAAAAATTTATGGTAGTTGCTCGTAAATCTGCTATTTCTGGAAAGGGTAATTGGTTCTGGCGAGATTCTATGTTTTCTTTAGGAAGGCGACGTTCTGCGCGTATAGAGTCGGTAGCACAGAGCGGTGCTACACCAACACCAGTGACCAAATCCATACCCTTATCCTCTCAAAGACAACAGCGTTCCTCAAAAAATTTAGCGGTTTCTGCCACCAATAAGGCAGCTATGCCCAAATCGGTGAAAGAGTTGGGTAGACAAAAGTTACCAAATCTCAATGAGCAGTCCAGTGCGACTCAGAAAAGTTCAGGGGTAGATTTTCTTAAACTTCCCACAATGCCTAATTCTCGAGCCGTACCTTTATGGTTGTTGCGCTTGTACACATTTCATCGTTATTCGACAGTTTTGGCGTTTTTGCTAGTAGCATCGACACTTGCCATTTATGGCTGGACAGTATATTCTCAAGAGCTTTGGAGTAAGTCATATCGCAGACTGCAAAACCTCCAACGTCATGAGCGGCTACTAACGACAACCAACGCCACGCTGACAAATAGAATGGCTAAGGAAGCAGAACAATCAACAGCAGGGCTAGTATTACCAACTCCACAAGGAATGATTTTCTTGTCTCCAGCACCTCATAAGCCTAAGCCAGCATCATCTAATAACATAACGCCTAACATAACGCCAAGTTCGGAAACGCAACGGCAAACGCTATCACCACTTGGATATTAAGAGTTAGGAGAGACGCGATTAATCGCGTCTGTACAGGAGTTATGGAGTAACTAACTTTAAGTTTGGACTTTTGACTCCGAAAAGTAATTTGGTACTGAGTAGGCAATGCAAAAATTACCAAGCAGAACAAGATTAAAAAAGTCTCGGAATCCAGGATTCAAAAAGCAGCAGAAGGGTTCTAAACGAGGGTTGTTGGGGACACTTGCCTCTAATATCCAAAATCAAACATCCAATACCAATTCCCGGCTGTTCCTCGTCTGGGGCGTATTAATGGCAGCAGGATTGGGGTTAGGTATCAAGTTGTATAACTTGCAAATTGTCAAGGGGACAAAATTAACAGAGCAGGCGCGGAACCAGCAAATGGTGGATTTGCGACCTTTTATGCCCCGTCGCCCGGTGGTAGATCGCAATAGTGAACTGTTGGCGATTGACCGTCCTGTGTATACTTTGTACGCTCATCCCAAGCTGTTTGATAAGTCTAATGAAGAGATGGCAGAGCGACTTGCCCCAATATTGGCCAAAGATACTGCTGAATTGGTGAAAAGTTTTCAAAGTAAAAGAAGCGGAATTATACTTGCCCCAGCCCTACCGGAAGAAATTATTGATCGCGTGACTTCTTTGCGTTTAAATGGCTTGGAGTTAATTCAAAAATACTCCCGATATTATCCGCCAGACGATTTGGTTTCTGATGTGGTGGGTTATGTAAATGTCGACCGTCGTGGTCAAGCAGGTGTGGAATATTCTCAAGAGAAGTTGTTAGAACGTCCTGTGCAAACGGTGCGGCTCAGTCGCTCTGGTAATGGAGCCGTGATGCCGGATCATGCACCGGAAGGTTTTCTGCATTTTGATGATTTGCGGCTGCAACTCACAATCGATAGCCGTCTGCAACGGATTGCTAGCCTGGCACTCAAACAACAAATGGAGAAGTTTGATGCTAAACGTGGGGCGGTAATTGTAATGGATGCGTTGGATGGTTCCTTACTCGCCCTCGTTTCTCAGCCTACCTATAACCCTAATGAATACGCTAAAGCTAATATCTCGCTGTTTAAAAACTGGACGGTGGCGGATCTTTATGAACCAGGCTCGACTTTTAAGCCTTTGAATGTGGCGATCGCTCTGGAAAATAATGTCATCAAACCAGATGATATGTTTAA
Organism: Nostoc sp. UCD121; assembly: GCF_014222285.1. Classification (GTDB taxonomy): domain Bacteria; phylum Cyanobacteriota; class Cyanobacteriia; order Cyanobacteriales; family Nostocaceae; genus Nostoc. The sequence continues at coordinate 3,422 of NZ_JACKZS010000366.1, forward strand.
TGACTCCGGTTCTATTCGAGTGGCTAATTACACCATCAAAAATGCCATGAATAATGGTAATGGGCGAATCAGTATCGCTCAGATTTTGCAATATTCCAGCAACATTGGCATGGTGCAAATTATCCAACGCTTAAAGCCTTCAATTTACTACAACTGGTTAGAACGCTTGGGGCTAGGACAAAAAGTTGATACAGATTTGCCTTTTGAAGTTGGCGGTCGGCTCAAAAGTCAAGAAGAATTTATCGCTTCGCCAATTGAACCAGCTACTACTTCCTTTGGGCAAGGTTTTTCGATGACACCAATACAGCTAGTGCAAATGCACGGTGCTTTAGCCAATGGCGGTAAATTGGTTACACCCCATGTAGTTCGAGGGTTGATTGATACCAAAGGGCAGATGCATGATTCACCCACTCGGAATATATCACGCCAAATTTTCTCAGCCGCAACAGCCCAAAAGGTTGTAGAAATGATGGAAACTGTTGTTGAAGAAGGAAGTGGGAAGGCTTCACAAATTCCCGGATATCGGATTGCTGGTAAAACTGGTACAGCCCAAAAAGCTAGTCCTAATGGTGGTTATATCAAGGGTGCTAGAATGACGAGCTTCGTGGCTATTTTACCAGTAGAATCTCCTCGCTATGTAGTGTTTGCACTGGTAGATGAGCCAAAAGGAGAAAGTGCTTATGGTTCTACTGTTGCCGCACCAATTGTTAAGTCGGTAATCGAAGCACTGATTCCTCTTGAGGAGATTCCGCCAAGTAAGCCGATTGAGCAACAGCCGAAAGCGCCGTAGGGAGTAGGGGCAGGGGAGCAGGGGCAGGG
>NZ_JACKZS010000367.1 GCF_014222285.1 Nostoc sp. UCD121
GGGGAAAACTCTTCTCCTCTGCTCTCTGCCCAAGTTCTCAGTCCTCTTGATAACTGACTATGAGGTTAATTTCGTAACAATGGGAAGAAGTGTCCTACAGGGCCTTGCCCTTTGCCAATATCTAAGGCGTAAGTGAGTGCAGTAGTTACATACTCCTTAGCCTGTTGCACTGACGACCACAAGTCATTTCCCTTAGCCAGATTAGCAGCGATCGCAGCTGATAGTGTACAACCAGTACCGTGAGTATTTTTTGTCTCTACTTGCTGGCAAGTCAAAACTTCCAACTTGTCCCCATCAAACCAGATATCAACGCCACGCAAATCTCCCTGCATACCGCCGCCCTTGACTAAAACAGCCTTCGTCCGTAAAGTCTTGTGAATAATTTCAGCAGCAGCTTGCATATCCTCCACGGAATTAATTTGTAACCCACTCAAAATCTGTGCCTCGTAGCGATTCGGCGTGATGATAACTGCCTTGGGAATCAGGGTATGGGATAGAGTCTTCACAGCATCATCATCAATCAATTGTGCCCCTGTACGTGACACCATTACTGGATCAACTACTAAATTCTCGATTTGTAAAGCTTCCACCTGCTGGGCAACAGCAAAAATAATTTCCTGATTGAGCAACATCCCGGTTTTGGCAGATTGTACGCCAATATCCTCAACTACTGCCTGAATTTGCGCCACAACAGCCTCTGTTGCCATAGCATCGACCCTTTTCACTCCTAGAGTGTTTTGTGCCGTGACGCAGGTTATAGCGCTAGTACCGTGGACACAGTGAAAAGCAAAGGTGCGTAAATCAGCTTGAATTCCTGCACCGCCACCACTATCTGAACCAGCAATGGTTAAAGCAACAGGTATTCTGGAGTTTATTTCAGTGTTCATTATAAAGAGAAAGTTTTGATACAGCAGAATTAAGGAGCCAGAAAGGGCTACGCGCCCCTAACAGAACTAAAACACGCTTTATTGACTTAGCTTGTATATAACACCCAACTTGAATTCTGCTGTATGTGTTTCTGTAGGTTGCTAATTTTGAATTGGTAATTGAATAACCTTGCTTTTACCAGGATTCATCAACCGATATGGGTCAACTATTTCTTTAAATTTTAACTGTTCAGGAGCAATAACTTTTCTGCCTCCATCTTCCATAATATACGTGTGGGGATTGGCAATACTTACACCTTGTTCTTCGTGATAGCGAATAATTTCATTGAGGCGTTCTTCTGTGGTGTAGCGAACAAGTTGCAAACCAGCAGTAACTACAGAACCGTTCAGGCGAAAAAATTCTAAATGCATCATCACTTCATCACCAAAGTGATGATAGAACTGCTCTACTACTTGCAAACTGCGTAGGCACAGCCCGCCGCAGGCATCGCTAGGGAACATACTTTGTAAATAGGTAATTGTAGTATCTACGCTCCGGGCGTGTAAGGTAGTGTGGTTCCAGCTAAATTCTATTAAATGTGTTCCTTTGGCTGCTTCCTCGGCTGATTTTTCATAAGTAATTTGGCCGCCGTATTGCTGCACCAAACCCGGTAAAAATTCTAAACTCGATTCAGCAATTATCAAAGATACTGCATGAGTCCCTTCAGGAATGTACTGTTGTAGGGCGTGAAAGTATTGAGGTATTGGGGATGCAAAGACAGAAATCAACTTTTTAATCATGCCATCAGCATTACCAAGAGCCTGACCAAATTTTGCTGCTGTCATAAAGTCGTCAAAAGTGACAATGACTTCTGCCCAAGGATAAGCTGGCCCCAATGGAATTTCTACTTCGGTAATGATGCCGTTAATTCCCCAAGCATGATTCACCTTGTGTATATCATCACCGCGTAATTCGATCACACCAGGTTCATCTTCTACAGTTACTACTCGCAGTGCTAAGATATTACCGCGATCGCTTAGTAACCCATATTGGATCGAGCCAGCACCCCCACTTCCCCCAGCAATAAATCCGCCAATTGTCGCTGTGCGGTAAGTTGAGGGTGCCATCCGAATTTCCCAGCCAATCTCTCTGGCTTTTTTATCCAAAGCCGCCAACTTCACCCCAGCTTCTACCCGCGCCACCCCCGGTTTTATCCAAGGAATCCCTTGCATCCGGGTCATATCTAAAATTACACCGCCATGTAAGGGTACGCATTGCCCATAATTTCCTGTTCCCGCACCCCTCACTGTCAGGGGTATACGGTGTTTCGCACAGGCGGTTGCAACTTTTAAAACCTCTGTTTCATTGGCGGGACGCACTACAATATCCCCGACTTTCCCCTCTAGTTTCGGTACAAGTACCGGGCTAAAGTTGTGATAATCCTGCGATAATTTTGCTACTTGTGCAGAATCAGTAATGGTTTCTATACCTTCTAGAGAATGAATCAGGGCATCCAATTTTATCGTCATAGTTGATATCCTTTTTTTTGACGCATAAGGACGCACGGGTTCGCAGAGAATTAACTCCTCTGTGTTTTTAAGTTTTAATTCTCATTTTTTACAGCACTTTCATGCCACTTATTTAATATAAATTGGTTTGCCTTTGAAGTAGGCAAGGATTTTAATTGCTGGGTTGGGATGTGTAATAAGACACCAAGGGTTTTTTGGGGAAATTGCTGCAACTGTAATTTTGGGAATACTTTGTGCTATGGCGTTCACGGCATCAATGCCATAAAGAAATCTACCGTACCCCCCATCAATAATTGAGTAGCACTGGAAAGCTGGGAGTTACTCATTTTGATATTGGCATCTAAACCGTAGTCTTTGTAGATACCAGTAGCTATCACCTGGTAAAATTCGCCGTGTTCTGCTTGTGCTATCCAGTTTTTACCTAACGTAACTTTATCCAACTGAGAATTGCTAATTGATGGTTGGTTGCTGTTAGTACAAGCAGCAATAACGCTGCTACCAATCCAGGTAGAAGCGTATTGAATAAAATTGCGGCGACTAAGGCGATGAATTGCTGTTGATGAGGGTGATGACAGATTCATAAAATAGTATGATGCTCTTTCCTATCTGCCGTTGTAGCTGAATCTAAATGTACATTCTAGAATCAACTTTTGATTCACTAGTGAATAGGGCTGAATTTCTAAAGCACGTTTAAAAGCTCGGATCGCTTCACCATATTCTCCTAGTGCTGCATAACACAACCCCATTCCGTGAAGTGCCCCAAAATGTATCGGATTTATTTGTACAACCATCTGACAATCTGCCAGAGATTTTTGATAATCACCAATACTGTAATAGAGGAAAGCACGACGATTCCAGGCTTCGGCAAAATCTGGCTGGTCTTTAATGAGTGCCGTTAGCGCTGTTTCAGCTTCAGCAATTTCACCCGCATCCAGTAACTTTTGACTACGGTCAATTATTTCCAGCCCATAGATTCCCTTTTGCTGAAACCAGATCCGCCAGATTTTTCTGGTTGCTTTGTCCCGGACTGTAGCATCGGGGTTTTTCAACTCTTCAAGTAAGGAATTGATAGATAAAGAATCCATGAATTTGAAATCAGTGAATATACCTTTGTATTAACTTTCTCACAAAATATATCTACTGAGCCATTTTTAAAGTCATCTTTAAATTCACGCTGATTAATCGCTATTTGTGAATTTCCTGTGTGCTTTATTGTATTCAGCAATATGACTAATATTACACTCGACATTCAGGGTCATAAAAATAAAAACTCGCTAGAGGTAGTTGACGCATTCCTAGTGACTAATAGCTGAGAAAACATCCCTAAAGAAATAATGACTATGCCTAATTTGGGATTTCCCAGAAAGTAGCAAGCACTTCTGGATTGCAGAATCACAATTGCGTCGTACTTTATTTGAACAAACTGGGAGTATGTTTATAGAGTTGTTGATGCGATCGCCTTTGAAGGTGTTTTGACCAGTGATCTGACTGCAATCTGTCATTCTAACAAGCTGTTGATGAAGTCTTTGTGTTTAGTTTAGATATATAAATATCTGCTTATTTGCTGCGCTATAAGGTATCAAACGATTTTGTAAACAATATTATGTTGTGATATTCTATACATATTCAATGGATGATAATTTGGTTAAACATAGCTATATTATTCCTGGTTTGGGAAATGCAGGCGATGCCTACACTTATTGGACACAAAATAAGCTGATTACCATCAATGCAGTAATTAATGGGTGTTTTATTAATCATTGATTAACAACTTTTACATTGCCCAAATTAGATAATTATTTTAAATAAATCCGTAATAAATATATTGCAAAA
>NZ_JACKZS010000368.1 GCF_014222285.1 Nostoc sp. UCD121
GAATAACCGAGTTTTCTACTAGTAATAAAGTAGTTATAAAGACCTTAATTACTACTGGTTAATGTGAGATTGAGTTAGAGAAAGCGTTGTGGTAGCTAGGCTTCTCCAAAAATTTCAAGTTTAAAATAGGGGTGCTAAAGATGACCGACATACTTGCAATAGGTGTAAATATAAAGCAAGAAGCTGTCCAATTACCGCTAGTTGCAGAAAATTTTGACAGTTTTTGGGACAAAGAAATTAGACCGTTATTCACAGATGAGTCTCTATCTTTTAGGGTGAAGACTCTGAAGGGAAACTATGTAAATTACGTCAACTTGGATAATGGAGCTACAACCACTCCCTTTACAACCCTCAAGCAGCATGTGGACGAGATGCTTGACACTTATGGCAGTGTGCATAGAGGTTCTGGGCAAAAGTCCATCATCACTACACGAGAATATGACGCTAGCCGGAACGTGATTCGAGACTTTGTGGGGTCATCTTCAGACAACTATGTAATCTTTGCAAAGAATACAACAGAAGCAATTAATGGAGCCGCTACACTTTGGGCAAAAAAACCTGGGAAAATCTTAGTTTCTGATATTGAGCATTCATCAAACCTGCTCCCTTGGGTTACTAGAGATGAAGTTGTCCAATACAGAACCCAACCGGATGGAAGTGTAAGTGTCGCAGAAATTGAAGATATCTTCAAAGCACACCAAAATCTTCCTGAAGCCGAGCAAATTAAGTTAGTAACTATTACAGGTGCTTCAACAATTACAGGTTACAGACCCCCAATTTACGAAATCGCAGCTTTAGCACATCGGTATGGTGCTAAAATTTTTGCCGATGTGTGTCAGTTAATTCAGCATGAACGGGTAGATATGCGTGCTGATGATGACCCATGCCATTTAGATTTTGTGGCTTTCTCTGGACACAAGATGTATGCACCTTATGGAACTGGGGTTTTGCTGGGGCCAAAGGAATTTTTTGATAGTTCTTACCCTTATCAAATTGGTGGTGGGAACCTGCCTTATATCACCAGAAATCTAGAGATCAAGCGTTTTTATACAGAACGGGCCCATGACCCTGGAACACCAAACGCAATGGGTGCGATCGCTATTGCCAAGGCGATTGAAATTATCGAAGCAGTAGGGCGCGATCGCATTGCTAAGTATGAACACTCTCTAGTTGAATTCACATATACAAGGCTTGGGCTAATTCCTGGAGTTAAATTACATATCCCAGGAGATAATTTAGCCCATGTTATTCCCTTTGATATTGATGGGTTTGATGGACGCTTAGTAGCAGAAATTCTGGCACAAGAATACGGCATTGGGGTTAGGGCTGGGGCTTTCTGCACTTATGAATACATTCGCAAACTCAAGAATATTTCGGATGAGCGAGACCACGAGATTGCTCAGGAAGTAGACAGGGGAATTACGCGCAATATTCCTAGTATTATCCGTGCTAGTTTTGCAGTATATAATACATTAAAAGACTGTGATCGCTTTATTGATGCGATCGCTCAAATTACTAAAAACGGATTTGCTCACTATTTGCCCAACTACACACAAGATGAAATCACTGGTGTGTGGACAGCGATAAACAGCTAGTCTCTTCAGGGCATGGGGCATTGGGCATTGAACATGAAGAAGAGACAAGGGAGACAAGAGAGAGACTTATTCAATAATTCCCCCTTGTCCCCCTTGTCTTCCTGCCTCCCCTGCTCCTTCATCTCTGTGCCTTAATTACAAATTACGCATTACGAATTACAAGTTAAAAGGGGGTATAGCTTGAGCGATGAAAACCTCTTAGACCAAGAGGATTATCTACAGGCACGGGTTGATGAGTGCATCTGGCAAAAAAGCATAGATGCAGGTATTTCGCGCCAGCGCTTTCTGAAAATACTAGCCACGATGGTTGGCGCAACAGCCATTGGGGGTTTAAATAAACCTGCGCCTGCTCACAGTCAGGCAGCTGTTAAAACTAAAGCCAGTAAAATACTTAAACCATTACCACCAGGGTATATCTCTCATAGCAAAGGCACGTTAGAGATGAACTGGGAAGCGATGTATGGGCGTGGTTATTTAGTACCAAACGATTGGTTTTATGTTCACAACCGCAGTACACCTCCCCCTTTTGACCCATCTATATGGCGTTTGCAAATTCATGGAACTGGCGTTTCTGTGCCTTGCGAGTTCACATACGATGAAATCATCGCTATGCCGTCCATCTCGGTAACATGTGCCATTGAGTGTGCTGCTAATGGTCGGCGCTTCTTTGAAGAGGCTTACAACACACCACTCTCTGGAACCCGGTGGAGGCTTGGGGCGATTGGTGTGGCTGAGTGGACTGGTGTACCACTGAGCATATTATTAGAGCGGGCTGGATTGAAATCTACAGCAAAAGACGTACTCGTTGAGGGTGCAGATTTTGATTCGCTGGACTCAAAGGGGACAAATAAATCTAAATTCAACAATGTAGTTCCAATTGCCAAAGCATTAGCAGATAACTCGCTTGTCGTCTATGCAATGAATGGAGAACCATTACCTCCAGATCATGGCCAGCCGTGCCGTGTCTTATTCCCTGGTTGGGGAGGAAACGCCAACGTTAAATGGATTGAGCGGATTGAGGTTTCTGAAACACCGATATATACCCAGTGGGTAACGGAGCAGATGGTACTGGTTGGTGCAGATTACCCAGCGATCGCACCATATAAAGGTAAGCTGATTACCTATCAAAATGTTAAGAGCGCTTTCGAGTTGGCTTGGCCCGCTAAACTTTCAGCTAAAACCCACTTACTACGTGGACGTTCTTGGTCAGGGAAAGGAAAAATTATCCGTGTAGAAGTTAGTCTAGATGGCGGTAAAACTTGGCAGTTTGCGCGACTGAGAGAACCAAACTTTCCATTTGCATGGACACGGTGGGACATTGAATGGAACCCAACTCCTGGAGAATATTTTCTCCAAGCTCGTGCTACCGACAATTTAGGTAATACACAACCTAGTACAGTTCCGTGGAATGATTTTGGATTGCTCTACGGAGGCATTGTTAGCCATCCGGTGACAGTACGGGGATGAGGGAGCAAGGGGAGCAGGGGGAGCTAAGGGAGAAAAAGAATCATCATGCCCAATTCCCAATGCCCAATTCCCACTTAGCACTATCACTTTTCTAGAAAAATACCTATTTATGATTGATTTTAGTTGGTTGATTTTAGTAACTGGGGGTTTAATATCTGGAGTCATAGCCGGACTTTTAGGAATAGGTGGCGGTATTATCACAATTCCTCTTTTAGTCACACTAGGTTATACTCCCGTTCAGGCGATCGCTACTAGTAGCCTTGCTATTGTGATTACTTCAATTTCTGGAAGTTTGCAGAATTGGTCAATGGGATACTTTGACTTTAAACGAGTAATTTATTTAGGAATTCCAGCTTTTCTAACTACTGGAATAGGTGTATATTTCGCCAACAAAATCCCTTCCTACATCATACTCTTTACATTTGGCATCATACTACTTGCTAATATCTATTTAATTGAACTTCGTAAGGAACTGGCTCTCAATGAAAAAGAGAATACAGCCACAGTATTTAACCCATTAGTTTCTAAAATTGGCACTGGGGGAGCGGCGGGAATTTTAGCAGGTTTATTTGGCTTAGGTGGCGGTACGATTATGGTGCCATTACAAATGTTGCTACTAGGAGAAGAAATTAAAGTAGCAATTCAGACTAGTTTGGGTGTAATTGTCATCACTGCTTTAGCTGCCTGTACAGGACACACCTTAGCGGGAAATACTCTGTTTGCTCAAGGTCTAGTTTTGGGATTTGGTGGTCTTTTAGGGGTTCAGATGAGTACTCGCACATTACCAAAACTGCCAGATTCTACTGTAAGTTTAGTGCTTCGCATCTTCTTAGGTATATTATCAATCTATCTTTTTTGGGAAGGTTGGATAAATTATCAACACATAATTTAAACTTCATCTATGTTGAAATCTAGAGTTTTTTAAAAGATATATTTATGTAGGTTGGTGGAGTGAAACGTAATCCAACATTACCACCTTATTTATGTTGGATTACGCTATCGCTACACCCAACCTACAAAACTCTGAAAAACAAAAGTATAAGTAAGTTGGCACAATAAAACCAAACTATGTAAAGAGAAATGAAGTAGGCTAAAATCTTTATACCTATTGCCTATTGCCTTATTCCAACGACAATTATTTACACTCACTCAC
>NZ_JACKZS010000369.1 GCF_014222285.1 Nostoc sp. UCD121
CGTTTTTAGCTGTTTTTTGTTCTCGTAAACTACACGCGAACAAAATATTCTTTATTCCACCATCTATTTTCTCTTAATCGAGCAGTATTGACTGGGAAGTGTTGTAATTTAACTAATACTTACGTCTAAGAGATACTCGCTTTTTTTAAGAGGGATCGAGCTTTCTGGTTTTGAGTGCGTAAGTCCAGTTAATAAAAGAGGTGGTTATTGTTCAAGGGAGATGAATATTGCTCTCTCCCAATGGAATACACCAAGAGCAGTCAATCTCTTTGACTATATAGATATTGTAATTTTGGGGACGGGGAAGTTTAACCAACGCCCCCAATTCACATCTGTATATTAGGCTAGAGTCCGAACAAGTTCAGAAGATTAAAGATAACACCGAGAGGGCCAGTTATAGTGTTTATGGTATCGCCAGTCTTAGCGGAACCAGATCGGTTGACTACAACAACATCATTATTGCGGAGTATGGGATTAGTTTGCTCATTAATGCCAGCAGAAAAATCCACTTTTACTATGCGTTTAGTGACAGAACCGTTAGGGTTGAGGCGAATCAAATCAACAGCACTGCTACTAGCTCTGGCATCGTTGAATCCCCCAGCAGCGAGTATAGCTTGATTTAAAGAGCTATTCGGCTGAACGTCTGTTAACCCTGGTTTTTTAACTTCGCCTACCACACCAACTTGAATTCGTGTAGGAGACAAAGTAGTGGTAGCTAATTGAGTAGCTTCTGCGGGGTTAATCTCAGTTGCCGTCGGTATAACAATCGTATCTCCGTCTTGCACGATGATGTCTTGACTAGCGTCGCCACTCTGCAATAGTTGCCAAAGGTTGATATCTATAGCTTGTTCTGAGCCAGTTCTTGTAAGTCGACGTAGCCTGAGATTACGAACATCAGCCTGTGCTGTAATTCCTCCAGCTAGTTGAATAACCCGTGTCACATTTGGTAGACCATTAGGATTAGCAGTACCACTGTTAGTTGCTGCGCCCCCCTGTGCATCTGTGCTGGCTGGGGTAACAAGATACGAGCCGGGACGGTTAACTTCACCAATAATTGTTACCGTGCGAGGCGTGGTTTGGCTGGCAGCAAAGTTAGATGCAAATATATTACGAGATTCTGCCACGTTGAAGTTGGTTGCTGTTGGCACAACTATAGTGTCTCCATCGCGCAAGGTAATATCCTGTGATAACCTACCTGTTTGGATAAGTTCCTTCAAATTGACGGTGACGGTTTGCTCTGAAGAACGTCCTAATTTACGCCGTAATTGAACTTGACTCACATCTGCAGCCAAGGTTACGCCCTGTGCTGTTGTCAATGCGGCTAATACAGTTGGGTACTGTACGCCTGGATTGTCTCCCGCGCCTCCGCTCAAGCTAAGAGTGTAAGCTCCTGGACGTGTCACTTCTCCGGCAACGAAAATATTGATGGGACGAGGCGATAACAAATTAACTGAGATTAAGGGACGTTTGAGGAAACGAGCATATCTTCTAGCAATTTCGTCAGCAGCCTGTTCAGTTGTTAGACCGAGGACTGACACACTGCCAATTAAAGGTAGGTTGATTGCTCCACCTGGGGGAACTTGGTATTCTCCTGTATATTCAGGTACTTCAAATACATTTACCCGGATGCGATCGCCGCCTCCTAATGAATAATTAGTATCTAATTGTGTTTGTGTGCTTGGTGTTTGTGTAGTTGGTGGTAATGGTTGTCCCTGAGCTAGACTCGCAAATGGCACAGCGACATTGACAGCACTTAACAAAGCCACACCCACAACTGGCTGAGTTAGGAATTTGAATTTAAACAAACTTGTGTTAAGCATATTTACCTTAAGATTCTGAAACTACGATTAATAAAGTACTGTCTAAACATTTTTATTTTGACTATACCTAAGTATTCAAGTTCCCCAACACTCTTATTTTCCCCGAAAAGTGTAATTTTCCGGAGGAAATTTGTTTCTTAAATTTGAATTTTTAGTGAAGTTATTTTAAAGTTGAGCAAACTTGAATATGGGGATTCTCAAAAAATATGTGACTTACGCAAATAAACGCAGTTTATATAAAAAATTGTCTGTTATGTAAAGAGGTACTTACGAATAAACCATTTCTACCAAAGTCAATTCAATGGCACTTAAACTGTGATTCTAAATATTGTATATAGTAGTAATTTTTGTAAAAATTATGAAGTCCATTATTGATTAACTACAAATAACCTTGGAAAAGGTCAAAATTTAGTTTTTTGTGAGTTGGATTGAGCCAAAACAAACTCAAGAAGGCGGAAATTTAAGGTTATTCTGTAAAAAGATACCACGTATATACGTTGCTCAAACAAATCTAGAATTGAGTATTTGGCAACGAAATTAATTAACTGAGTTATTTTTTCTTTGAATTTGTTGAATAAAAAACTCTTCTAGGGAGTAACGCGACAAGTTCATGGCAATAATTTTACCTTCCATCAAACGAACACTAGCGAGGAAATCATAGTAATCGTCTTGTAGTGTACCTTGCCAGGAACCATCAGGTTCAAATCTGAGAGTGGGTATCCATTTTTTGAGAATTTCCCAATCACCTCCTTGACCTTTTACATGATATGTGTTGTCTACGCCTAAAAGTTCATTAAGGGAACCAGAGCAAATTAGTTCACCTTGAGCAAGGATGGCAATGCGATCGCAAATCTGTTCTACTTCACTAAGAACGTGGCTATTGAAAAAAATCGTCTTTCCAGCAGCTTTTAGTGCCAGGATGATTTCCCGCATTTGGTAACGTCCTATCGGATCGAGACCAGACATGGGTTCATCCAGAAAAACCAAATCTGGCTCGTTAATTAGCGCCTGTGCCATACCAACACGCTGTAGCATTCCTTTTGAGTAGCGGCGTAAAAGTTTTTTGCGAGCATCAGCTTGGGATAAACCCACTAATTCCAGCAGTTGGGGAATGCGTTGGCGTTGGACACTTTGGGGAATTTGGAATAGTCCAGCAGCTAGCTGCAAAAATTCCCAGCCAGTGAGATAGTCATACAAATAGGGATTTTCTGGCAAATAGCCAATATGTTGCTTAACACTGCGATCGCCTATAGGCTTATCCAATAATAATCCCCGTCCAGAAGTAGGATGAATAATTCCCAGCAACAATTTTAAAAGGGTGGTTTTACCAGCACCATTTGGCCCCAGCAACCCAAAGGTTTCGCCTTTGTAAACTGTTAAAGAACAGTTTTTGAGAGATATGACTTTTTGATTTAACCAAAAACCGGTGCGATAGACTTTTCGCAACTCAGAAGTTAGGACTACTGGCGGAGTATCTCTCGTATTAAGTTGAGAATCAGGGTCATCTGCAACAGACTTCATTTCAGTTCAACCACTAATTACCAGCCTGGCATTAATTACAAGTTACCTAGTAGGCTGATAATAACCATCACTGAACGGTGTGTCAATTATTCGGGATTGGGGACTGGGGACTAGGGATTGGGGGAATAACGAATGCCCCATGCTAAATACCCCATTTGACTCGTTTTATAGAACGCCTTTAGAACTGGGAATTAAACCAGCACGACGGGGGTCAATCTCCACTGCTAGCCGTGTTGCTCTTGCAAAGGCTTTAAATGTCGCCTCTATGATGTGATGGGAATTAATGCCATCCAATTGCCGAATGTGTAGTGTCATTTGGCTATGGTTCACCAGTGCCACAAAGAATTCGCGCACGAGTTGGGTGTCATAAGTTCCTACACGCTGGGTAGGAATTTGCAAGCCGTAGCTGAGGTGAGGTCGTCCAGAAAAGTCTAGCGCTACCTGAACTAAGGCTTCATCCAATGGTGCAAGAAAATTACCAAAACGGACAATACCTTTTCTGTCACCTAGTGCTTGGTTAAAAGCTTGACCCAAGGTAATGCCTACATCTTCATTGGTGTGATGGTCATCAATTTCTAAGTCTCCCTTGGCTTGGACATCTATATCAATCAGTCCGTGGGAGGCAATTTGATGCAACATGTGATCCAAAAACGGAATGCCTGTTGCTGCTGTGCAAGTTCCTCTACCATCGAGGTTGATGGTAACTTCCACATCAGTTTCACCAGTGGTACGGCGAACAGTGGCAATTCGAGGGGTTTTTGTTAACTGGTCGTAATTTGAATTAACTTTGCTAATTTGCATTGGGAGTGGGGAATGGGGAATGGGGAATGGGGAATGGGGAA
>NZ_JACKZS010000370.1 GCF_014222285.1 Nostoc sp. UCD121
GGGGGGCAGGGGAGCAGGGGGAGAGGGAAAAATAATATCCTCCTCATCTTCCTCATCCCCTACTTACGACATCATTTATATCGGCGGCGCACTAGGCGCGATTCATGCAGCATTGATGGCAAAACTAGGATATAAAGTCCTGCTGGTGGAACGAATGCCCTTTGGCCGGATGAACCGAGAATGGAATATTTCTCGCGATGAAATTCAAAGCTTAGTTAACCTGGGTTTAGTCACCCCCGCTGAGTTAGAAACCATCATTGCTAGGGAATACAAAGATGGATTCAATAAGTTTTTTGATGCGAACAACCCATCCAAACTGCGATCGCCCGTTCTGCACACACCCACAGTCCTAAATTTAGGCTTAGATTCCGATAAATGGCTCCAAATGTGTGGGCAAAAGTTGCAAGCGGCAGGCGGCGAAATCTGGGATGAAACAGAATTTATGCGTGCAGATATTGATATATCACAAGTTCTGTTGCAAGTCAAGCACTTACCTAGTCAAGTTGAAAAACAAGTAAGTGGGCGACTGCTAATAGATGCAATGGGAACTGCATCACCTATCGCTTGGCAGTTAAATGGTGGTCGTGCCTTTGATAGCGTATGCCCAACAGTAGGAGCGGTAATTGAGAGCGGATTTGAGCCGGGAGTATGGGATTCGCAATACGGGGACGTTCTTTATAGTCATGGGGATATTTCGCGGGGAAGGCAGTTGATTTGGGAACTGTTTCCCGCAGCAGATGATGAATTGACGATTTATTTATTTCATTACCATGAAGTCAATGCTGAAAATCCTGGTTCCTTGCTAGAGATGTACGAGGACTTTTTCACAATTTTGCCAGAGTATCGCAGGTGCGATATGGACAAATTGGTGTGGAAGAAGCCGACATTTGGGTATATACCGGGGCATTTTAGTGTAGGAAGTAGCGATCGCACAGTTGCCTTCGATCGATTGATTGCGATCGGCGATGCCGCATCACTCCAGTCTCCCCTCGTCTTCACCGGTTTTGGTTCGCTAGTTCGCAACTTAGAGCGCTTAACAACACTATTGGATACTGCTCTCAAACACGACTTATTGAGTTTCCGCCACTTGAACCAAATTCGGGCTTACCAAAGCAACGTTTCCGTGACTTGGCTATTTTCCAAAGGCATGATGGTACCCACTGGGAAATTCTTACCACCCCAGCGCATTAACTCCATGCTCAACACCTTCTTTGGACTGTTAGCAGATGAACCCCAAGAAGTAGCAGATAACTTTATCAAAGATAGGTGTGATTGGTTAACCTTTAACCGCCTAGCACTCAAAGCCGCTAGGAAAAATCCTGCTTTACTTTTATGGATTTGGGAACTGGCTGGGCCTAGAGATTTAATGCGATGGCTTGGTAGTTATTTCAATTTCGGTCGTCATGCCCTTGTTAGCGCTTTACTAAGTCCCTGGTTTGGGCGCTTCTTAAACCGGGTAGGTTTTTGGCTAGAACCCCGAAATCCTGGCTTGTGGCTGTGGCTATTGGCGATTAATTATGCGATCGCCACAGGCAAACCGCGATCGCGCTCTCAAGTAGCAAAAGCCAACCCAGAAGCCGTAATTCCGAAGTCAGAAGCAAGGATTCTCAATTAGTTATTGGTCATTGGTCATTGGTCACTTGTAGTGAGCCTGTCCTGAGCGTAGTCGTAAAGCCTGCGGATAGCTACGCTTAGGGTGCAGCCTCTGGTAGAGAAGTATTTAGTCATTGGTCATTGGTCTAAGTATTTAGACAAATGACAAATGACAAATGACAAATGACAGCTAACTATTGACCTTTGGGGCGAAAATTCGGTAGTTCCACAGATGCCAATGACTTACGCCCCTTGGGTGGACGTTGGGGATAAACCACAGGTGAAGGTGAATTCCCGTCATTAGTGTTATCACCTAATGACTCTGGGGAAAAATCATTTTCTGACAATTCCAACTGTGACAATTGAGACACTTCTGACCAGTAATCTTCAGCTTCTCCAATAGGCGGCTCAGTGTGGAAGGAGGTAGAAGACACCAGTAAGTTATTGGTTGGTGAAAGTACAGAATCTGTTGTCCAAGAAGTAGAGGTAGTTACAGGGGGATTAATTTCTGCCTTCAACTCCTTCTCCCGTTGATTTTCTACTTCCTCATCATCTTCTAATATTGTTGCCAGAGTCTCCCAGACAGGGGCATTATTAGCATCCACATCTGTTTTTGCAGTAGGCGGTGGTGATGCAGATGGAGGCTGGGAAGTGAAAAACATTTGGATGAGACTATCTAATTGCTGATCTAAATTGGATGATCCCGAAGTTGAAACAGCTTCAGGTGTATCTGGGGAATCGTCAATTTTTGGAGAGGGGGCAGGAGGTTCTGCTGATTTTGGGGTATTTTGCTTAACTGACCAGTTCCAAGAAGATGGTGGCGGGGTACTCGGTTCAGTTCTTTGGAATGGGATTGGTGCTGACGGTTCACCCCAAGAATCATCTTCATTTTCAGTCAATGATTCTGATTCTGCTGACCAAGGTTTAATTGGCTGGGCATTAGGAAACAAAGACCGAGCTTTTCTAGAAAATCTTCCTTGGCTACTAGTTATGTCTTTGGGGTGTTGTGCAGTATCTTCTAAGGAGTCATAGCTAGGAACCGATGTATCTAAACATTTTTCCAGAGCCGCTTTAAATTGCAGTGTCTGACGTTGTTGTCGCATCAGCCTAGTACGTAACTCCCGACAAACAGTTTCTGACTGCAATAACTGCTCAGACTGTTCGCTGTTATTAGTGTGTAACAACGTACATTCTCGCTCTAGCTGGGCAAGGCGTTGCTGGCTAATTTGTAGCTGTGCTTTATAACTATCAGTGAAAATTTCCTGACGTTGAATAGTTTGTACGGCAATTTCTAATTGTTGAAATAAAGATTTTATCTGTTCTTGAGCCGCAGCTAGTTCCTGAGTATGTTGGTTGAGCATCGACTCAGTAACGCTAGAGCGCGTTTTCTGCCACTGCAAAACCTTTTCAGACTCAGCTAAATTGTCTTTTAGCTGCTCTACTTGTTCATACAAGTTATTGTTAGCTGCACGCAATTCCTCGTTCAATGCCAGCAGGTTCTGAAATTCTGAATCAATAAGTGCTTGCTTGCCGATTTCTGGTTCTGCAACCCAGTCCTGCTGGGTGGTATCTTTTGAAAATTGTCTATCTTCAGCCGGCATGAGGAGTGGCAGTTGTTTAACTGCCATATTCTCATTAGGCACAACTGAGTAAAAGGGACAACTCGCCTGCTCCGATTGTGGCGAATTAGCAGAATTTAGGGATTCCATCACAGCCCCCTTATTTGAGGTGTCAGCTTCATTCATCACTCTTGACCCACCTGCCTAAAAATATCAGCAGTGCTGGCATTAGCATTGCTTATCAACCTTGTCTAATCAGGGTTTGCTCTAGAAGCTAAGTTTAACTCTCTCCAGGCACCAGCAATTAATCATCAATTGGTGTTCCCTATTTTGGATCTAGACTGATGCCGTTATAACACTATGATGCTCGTCCCCGTCAAGAAGAGGCAGGGGGAACGGGGCAGGGAGCAGGGGAGATTAAAGCAGTGGTGCCTCTGTCCCAAGGAAGTTTTATTACATGAAAAAACTGCCTCAGCTTATATTTTATTTTCTATGATCGCATCTATCTTAAGGTTTAAATCTAAAATGTATTCTTGAACACATTTTTATACGGTCTTATTTATTACTTAGGATAGATGCCAGTACAAGTATCTACTATTCAATGATAATTCTGTTATTTTGAGCGATCGCTATTTAATATCAGCAAACAACCAAGAGCTTCTGGTAAGAGTAAAATCTTAAAAAAATCCGTTAACTACGAATAAATACTTACAAAATATCGTTAAAGCAGTAACAATTAAAATAAGTGGATTAATAAAACTTTTTTAAAGAATAATCTCAACTTAGTACGGGCTTTTTTATCGTTAAATATAGTTCCAGCAAGCAACCTCGGTCTTAGCCAGAAGAGGCTTTTTTAATCGACTTGCCTTAAATGTGTCAAGTTTGTTTAATGACTACAAGAAAATTGTTTAAAGTATACCTGGCTACTTAGAAATATTTTTTACTTTGTAATTTAATCAACATTAAAATTATCTTATTTAAGTATTAGGA
>NZ_JACKZS010000371.1 GCF_014222285.1 Nostoc sp. UCD121
AATGCATTATTGACTTTGTTTTCATTGTTATCAGTGTTTCGGTCAAAATAATTTCCTGTACGGAAAGCTGATTCTCCGACTGTGTAAGCAGTGCCGTTAAAAACTACACGCCCTGGAACATCTTCCATCTCGGCATTGGTTATATAGCTGGGGACACGAACTACTTCAAAGCCATCGACTAAAAGTTTTAGGCTTCCATAGCCGTTATCAAAGCCAGCAGGAAAAATTTTTTGCAAGGAGTGAATGTTAGACATAAAGAGAAAGTTAATAGATTTTGATTTGTGAAAGTTATCTGTTCAGGTGAAGTGGGGAGCAGAGAAGAGATGAATAAAATAAGTACTCTTTTTTTCTTCAGCGTCAAAAAATTATCATAACCTCTTGGGGGCTAAGTGGGGTAAAATCTCACAAAGTCAAATGTACCCCATACAGCCCCCATACAGCCCCCTTATGGGAGTCAAATTTTGCTCAAGCCTCTAAACTGCTTTGGGGTACATACAGCCCCCATATAGCCCCCATAGAATTTTTTGAAATCTTTTTTATCAACGCAGCAGAAATTAAATTAGATCATCGTTGACTCTTTGATTTATACTTTACTGTCAATCTTTTTTTAGCAATTTACTTGCAAGCAATATGTAGCTCTGACCCTGATCGACTTGGAATTTATCTAAGATAAATTGGTTGCTTTCCAAGGAGATTGCAATACTTGAGATTATCAGAAGGGTTTGTAAAGAATGATTTGGAGCCAGAATACCCCATGTCCTACCTTGTTGAGTTCAAGCAAGGGAAATTTCTCCTTGTTTCCACGATAGCGTCGGTGGCAAGCGAGTCTTGCCTACGGCACGCTGTTCGCGTTCGAGGTCTTAAAATTGCTTGTTCTAAAGCACGATTCATTCAATTTTTAGTTCAGAATTATTCTGTTAGCGGATAGCTAAGGTTTAGCCCATTCTGGCTTCTGACTACTGAATTCTTCTTCGGTAAGTTCAAGACTGGCAGTTGAAAAGTAATTCAGCCTTAATCTCTAACTTCTTGCTGACTACGTAACGAGTGGGTTACTACTTGCTTACAGGTTCAGCTTTTTCTACTGAATTATCATTCACACCCAAAGTCAATTCCAAAGGAGTTCTTTGGGGGTAAGCTTTTACCACATGTCGATAAACTTCATAGTTAGTAGGTAGCGTGTTCTGAGTATTACCCACTCCATAGGTCAGCTTGTACTTTATATCTTTGATCAATTCAGGTTTTCCTATCTCTTCTTGAGGTCTTTTACGTTGTTCAACTTCATCAACACTTGGTCGCGGCGGTAAAGTAGGGCACCATAACCCTCTGTCATCTGGGCCAACAACTGCTCCTGCCGGTTTCAATCCATTCCGATTCAACACTGAAGTATTCGCAAAAGTTTCAATGCGTGGTTGTGGTTGACTAGTTAGGTTATTCGCATACTTGACTTGCCAGGAGTAACTGGTGAGTGCTGTAGCTTCATACTGTTCAGCAGTAGTAGTACTGCAACTAGTTAGTGTCAGTGCCGTTAGTGCAGTTATTATTGAGGGTAAAAATCTTATTTGCATTATCAGTTGCAAATATCTTTCACCAATCACTCTTGAAGAGGGAGTGTGCCATCATTGCTGCCAAGGAGAAGGAATCGCTATTGTCTAAAGCACTTCTCCCGTAACAATCTAATCGCCATTTGCCTCTTTTGAAGGAATGACTTTAGGAATGCTGATTGCCATACTAAATGTAGTTTTAGTTATCATCACTGCTTTCAACTAATAAAGCTTCAAGCTCTACTAATATTTTTTGTAATCGCTTGTGCTGATTAGGATTATCCCAAACCTTTGATTTTTTTACTTTACTGTAGGCTTCATCTATCTTCTTTTTTAAGGAAGATGATTTTTTATCTGTATTTTCAGGCGTGTTTGCTTGAATTTCAGCAAGACGCTCTTTAATTTGACTTAAAGATAAATTATTTTGAATTGCATCAGATAGTAATGATTTACGTAAGGCTTCATCCTTAATCCGCGCAATCACTTTGGCTTTAGTATACTCGATTACTCCTGACCGGAGAGCTTCCATAACATCTATAGGAAGTTTTAATAATGGGAGACGATTGGTTCTAAAACTTTCGGGGGAAAACTTTCCGATTGTGTTAAATACCTCAAGTAGAGACTGCCATTCTTGGCTGTGGATAACGTTATCCACAGCCTCTCGTTCTGGATGAGCTGCTGATTGAAGTAAAGCAACTATTGATTCTGTGGTTTGATTAAGTTTTAATCCTAAGAGAGCAACAATACTCTCTGTTTCCTCAATTGGGTTTAAGTCCTCTCTTTGGAGATTTTCTGAGAGTGCTAGTTCAAGTGCTTCAACATCTGTCATTTCCCTAATAACAGCAGGTACAAACTCTAATTGAGCAGTTTTAGCCCCTTGAAAACGACGTTCTCCTGCAACTAGTTCATATTTCCCATCCTTTTGAGGACGGACGAGAAGGGGCTGAAGAATTCCATGCTGTTTAATTGACTCTACTAACTCATGCATGGCTTGAGGAGCAAAGTAGCGACGAGGTTGTTGATGTGGTAAAACTATTTGTTCTATTGGAATAAGGAAAGCAGCGCTACTATTGCCTACTGCTTCTTCAACTCCAAATAAAGCATCGACTCCTTTAATTTCATAAGGTTGACTAACACGCTTCTTCATACTCATGGCAACGTCTCCAAACTTTGAGCAATCTGTTTGAGAATAGTGACAGATGGATGCTTAGAATTGTAAAGTGCTAACGGTATATGCTCTTGGGCTGCGTCAGCAAAAGCTACGGATCGAGGAATAGCTGGATAAATGGTACCAATCTTAGATAGAGAATTAGTAATTGACTGTAAGCTTTGGGAGCCTTGTCCAGTTCGGTTATCGTACATGGTTGGAACTACTCCAGCAATCTGTAATTTTCGATTTGCTCGAGAACGGACACGCGCAATCGTTGTTAACAATAGTTCTGTTCCTTTTAAAGCTTTATATTCAGTTTGAATAGGAATGAGTACGTGTGTGGCTGCGACCAAGCTAATATAGCTAAGAATACCGAGACTTGGTGGACAATCAATTAAAATGAATTGGTATTGTGCGATAACTGGTTCAAGAGCCTCCTTTAGTCGAATATCTCGCATATCTGCGACAACAAGTTCTAATTCTGCGCCACTTAAGTTAATGTTCGCGGGGGCCATATCCATCCCATGTATATTCTGATGAATTGGTAATGGTTCTTCTCCCAGAATAGCTTCATAAACTGTCTTATCTAGTTCAGATGGCTCTAATCCCATAAAAGTAGTTAGTGAAGCCTGGGGGTCCATATCCACTAATAAAACGCTTTGCTGATTTTGAGCCAAATGGTAGCCTAAATTCATTGTCAGAGTAGTTTTGCTGACACCACCCGACTGATTAAAAACTGCAATGACTTTGCTCATTAACTGAACAGAAATAATAAAGACATCAACTTAACAATATCGGTATCAGTCACATACTGGCAAAAGAAACTTACATTCAGTAGATCGAACTTTAACATTTCAACTATAATTTTGCCCTTTCTATGATTGCTAACTTTTTCAGTCTCCAAGCAATGGTTTATCTGGTGTCAGCCCCACTGCCCCGGCTTTTAAGCTTGAACTAGGGTGAGTTTTCGATGACACTAATATTGAATATCTAATTTAGTATTTATGTACTAGAATAGCTAAACTTCCAATATTATAATGATGTGCGGCATCTGATGATAAGCAATGTCCACTCCCCCTAATCTTTCCTCTCAACAAGTAAGCGCCTTTCCTCAACACGAAACAATCACTGGAGTCGTAGAACGTTTGGAAAAAGCTGTTGGCACTGACATTGAGCGTGTGCGTGATTGGATTGAGCGCTTTACAGCCAGCCGTAAAATCCAGCTTTCAGAACAGCAACGCCAAGCTGTAGAAACAGCAGCCTATTCCAAAATCATGATTTTGACTGGTGGCCCTGGCGTTGGAAAGACCTTCACAACTCACACCATTGTCAGCCTGTGGAAAGCAATGGGTAAATCCATAGCCCTAGCTGCACCCACTGGACGCGCTGCTCAACGTTTGGG
>NZ_JACKZS010000037.1 GCF_014222285.1 Nostoc sp. UCD121
CAAAGACGCTCGATAGCGCAGCGTAAAGCCTGCGGCATGGCTTCGCTTAGAGCGACGCAGGAGCGTCTGACTCGCTACCGCTTCGCTATCGGATTGCCATATCATGTCCAAATAATTAGTTATGGTTGTCTCAACCTAGTAAATAGACGTGAGCCGTTTAGGTAGTGTATTCGGCGTTAATCCTCACGTAGTCGTAACTCAAATCACAACCCCAAGCTTTACCCACACCATAACCATTGCCAACATTAACGGAGATTAACACCGTATCCTCTTGGAGATAAGCACCTGTCGCTGCTTTTTTCAAATAAGCACTCGCTGCTGCACGATCAAAAGTTAAGGGTTGCCCGTTTTCTAACATTAAGAAATTCCCTAACTTAATTTGCAGGTTTTCTTGCTCAAAGGGTATACCTGCACGTCCGGCGGCGGCGGCGATACGTCCCCAGTTGGGATCTCGTCCAAAGATTGCAGATTTAACTAAGGATGAACCAGCGATGGTTTTGGCTATTTGTCGGGCTGAAATTTCATCATGGGCTCCTGTTACTTCCACTTCTATTAGACAAGTTGCGCCTTCACCATCACGAGCGATCGCTTTGGCTAAATGCTGACAAACTGCTGTTAACATCGCCTCTAATTTCTCTGCCTCTGCGCCCCATTCTATAATTGCTGGAGTGCGAGATTGACCATTTGCCAAGGCAATTAAGCTGTCGTTGGTGCTGGTATCGCCATCCACGGTAATGGAATTGAAGCTTCTATCAGCCGCCCTTGCTAACATTTGCTGCCAAAGGGCTGGCGAAACCACAGCATCACAAGTAACAAATGCCAACATGGTTGCCATGTTGGGGTGAATCATGCCGGAACCTTTGGCAATACCACCAATTCGTACTGGGCGTTCACCTACAGTTGTCTCTAAAGCAATAGATTTTGTTACCAAGTCTGTAGTGATAATCGCCCCAGCTGCGGCATCTGAACCTGTTGCTGATAGTGCTGCTACTACCTTGGGAATTCCGCTTCGCAAAGCATCCATCTTAATTCTTTGACCAATCACGCCAGTGGAAGCCAATAAGACAGATTCAGACGAGATGTTTAATGCGTTAGCTATTGCCAGAGAAGACTCTAAGGTATCAAGGTAGCCTTGATTACCTGTAGCGGCATTTGCTTGTCCAGCGTTGCAAAGGATGGCACGAGCGCTAGGTTTGGCTAGCAAGCGTTGGCGACAATATTCGACACAGGCAGCTTTAACTTGACTGGTGGTGAATACACCAGCTGCGATCGCTTCCACCTCTGAGAATATCAAAGCTAAATCTGGCAACCCCGAAGGTTTCAACCCTGCGGTTATTCCCGCCGCCTGATACCCCCTTGGTGCTGTGACACCACCTGTAATTTTTTGCCAATCTGCCATTATTCTTCCTTATAACTACCAGGTTGGATAAGTCAATTTGTGCTTTACAAAAGTGCGAAGAGATGCGATTAATCGCGTCTGTACAAGAGTTATGAGTTTCTCCTCAGTTCCCTTGCTCCCCAATTTCCAGTGACTATTATGAGTTTATTTGCTGATGGCAATAATAATGCACCAGTTGGCAATTAGCATAATTGTTTTACCTTTCTTATGACGAAAGACAAATTATGAAAAAAGAGAGCAACTTCGGTCGCTCTCAAGATCATTAATGTGTATCTTTTAGTCACAGTATATTTTTGATTATTTAAGAGTTAATACTTATTGATTAAGATTTATTCTAAAATTTTAATGAAAATGCTCCGTAAATACCACAAAATTAGATAAAAAAGAGAGCTACTTAGGCAGCTCTCCAGATCATCAGGGTGCATCTACTTACCACACTATATCATTTTAGGTATGCGGGTAGTCACCAGTTTTTGTATGAAGATTTTATGAAGAAATACCGAGAAAATACTTACCCTGGATTTCTTACAAGTGAGAAATCCAGGAGTGTGGGAGGTGTGGGAGGATGAGGAAAAAATCTGACCCCGCACACTCCCCTGCCTACAGTATCGTGAGAAATCCGGGTTACTTACTTTATTTATGGGAAATTGGAAACAGACAAGGCAGAAGCTTATTCAATAATTTCTCATTTGTATATTTGTAGGGGCGCAAGACCTTGCGCCCCTACCCAAACGCAGGGATGAGATGTTTTTTACTGTAAGTCCCTAAGCATTCAGTTTCTTTTCTACCAATTCGTTAGTCAGCTTAGGATCAGCTCGTTTGGCTGTTTTTTTGAGAACTTGTCCAACAAAGAAGCCTTTAAGGTTGGTGTTACCGTTGCGATACTTTTCTAGTTCTTTGGGATTGGCGGCTATGACTTCATCAACGATAGGTTCTAGTACGCTAGGATCGGTGATTAACTCTTGACCTGCAAAAGCTTTTTCAGGAGAAATGCCATTGAGCAAATCTGGTAACTTTTCTTTAGCTTGAGCATTGCTAATTTTGCCCGTTTCAATGCGAGTGATGATCTCAGCTAAATTGGTAGGAGTCAGCCCGATTTGAGTAATACTAAGTTTTTGCTTATTAAGGTAGGCGGCGATATCTTGAGTAATCCAGTTTGCAGCAGCTTTGGCATTTGCTCCAGAGGCGATCGCAGTTTCAAAATATTCCGCTATTGAACGATCTTCTGTCAACACCCGCGCATCGTAAGCCGAAAGTCCCAACTCACTTTCATAATGATGGCGTTTTTGGGCTGGTAATTCTGGTAATTCGCTGCGCCACTTCTCTAATTCTGAATCCGTCACCTCAATTGGTGCTAAATCTGGTTCCGGGAAGTAGCGATAATCGCTCGAACCTTCCTTTACCCGCATACTACTTGTACGTTGAGCGCCTTCTTCCCATAGCCGAGTTTCTTGAATGATGCGATCGCCTGCTTCGATGGCGGCGATTTGGCGCTCAATTTCGTAGTCAATCGCTCGTTGAATGGCGCTGAAGGAGTTCATGTTTTTAATTTCTACCTTGGTGCCAAATTCCTCCCGTCCCACTGGACGCACAGAGATGTTGACATCGCAGCGCAGAGATCCTTCTTGCATATTCCCATCGCTCACACCGAGATAGCGGACAATCCGGCGCAACTCTTCGGCATATTCAGCAGCTTCTAATCCAGAACGCAAATCAGGCTCCGAGACAATTTCGACTAACGGTATACCTGCGCGATTGTAGTCTACCAGAGAATAGGAAGAACCGGAAAGGCGATCGCTGCCGGCGTGTACCAATTTTCCTGCATCTTCTTCCATGTGCAGACGTGTGATACCAATGCGTTTACGGCTGGGATTGCCCTCAGCATCTACTAACTCAATTTCTAACCAACCATGTTCTGCGATCGGTAGATCGTATTGAGAAATTTGGTAATTTTTGGGTAAGTCAGGATAAAAATACTGTTTCCGGTCAAACTTACTATATCTAGCAATTTGACAATTCAGTGCCAAACCAGTTTTGACAGCGTATTCTAATACTTTTTCATTGAGTACAGGTAAAACCCCAGGTAAACCCATACAAACCGGGTCAATGTTAGTATTTGGGTCAGCGCCAAATGCCGTAGAGCTATTAGAGAAAATTTTGGTCTTAGTACTCAACTGACAATGGGTTTCTAGACCAATAATCGCTTCATACTCAGTTTTTACAGTTGTAGCAGTCGTCATAATATCACTAATTTCGGCATAATCCTTGTAGTGGTACTATTGTAGCGGCGTATGAGTTGCGCTGAAGACGGTTATTTGGGTGAGTAATGCTTACCCTGATGATCTCAAATTAGCAAATTATCTTCAGAGTGTAGAAATTGACGTGATTAACTTTAACAATATTCGTATTTTTAACTGGTAGTAAAACATAAAATTTCACCACATACCTATTCCCTCAACCTATAGTAGTCCGCTCAATGTGGTAAATATGCACACGACTAGCTTCCCTTAAAAAGCTAGTTATAATTCCCTTCTTTTTAAGAAATAAGGGTTAGGAACCATAAAGCCTTTATAATTCAAAGCGTAATTAATTAATTAAATAATTATTAAAAATATATGCACTCTTTACTTAATACCTGAAACTATTTAATAATAAATCAAACTATTAAATAAACTTAGCACTCAAGGTTTGTTAGTGCTAATTTACAACTGAACTATAAGACCTATAATTTAGCACTCAAAGCTAGCTAGTGCTAAATTTTAATTGGACTTTAACACCTATGGCATAAACCAAAAGTCTACTTTTTATAGATGCCTAAGTTAGGTTATAAGGATTATAATATAAAAAAAGTAAAGCTTCCTGCAAGTAATTTATAACTCGGAGTACTAGCATGAAATACACTTTTGATATTGTCGGAGTATCTCCACTTTTGCACTTTTTTAATCACCAACAGCAAAATGAGCAAAAACCACCCCAACAAGGTGTGGAATACTTGGGGATGTATACGTGTACACTAGATACCTTTCTAGAATCGGTAGAATCCGTTCCACCCAAGTGGGGTTGGAATCTAGATCAAGTTGTAGATACCGTGATTCAGTTTTGGCTGAACAACTCAGATAGTATTAGTTATTGGAAAGTACGTTTAAGTAATGCTGGTAAAGATAACTTACTAGTCGCAAGATTAGCGGATATAAACGCCTTACAAGCTGAATTTGAATCCCTACTAGATAAGAAGTGGTGAATAGATAGCTAGAGATAGGACTCATATTTGATTTTTGAAAAACTCAGTGCTACTCAAAAATCCTTCTTTCCTCTTGCTTTTTGACTGTCAACGCAAGTAAGTATGGCTGCGCTAACAAAAATCAAACCGGATTGCTAGAGGGGTAGAAATTACTGCGCTTCCAAGCAAAATCAATGATTTTCTCTGTTATTTTGGTTTTCAAGTATTTTGAGAATTTTGAGATATAGATTTTCTACTCTTTTGGTCTGAACTTCACCAAATGATGCATAGTGGCTTAAGCTAGGAGCGCCATTTACTTCAAGGATTGTATAATCTACTATTGGTGAGGTTATATCACTAGCAAGAATGTCCACACCTGCTAATCTCAGTTGCATATCTTTTGTAATACTTACTGCGAGTTTTTGAAAATCAGGATGAATGCTTTCTGTAAAGTCTACTGCCTCGCCTCCAGTCGATAAATTTGCGTTGTCTAAAAGATATACAATATTATTTTTATGTATCACACTACTAAAATTTAGCTTCCGCCTTCGCAAGTTTTTTTTAATTCTGTAATCTTCAAAATCTATAATTTCTTTTCTACCATTTTTGATAAAACTTTCCTGTTTCTGTTGCATAAGTTCTAAAACATTAGACTGACCATCCCCGGTTATAAATAGGGGAATTCTTTGATATGCCGAAACTACTTCATCATCAAGTACTACAATTCTATAATCATTGCCACTATAAAATCGTTCTACAATAAAGCCTGAGACTTTTTGCAAGATTTTTTTGGCTATTTGATAATATTCTTGCTTATTATAAATCTTGGTAACAAATATTCCTTGACTAAGATTAATTGGCTTGACAATTACAGGAAATCCCAACTCCTTAGCATAATAGAATCCTTGATCTATATTTCTGATATTATCTATTTCTTCGCATAATTCTTCACTAAAAAATGTTTTTCCTTCGGTAACTTTGTAGCCAAAATCCTTCAAAAAAAAGCTGGAAACACTTTTATCTTTGGCTATTGCTGTTGAACCCGAAGAATTAATACTAAATCTGGTATTCCTAAAAAAAGTTTTATTCCCATTTTTAAAGGTAATCAGTCCCACAAAGGTGCATTCTGGATCTACTAAAACTACTGCTCCTATTTCCTCTGCTACTTTTTGAATGATTGATGTTACAAATGGTGTTTCCATTATGAAAACTATAATTTTATCGGGGGAACATTAATATTCATTCTCAAATGAGCTTTTAATAGTCTCTTTTAAGACACTAGCATTAAGTTTACCACTGATACTGATTTTCCTTCTGCGTATGCAAACAAATCATGAAAACTCAATATTTGGTAAACCTTCTGCTTGAAGATTTTTTGATGCTGAAAACAGTTGCAAATTAAGGCTTTGAGATTCATAGCTACCTGAAAATTACAACTTAGTTGGTCTAAAATTTAGCGCTAAGTGTTGACAACTTATTAATAATCGAATAACAAGGTGGCAGCAGCATAAAAAAAAGCGTTAGTGCATTCCTACCTAGAAACTAATTAACGCCCTTCATTAAACTTCATACGGATAACATCATTATGCCAGAAAATACGGTTAACCAAGCTTCTAAATCAGACAATCAGCCTATTGCTTATAAAGAACGCCTAAATTCTTGGGCGATCGCTCGTCAGCTTCCTAATACGCAACGGGAAATTGTTGCTCGCTTCCGCAGCCGTTCTGATGCCGATGGCTATATGCGACACCTTCCCCAGGAAATTCCAAATGCTTCTTATATGGTTGTTTTTGATTGCCAACGCGAAGCATCTGTGATTTAAAGTACAAATTTCGGCAATAGACCTATTTTGAAAATAGGGAACAGAGAAAGAAATTTTCGTTCTAGATTGTGTTCGCGTAGGGGGTGCTTTGTCCTTACTCTGTTCATTAGTATCTTTTTACATTCTTGTGGTGAAAAGGGAAGGGTTAAGGGGAAAATTCAATCCCTTTAACCCTTGCTCTTAATCTCTTTTTGCCCTCTTTTGATGATTCTCGCCTACTTACTTAATTAGAAGCAGAAGTTATTAATTTTTTTTACGATTATATTATATACAAATATATTACTAGAAATTACGTACTTTACAAAAGAGCTATGTTGTGGATTAACGTTAATACGTCGTTTCAGATTTATATTAATCATTGATGGTAAATAGACCTGCATTGTAGGGGCAATTCATGAATTGCCCCTACGACGGATCTAGTTTTTTATGTAGGTTGAGTGGAGTGAAACGCAACCCAACATTACCACCTTATTTATGTTGGGTTACGCGATCGCTGCACCCAACCTACAAAACTACGGTTCTCACGGTTGACGAGGTTTATATACAAATATATTACTTAAAAAAATCCGTAATTGCCCCATTGCTATTGATATTTTAAATTACTTAAAAGTAAAGCTTAGTGTAATAAGCCCTGAAAGAAAGTGCTTGAGGGTTAATAAGTGGTCAAACAGTACCGATATCACTGGTTAAAAGCTGTGATATTTTTCCACAAACGAAAATTACTAGCTTTGTTGCTGGGGATTTTCTTCTCAATCTCTGTAGTTTTACTCTACCAGCTACTTTTAATTCAGACTCCAAGGTTATTAACACAAGTAGTATTGATTACAGGGCTATTGGTTGTCACACTGCCATTACCAATCTGTTTTGTCCTGGCGATAAAAGCAATAAATCAGGATTTAACTCACAAAATTTTTGAACAGAAACAAATAGAACTTGCCCTTTGTTGCAGTGAGAAGCGTCTGCACCAGTTACTGGAAACTGTCAAAGCCATTCCTTGGGAATTAGACTTGAAAACTGGTCGATTTACCTACGTTGGGCCGCAAGCAGTAAACTTACTAAATTATGCGATCGCAGAATGGTACGAGAAAAATTTTTGGTACAATCATCTACATCCAGATGATCGGGAAAAATCTGTTCGTTTTCGTCAAGAAGCAATTGCTAGGTGCGAAAATCACGAATTGGAATACCGGATGCTAGCAGCCGATGGGCGAGTTGTTTGGCTGCGAGACGTTGTTAGGGTAGTTGAAGAAGCAGAAATCCCTACTACGCTCAAAGGGTTTATGTTTGACATTAGTGATTTAAAGCAGACTGAAGAAACCTTGAGGCTGAAGGAGAGGGCAATTGCTGCTACCAATAATGGAATTATCATTGCCGATGCTAGACTTCCCTATAATCCAGTAATTTACGTCAACTGTGCCTTTGAACAAATAACAGGTTACAGCGCTACTGATGTGATTGGGCAAAACTGTAGATTTTTGCAACGCGCAGATATACAGCAATCAGCACTCCATGAACTACGCTCATGTATTCAAGCTGGAACAAGTTGTAAAGTTATTCTCCGTAACTATAGCAAAGATGGTATCTTATTCTGGAATGAATTGAGTATTTCTCCTATTCATGACGAAAATGGTAAGTTAAGCCACTTTATTGGAATTCAGACAGATATTAGCCACCGCAAGCAAGCTGAAGCCAGCCTGCATCGGCAAGCTCTCACTTTTGAAAACATGAATGATGGCGTAATTATCACAAATTTAACCGGAAATATTATTGACTGGAATCCTGCTGCCCAAAGCATGTTTGGTTATACTAAAGCTGAGATTTTGGCTAAACATATCAGTATTTTGCATCAGCCGGAAGTAGCCGCAACATTAAGCACCAAAATTCTCGAAACAGTCAACCAGCAAGGACGCTGGTCAGGGGAAATACACTTTCTTGGTAAAGATGGCAGTGAGAGAATTTGCGAAACAACTGTAGTCTCTTTACAGGATGAACAGGGAGAAACTGTTGCCACTGTTGCCATAAATCAAGATATTACCGAAAACAAACGAGCTAAAGAAGCATTGCAACGCCAATTGCATCGCACCCTACTACTTGAACAAATTACTCAAGAAATTCGTCAAAGTCTTGATACCAGCAAAATCTTTGAGACAGCTGCTACCCAAATTGGACAAGCGTTTAAAGTTGATCGCTGTCTGATCCATTCTTATGTTAGCGACCCCATTCCGAAAATTCCTTTAGTAGCACAGTATAATACACTTCCCAATCCCTGCTCAGTGTTGGGATTGGAAGTTCCCATGACTAATAATCCCCATGCAGAGAAGATGATGGCACAAGAAACTGCGATCGCCTCTCCTGATGTGTATGCCGATCCTTTACTTAAGGCGGCTGAACCTATCTGCCGAAAAATTAAGCTGAAGTCTATGCTGTCAATCCGCACCTCCTATCAAGGAGAACCCAATGGTGCGATCGGATTACATCAGTGCAGCTATTTTCGCCAGTGGACACCAGACGAAATCGAATTACTAGAAGCAGTAGCGGCTCAACTGGGTATTGCTCTAGCACAGGCTCACTTACTGGAACAAGAAACCCGCCGACGGGAAGAACTTACCTTGAAAAACTTTGCCTTGGAGCAGGCAAAACGTCAGGCTGAAGCCGCAAATCGGGCAAAAAGTGAGTTTTTAGCAATGATGAGCCACGAAATTCGGACTCCAATGAATGCTGTTATTGGCATGACCGATCTCCTGCTGGATACTGACCTCACCCCGCAACAGCAAGACTTTGTAGAAACAGTTCGCAGTAGCGGAGATGCTTTGCTCACCATCATCAACGACATTCTAGATTTCTCCAAAATTGAGTCGGGAAAGCTGGAATTAGAAGAACAGCCTTTTGATTTGAGAGCTTGTGTAGAACAGGCTATTTCTCTATTAGCCCCGAAAGCTGCCCAAAAAGATATCGAACTAGTTTACCTAATCCAACCGCAAGTTCCGACTCAGATCGTTGGCGATATGACACGTCTGCGCCAAGTCTTAATGAATCTCCTCAACAACGCCATTAAGTTTACTGAACGCGGAGAAGTGCTACTCTCTGTTGAACTGGGGATTGGGAATTCAGGGAAGCAGGGGAAAAATTCCTCTCCTCTGAACCCTTCCCCCTCTTCCAAGTCCCCAATCCAAATTCAATTTGCCATCAAAGATACAGGTATTGGCATCACACCAGAGAAGATAGAGCGGTTATTTCATCCCTTCACTCAGGCTGATGTCTCCATGACTCGACGATATGGCGGCACAGGGCTAGGACTAGTCATTAGCAAGCGGCTGAGTAAGATGATGGGGGGCACTCTTTGGGTGGAAAGCCAAGGGATTGTTGGTGGCAATCCTAGCCCTAGATGGAAAAGTAGAGAATTATTATCATCTCCTTACTCTTGCCAAGGTTCAACATTCTACTTCACGATTACTGCCCAAGTGTCTGCTGTACCAGAAGCTGAATTTAGTAATTCGCCGATGCAGCTTCAGGGAAAGCGCCTGTTGATTGTGGACGATAATCTGACTAACTGTCAAATTATCAGCTTGCAAGCAGAGTCTTGGAAAATGGAAACTTATGCTGCCAAATCTGCGAAAGAAGCGTTAGCTCAACTTGCCCAGGGAACACAGTTTGATATTGCCATTTTGGATATGGAAATGCCAGCAATGGATGGCATAACCCTAGCTCGTCAAATCCGCAGACAATCTGGTTGTCAAAATCTACCTTTAGTGATTCTCACTTCTTTAGGTAGAGGAGAAACATTCTCTGACTTTGGTGATCTCGATGTTGCCTTTTTGAGCAAACCCATCAAACAGTCTCAACTCTATGATGTTATGACCCGTGTTTTAGGGAATCAGCCCAGCCTAGCGAGTATTTCTGATTTTCCCTTGGTTGATCGGCATTTGGCCCATCCGCTGCCATTACGGATTCTTTTGGCAGAAGATACGGTTGTCAATCAGAAAGTTGCCTTATTAATGCTACAGAAAATAGGTTATTCGGCTAATGTCGTAACTAATGGGCTAGAAGTACTCAAGGCTTTGCAAAAACAGCCTTATGACATAGTGTTGATGGATGTCCACATGCCCGAAATGGATGGTTTAGAAACAGCTCGGAGAATCTGTCAAGAATGGGAAGTTGGTTTTCGTCCGCATATCATTGCGATAACTGCCAATGCGATGCGAGGCGATCGCGAAATTTGTCTTGCTGCTGGTATGGATGACTACATTAGCAAACCGATTCAGCTTCAAAAGTTAGCTCAGGCACTCAGCAAATGCCCACGCCAAAGAAGTCTTGAAGTCACTTCCATAGTCAAACAAGATCGAGCGATGTACTTAGAATTCCAACCTTTGCAAAATATTTTCCAAGAAGGGCAAAACCAGACATTAAAAATTGCCAAAATTGATGCCAAAATTCTCCAATCCTTACGGGATATAGTCAGAGGCGATCATGTTGTATTTGCTGAACTAATTAAGTGTTATCTTACAGAGACACCGAGACTGGTACAAGATATTAGCACTGCGATCGCAACTCAGGATGCCCAAACTATATGGAAGGCAGCCCATCAACTTAAGTCTAGCAGTGCTTCAATTGGAGCGATCGCTTTAGCACAGCTTTGCAAAGTTTTAGAAGCACAGGGACGGAGCAGTGAATTAGAAAACACCGTAGAATTACTCCCGCAGTTATACCAGGAATATGAACAAGTTAAAACTGCCTTAGAAAAAGAACTTGCGAAGGAAACACCATGACAGCTACTGCTCAAGAAAGCCAATCTTTAGTTCTAATTGTTGATGATGAGCCTTTTATCCGGATGATACTGCGGCATTTCTTGGAGCGGGAAGGCTATAAAATAGCGGAAGCTCAAAATGGCAGAGAGGCTTTAACTGCTTTTAAGGAACTGCGTCCTGACATCATACTTCTTGATGCCATCATGCCGGATATGGATGGGTTCGAGTGTTGCACTAACTTAGAGCTTCTTGATTGCAGTAAGCACACTCCAGTTTTAATGATTACAGGACTTGAGGATCAAGAGTCAGTTGACCGGGCATTTGCAGTGGGAGCAATGGACTATGTTACCAAACCGATCCACTGGCCAGTTTTGCGACAACGGGTAAAACGTTTGATTCAGCAATCTCAGTTACAACAAAAACTGGAAACCGTTAATTTGGAATTGCAGCGATTAGCTACTATTGATGGATTAACTCAAATAGCTAACCGCCGACGCTTTGAAGAATACCTTAACCAAGAGTGGCAGCGTCTAAAACGGGATCAACGGCCTCTTTCCCTGATTCTTTGCGATGTTGATTTCTTCAAATTATATAACGATACTTATGGGCATCGAGTAGGCGATCGCTGTCTTCAAGAAATTGCTAAGGCCATCAAAGATATTATTAAACGTCCCGGAGATTTAGTTGCCCGTTATGGTGGGGAAGAATTTGCTGTGATTTTACCTAACACAGACACCGAAGGGGCGACTCATGTTGCTAAGAAAATTTGCCATACTGTCCGAACATTAGCAATACCTCATGAAAATTCCCAAGTTAGTCCTTATGTAACTATTAGTGCTGGGTTTACGACAGAAATTCCTCAGTCAGATTCTGAGTTCGAAGAAATGATTGCCGCAGCAGATCGGGCATTGTATCAAGCAAAGGCAGCAGGACGTGATTGCTTTGTGCAAGATATTGTACTACCCAAAAATAAAAATTTCCGCTAGTGCGACAGTTTGGCACACATTAAGGTTTGTGGCAAAAGCCTTGTCCCGGATTTCTCACGATACTGTAGGCAGGGGAGTGTGGGAGGTGTGGGAGGATTTGTGAAGTAGTGCGATCGCGGCTTGATTCATTAGAAAAGCGATCGCAGTTCCGTATGAGCGATCGCTAGATTAATCCCTAACCACAGGGATTGATCTATGACAATTATATTTGTTGCAGTATTTTAACGATTGCAGTGCTAGCCCCCTCATCCCGACGCTCTTAAAAGATAAAAAGAATTACTCTACTGACTCTAAAGCTTCAAAATTTGGGTTCCTTTTCCAATGCCATTATTTGTCTCAAAATAGCCGTACACAATGGACTGTCACTATCCAAAAAACCATTCACGATCGTAAAGTGGTTTTCATCAGGCTGTGGTAAATATTCACCAGGCAATTCTTTTTCTTTCCATGCAGCCAGAAAATCTAGCGATTGTCGTTCAAACTCTAAAGTCTCTTTGCCGCCATAAGTTACAAGTAGAGAACCAGCTTTTTCAGGAAGATGGCGGATAGGACTATTGCGAAGAACTTCACCCCAAGTAAATTGGATTTTGGGTTGTAGCCAAGTGTAGGGAAATGGCATCAAATCAAACAAACCGCTAATAGCACAACCACCTTTAATAATGTCATCTGGTAGCCCATAGTCGTTTTTCCAGTCTGTAGCCATGAGCATCGCAGTTAAGTGACCACCGGCTGAGTGACCAGCTACATGGATGCGATTGGGGTCTGCACCAAAGCTTTCTGCATTATTATAAATCCAGGCGATCGCTGAACGATTTTGACGGACAATCTCATCAATGGTTACTTTGGGACACAAGCCATAGTTGACCACCACCACTGTTACATTGGCAGCTACAAGACCTTGGGCGACAAAACTAAAATCTTTACTGTCGGACATTATCCAATAGCCACCGTGGAGAAATACCAAGATAGGTGCTTGTGGTTGCGTTGCAGGAAAAATATCTAGATGTTCAACTACGGTAGAACCAAAAAAAACATTGAGATGACAGTGTAGTTTTTCACGCACATTAGCACTGTTTGCGGCATACAAATTCATGTATCCAGGTATATCAAGACCTAGTTCACTGGGATTGTACTGGTAATCTAGCTCGGCTTGAGTTTGAAAATTGTGGTACAGCATTGAGTTTTCTGGTTTAGGGCTAGTGATTTTAATCAAAACGAATTCATTCTGTTAGCGGATAGCTAGGGTTTAGCCTATTCTGACTTCTGAATTCTTCTCCAACTAAATTTTTGAATGAATTAATTCCTTATAAAGTCTTACATTGGTTTAAATTAGCCAGTAGAATCACTAGCCGATTATATGAACTGTGATCTGAAAAATAGCCTATGATATTACTGAAATATTCATCATAACTCTGATTCAAGTAAGTAATAGTACAGAAACCAAAACCTTTCAACCACGCATTACATTACTGGATTGCATAGGATATTTCTAAAAGATTTAAAACATTTATTCACACAAATCAATACGATACAAAAGGTAAATAATTCAGTAAAATTTCGGTGTAACTCTTTTGAGAAATTTACTGCTTCTACGTCCTATTACGCAAGTTTAAAGGTTTTTTCTTTTTCCTTTGCCCTTCCCCTTTTCCCCTTAACCGATAAGTATTGGCTTATATAGGCATTTTTTCAAAAATTCTAGTTTTAATAAGGACAAATTAAAACTCCTTTGACACAATAGGACAGAAACAGAGAGGTATCTAATATTCTCATCTCTCTGTATATATGATTAGGCAACTAGACCGATATAAAAAACCCAAGCCAATTACCCAAAATACGATGAACCCCAACAACCCTTTGCAGACAATGCAAACAAGTTTCCATACGGCTTTAGGTGCTGTTAGTGAATTTACGGCCCTACTTCAGGAGCCCCAAAAACTCACGAATTACTTTACCCGGATGCAACAAAAGCCGGATCAATTGTTCCAAGATTTAGCAGTAAAAGGCAAAAATATGGAACAAGATATGAATAGTTTTTTCAAAAATTACTTTTGCGGATGTGGTGACAAATCACCATATCCCAAATATATAGAACGGGCAGATGGACAGGCTTTTAACCAACCCTATGAAATCAAAGGGACAAAAATGTACGGCTTTGTCGTTGAGGGTTCAATGGCGAAGTTGCAAGAGGTGTGTGATAAATATCTCAACGATCCCAATAACGGAGAGATTGAATATCGGCCAGCCATGAACTATCTCGTCCTGACGTTCAACAAGATAGATTCTTTAAGTTCCATCTATCCTCCCGACTATGACAAAGGAACTGTGCATGAAGAAGAAGCCATCTTTTGGATGTTAACAGTGGTAGGTAAAAGAGTCGGGCCTTTATTTATAGCCGAACGCCTAGCTTGGTTTATGCCTTACGTGTACGTGAATAATTCTCCCATCCTAGTTTCGGGTAGAGAAGTCTATGGCTTCTTTAAAGAACTTGGCCTATTTCAGATCCCTGAATTAAATCAAGAACCGGATTTATTCACTGTAGACACCTTAGTATTTAAAGAATTTTCTCCTACAAGCCAATCTATAGATGCTCGCCTGCTGGAAGTTCAACGCATCAATACAGGAGAGAAACATCAAGCCATCAACACATGGGACACCTTTGAGGAAGCAGCAAGAGCGATCGCTAGTTTATTATTTGACAATAACGAAATTTTGATTCCTGGCTTACAGTTACCCTTCAATCTCCTCGAATATCTCCTAGAAAAAATCGTCCCTCTCGTTACCCTCAAACAAATCCGCGACGTAGAAAACAGCAAAAAAGCCTGCTATCAAGCACTGATTGAATCCCCCATGCAGCTACAAACCTTCTATGGCGGAGAACTCTTTGGCGATCAATTTCAACTAAAAATCAATAATTTCGCTAGTCAACCAATTGTCCAAGACTTAGGACTACACAAAGGCTATCCCGCAGGTAGCGAATCCATAACTATCCCCGTAAAACTTGGGTTCGTGCTGCACTTCGACTTCACCCTCAAAGATGGGAAAGCCGTTTGGCAAGCACCACAGAAAAATTAGCATTGGGCAAATATAATTCCCTACTACACAAGCAAAGTCCATCTAATGCAAAATCAAGGGTTTACTAACCTGCGAAGGCAGGCTTTGCCTGTGTAGCCGAGACTTCTAGTCGCCCAAACTTTCTCAACTAGCGCCTATCAGGAAAAACAAATATGTCTGAAACCTTTAAGCCCAAAAAAATCGCTATTTTAGGCGGTGGAATATCATCCCTAACCACCGCTTATGAATTAACCAGTCAACCAGGGTGGGATAGTCTCTACGATATTACTATTTATCAAACAGGTTGGCGTTTGGGTGGTAAATGTGCAACAGGACGCAACATCAAACCCCATACACCCAATTCTGAACCAGACTATCGCATCGAAGAACACGGACTGCACATTTTTTTTGGATTCTACGAAAATGCTTTTCGTCTACTCAAGCAATGCTACGACGAATTAGGTGGTAACGGGCCTTTCAGCACCATAGAAGATGCATTCAAACCCCACAGTCTCATCGTCCTAGAAGAATACATCAATAAAAATTGGAAAACTCTGCCTTTTAACTTTCCTACCAATTCTCTAGTTCCTTGGGAAGGTGGCGGCATTTCTTCCCTTTGGGAACATATCTGCACAACCATTGAATTCGTCATTCAGACTTACGGAGTAATTGATGATTATAGCCAGTTAAAGTCTACTAAAAGTTCTTCAACATCTGTTGCCAAACAAATAGCATTAGGCAAAGAGGTAATGGAATGTTTATCAGATAGTAGTCTCTTACAGTTTCCTAGCCAGTTGATTCAGTTATTTCTCCAACAACCCATGTTTTGGGGAGGATGGCTGAACAATATCAACCAATTTATTAGTAATATCTTTCAAAACTTAGATTTTACTTCTGAAAAAGTATTCTTAAATCTTGCCTACAGCCTAGCTAAATCACTGCCCAAACATACCAAAACTCACAGACGCGAACATCATCAGTTAATTCTTAAGCTCATAGACCGCTTTAAAGA
Source organism: Nostoc sp. UCD121 (assembly GCF_014222285.1). Lineage (GTDB taxonomy): Bacteria > Cyanobacteriota > Cyanobacteriia > Cyanobacteriales > Nostocaceae > Nostoc. The sequence continues at coordinate 16,236 of NZ_JACKZS010000037.1, forward strand.
ACAGTTAATCTGTCAGATAGAATCTAAGATTGGGCAAAACCCTGATATGTTTTGGCGTTTAACACTCATCGATTTAGCATTAGCAAACATCCGGGGTTTGTTTGTGGATGAGATAATTGATTTTCGTTCCCTAGATAGTTTAGATGAGTACAACTACAGAGACTGGCTACTAAAACACGGAGCTAGAGAATCAAGCGTTAGATCAGCATTTATTCGCGTCTTATACGATTTAGTGTATGGTTTTCCAGAAGGTAATACCGATAAACCCCAACTAGCAGCCGGAACAGCTATTCGTGTCCTCACCACTATCTTGTTCAAATACAATGGCGCAATCATGTGGAAAATGCAATCAGGGATGGCAGAGGTAGTCATCACTCCACTATATGAAGTGCTAAAGCGTCGTGGTGTGAAATTCGAGTTCTTCCATGTTGTCAAGCAGTTGCATTTGGATAAAAATCAGCAATCAATTGCCAGTATAACTTTGGCTCGTCAAGTAAATTTAAAAAACCCAAAGCAAGAATATCAACCACTTATCACAGTTAAAGACATTGGTTGTTGGCCTAGTGAACCTCTTTATGATCAGATTGTCGATGAAGAAGCCCAAAAACTCCAAGACCAAGAAATTAACCTTGAGTCATATTGGACACCTTGGCAGAATGTAGACAAAATTACCCTCACCAAAGGTAATGATTTTGATATTGTGTTGCTGGGAATTTCTATAGCCGCCTTACCCTCCATTTGCGCTGAATTGCTCCATGCTAAAAAAAATCCAGCTCACCAAAAATGGAGCGATATGCTAATGCAAGTCAAGACAGTAACTACTCAAGGGGGACAAATATGGCTTAAGCCTACCTTATCGCAATTAGGCTGGCAACAATCTAGCCCTGTGCTAGGAGCTTACGTTGAACCACTCGATGTTTATGCAGATATGAGCGAGTTAGTACAACGAGAAAATTGGCCTGCCGATCATTATCCTTACAATGCAGCTTATTTCACCGGTGTAATTGCAGATCCAGGGATTCCTCCCCACACAGCTTATGATTTTCCAGCTAAAGCCCAAAAAAAGGTAGAACAAGAAGCAATTAACTTCCTCAACAATCACATCGGACAGCTTTGGCCTGATGCTACTCAGCCAAAAAATCCCCAAGGTTTGAATTGGGATTTACTAATAGATTTTCAAAACCGTCAGGGAGTAGAACGCTTTAAAGCTCAATACTGGCGAGTTAACATTAACCCATCAGAACGCTATGTACTGTCTGTACCTGGAAGTAGTAAGCATCGGCTCAAAACTGATGAATCTGGGTTTGATAACCTTTATCTAGCTGGCGACTGGATTAACAACGGTTACAATTCCGGTTGTGTGGAAGCTACAGTCATGTCTGCAATGCAAGCAACACGAGCTATTCTCCACCAATGCTTCCATATAAAATATACCAAAGAAATTATTGGTGAGTGGGATTCTTGGTTATAAGGGTATATTCAAATTAATCAGGAGTATTTTGACAGATTCAACAGAATTTAGCATTATTGAGGTTGCTAAAACCTAGACTAGTTCGGAAGCCGATACATTTTTAAAGTTTGTTATAAAACCTACTTTAAAAATGTATTTATTATTCTCTGAATAATAAAAATGTTAGTTGAAACTTTGAAATGTTATTCAAATATTAGTATTACCAATGATTACATTATCTAATTACCAAATTATAGAACTAATTGACGAGGGGATTAAAACTGCCGTTTATCGAGCTAGGAGAAATCAAGATGGTCAAATAGTAGTTATTAAGCTTTTAAAAACAGAATACCCTGAGCTAAGAGATATAGCAGCCTTCAAACATGAATATGAACTCATCAAAAATTTAGATATTTCAGGAGTTATTCAAGCTCATAGTTTAGAAAAATACAACAATGGTTTTGCTATTGTTTTAGAAAATTTTGATGGCATATCTCTCTACAAAACTATACAGACAGAAAAAATTGAGTTACGAAATTTTCTCAATGTAGGCATTCAAATTACTCAAGCTTTAGGTGAATTACACCAAAGTTATATTATCCATAAAGATATTAAACCACAAAATATTATTGTTAATTTAGCAACTTGTCAAGTTAAAATCATTGATTTTTCTATCTCATCATTGCTTTTTCAAGAGAAACCAAAACTCAGTAATCCTGGTTTGCTTGAAGGAACTCTAGCCTATATGTCTCCAGAGCAAACGGGAAGAATGAATCGGTCAGTTGATTACCGTACAGACTTTTATTCCTTGGGTGTAACTTTTTATGAAATGCTCACAGGTCAGTTACCATTCTCAGCAACCGATCCAATGGAGTTAGTTCATTGTCATATTGCTAAACAACCCATAGCAGTAGAACAATTAAATCCACAAATCCCTCAAGTAATTTCTGCAATTATTATGAAATTACTCAGCAAAACTGCTGAGGGAAGATATCAAAGTGCTTTTGGGATTAAAGCGGATTTAGAAACCTGTCTCGATCAATTAGAGCAAACTAACTCTATAACCAAGTTTGCTATAGGTCAGCATGATCATTCTAGCCAACTGCAAATTCCCGAAAAGTTGTATGGACGAGAAGCAGAAATAAATATCTTAATGAATGCTTTTGAAAAAGTTAATCAAGGAAATAAAGAATTAATATTGGTTGCAGGTTACTCAGGTATTGGAAAATCAGCATTAGTTAACGAAATTCATAAACCTGTTATCAAACACAGAGGCTATTTTATTGCTGGTAAATTTGAGCAATTTCAACGCAATATTCCTTATGCTTCACTGATTCAAGCATTTCAAGAGTTAATGCAGCAATTACTGACAGATAGTGAAGCACAATTATCTACTTGGAAAGAAAAACTTTTAGAGGCTTTAGTCCCGAATGCTCAAATTATTATTGATGTCATTCCTGAACTAGAACTGATTATTGGGAAACAAACAGAAGTCCCACAACTAGCTTCAGCAGAAGCACAAAATCGCTTTAACTTGGTTTTTCAAAAGTTTATCAATGTGTTTGCTCAAAAAGAACATCCATTAGTTGTATTTTTAGATGATTTACAATGGGCAGATTTAGCTTCATTAAAATTAATTCAGTTATTGATTACAGATGCTGAAATTCAATATTTATTGCTCATAGGAGCTTATCGAGATAATGAAGTTGATGCTAGCCATTCTTTAATGCTAGTTTTGCAGGAAATTGAAAAAAATAGTAGCAATGTCCAGATTGTCCACTGTCAAAATCTAAAAATTACTCATGTTTGTCAATTAGTTAGTGACACTCTAAAATCTAATTTAGAGAACTCCAAAGAATTAGCAAAATTAATTTTCAATAAAACGGCTGGCAATCCATTTTTTATCAATCAATTACTCAAGTTTGTTCATCAAGAAAAATTACTTTTATTTGATTTTATTACTGCTCAATGGCAATGGGACATTCAGCATATTCAGATGCTAGGAATTACTGATAACGTTGTTGAATTAATGATAGGTAAAATTCAAAAGCTCAAAGATAGTACACAAAATATTTTAAAAATAGCCGCCTGTATTGGCAATCGATTTAATTTAAATATACTTTCTTGTGTTAACGAAAAATCTCCTAATGACACAGCTTTAGAGATTTGGGAAGCATTACAAGCTGGTTTAATTCTACCTTTAAGCGATAATTATAAACTACCACACTTATTAGATTATGTTGATATTTTTGTAATTGATTATAAATTTCTTCACGATCGCGTGCAACAAGCGGCTTATGCTTTGATACCCAATGAGCAGAAGAAGGAGATTCACTTAAATATTGGTAGACTGCTATTAAAGAATATAGACGAAAGTTTACTAGAAGAAAGAATCTTCGATATTGTTAACCAATTAAATATCGGTATCGAACTGATTACCTCTCCAGAAGAAAGATATAAATTAGCTAAGTTAAATCTTATTTCTGGACGGAAAGCTAAAGATTCTGCTGCTTACGAATCTGCTGTAAATTTTCTAAGGCAAGGTCTAAGTTTACTTGCAATTGATTGTTGGCAAAACTATTATGAATTAACTCTTAATCTCTATGTAGAAACCGTAGAGGCAGAGTATTTAAATACAAATTTTGATCAAGCAGAAGCATTATTTCTCAGTGTTATAAGCAATGGTAAAACTATTCTTGATGCGGTTAAAGTATATGAAAAAAAAATTCAGTTTTATGTTGCTCAAAATCAAATGCGAGAAGCATTAGATTTAGATTTGCAGGTGCTAGAGATGCTGGGAGTTTCTTTATCTCAAACTCCACCAGCAGAGTTAAAAGTTGAAGAATTAGTCAATCTGCCAGAAATGACTGATGCTCATAAGCTAGCTGCTATGAGGATACTAATGACAGCTATGCCTCCCGCTTATTTAGCTGATCCTGCACTTTTACCATTGATTGCTTTTACGATGGTTGATTTATGTGTGCAGTATGGCAATTCATCTTTTGCAGCTTATGCCTATGGTTTTTATGGGCTAATTTTATGTGGGCCTCTTAAGGAGATTGAATCAGGTTATAGATTTGGTAAATTATCTTTACAGATTTTAGATAAATTCAACGCTAGAGAAATAAAATCTAAAGTTTATGCACTATTTAATATTTTTGTTAGACATTGGAAAGAACATATTAAAGCAACTATAGAACCTTTACAAGATGGTGTTCAAAGTGGTTTAGATACAGGTGATATTGAGTATGTGGGTTACAATGGACTATTAGTTTGTTGGCATCCTTTTTGGATTGGAGAAAACTTAGAGATTGTTGAACAAAGACTAGAACAATATATTAATTTAGCACACAAGATAAAGCAAGAGCATTTTACTATTTGTTTGCTTATTTTAAAACAAATGCTAATCGAACTAGTTCAAGGAACTGATAATGAATATTACTTAGAAGGTGATAGTTTTAATGAATCTGTAATGCAGAGAATGGCAGGAAATATTACAGCTATCTTTTATAGCTATCTTGCTAAAAGCATTTTGAGTTATTTCTTTAAAGATTATAGCCAGTCTGTTAAAAATGCTCAATTAGCACAACAGTATGAAGTTGCTGTTGGTGGGACTGTTTATCTATGTGAATATAAATTTTATTATTCTCTGGCATTATTAGCCTTCTTTTTAAAGACTACTTCTCAAACAGATATAAAAGCTGATATAGAGATAGTAGAACAAAATCAAAAACAATTAAAACAATGGGCAGATCATGCACCTGTAAATAATCAGCATAAATATGATCTAGTAGAGGCAGAAAAAGCACGATTTTTAGGACAAGTCTTAGTAGCAATGGAACACTATGATCGCGCCATTCAAGGCGCTCATAATTTTGGATATATTCATGAAGAGGCACTAGCTTATGAATGTGCAGCAGAATTTTATCTTAGTCTAGGAAGAAATGAATTTGCCTCACTATATATGACAAAGGCACATTATGGTTATCGCCGTTGGGGAGCAAGTGCTAAATTTAAGGATCTGGAATCAAAATACCCAGAATTAATTGCTAAGGTTTCCACTCAGTATCAAATAGGCTTTACAAGTAATACTATTACTACCTCTACTGCTAATGAAAAGTCAAGCGGACTAGACTTTATTACAGTTATTAAAGCATCACAAGCTTTATCAGAAGTAATTTTATTGGAAAGTTTGCTAGAAAAATTAATGACAATTGTAATTGAGAATGCTGGCGCTCAAACTGGTATCTTGCTTCTAGATAAAGGAGGAAAGTTATTTATTGAGGCTCAAGCAGATGTAGACCAAGATGATTTAACTGTTGGTCAATCAATACCAGTCGAAAATAGTCAGAAATTGCCTATATCTGTAATTAATTATGTCACAAGAACAAAAAAAGATGTGGTTTTATCTGATGCCAGTAGTGAAGGAAGTTTTACTATAGACCCGTACATTATTGAGCATCGTATAAAATCTCTTATGTGTACTTGTATTGTGAATCAAGGCAAACTAATTGGCTTACTTTACTTAGAAAATAATATAACAGTGGGAGCATTTACGTCGGATAGAATACAAGTATTAAAAATCCTATTTTCGCAAGCAGCTATTTCCTTAGAAAATGCCCAACTCTACGCCAATTTAGAGGAAAAAATTGAGGAAAGAACGAGAGAGATAAATGAAAAAAATTTGCGATTAAATCAAACACTGCATGAATTAAAATTGGCTCAAGCTCAACTTATTCAAACAGAGAAAATGTCCAGCTTGGGTCAAATGATTGCTGGCATTGCTCATGAAATTAATAACCCTGTAAGCTTTATTCATGGCAACTTAGATCACATTAATAATTATACACAGGATTTACTTAGTTTAATTAATATTTATCAAAATGTATACCCCAATGTAGCACCAGAGATTGAAGAGTTTTTAGATAATATTGATATTGAATTTATTAAAGAAGATATACCTAAAACTTTATCTTCGATGAAAATTGGTACGCAACGTATTCGAGAAATTGTGCTGACATTGCGTAATTTCTCTCGGTTAGATGAGGCCGATATGAAACCTGTTAACATTCATCAGGGAATTGAGAGTACGCTACTAATTTTGCAAAGCCGTCTTCAAGCCAAACCAGGTAAGCCTGCAATTGAAATTATCAAAAATTATAGTGAGTTGCCAAATGTGGAATGTTATGCTGGGCAACTCAATCAGGTATTTATGAATATTCTGAATAATGCGATTGATGCTTTAGAAAGGTCAAATCACGAGACAACAGCAGAGGAAATTAAGAGTGATTGTAGTGCGATCGCTATTCGTACCCAACTAGTCAATCCTGATTTAGTCGCTATTTTCATTAGGGATAATGGGGTTGGTATGAGTGATAGTGTTATACAAAAAATATTTGATCCTTTTTTCACTACTAAACCTGTGGGACAAGGTACTGGTTTAGGATTATCAATCACTTATCAAATTGTAGTAGACAAACATCACGGGACAATAGAATGTATTTCTGCACCTGGACAGGGTGCAGAGTTTATTATTCAAATTCCCTGTCGGCAAAAGCGGTAATCTAGCATAAAATAACGCGATGTACGACCTATTCTTGTCATGTAATGGGTTTGTCGATCAAAGCCAAATACTCATCACGGAAATAACGTAAGGTACTAAATACCGGATTGGGTGCAGACTGACCAAGACCACACAAACTAGTATGCTTCACCATGTCGCATAGTTCTTCCAACAATTCCAAGTCAGCAAGAGATGCTTTACCTTCACTCATCGGGTGTCATCTCCCGTAAGACATGGTAAAGCGCTTGATAACCTTTGGTAGTAATATAAGATTGAATGCGTTCTGGGTCGATTTTGCCACTGTTTTCTAAAACAATCGGCATCTGAGACGTAAAAAATGGATGAGTTAAATCACCTCGTTGAACTGTTGTTTCTCCTCCATTGAGAATAATCATAAACAAACAGAAATTCAAAAAAATAAAGTTCGTCTTATTGCTCCTGGTGGTGGACGTAAATCAGAAATGTCTCCCAAAGAAGGGGTCTATTTATGTCTAGTTTACCTTCGACAAAAACCAAATGAGTGATATTTTGGGTTTGTTATTTAATATATCAAAAGCCCTCATTTAATGATGCTTTTAATTATTGGGTGAAGATTTTGAGAGAGATATTACCAGCTTCTCAAATGGAAGAGGTAGAAAAAGATAGTCAGAAATATCAAGAACTACGTAAAATTCTTTGTGAGCATGAATTGATTGTAGATAGTGCAGAACAAGCTATAGAAAAGCCTGTAGACTATCAAGAGCAAAAACAGCACTACTCTCTCTGGCAAGAAAAAAATGCATACCCTGAAAAACCAGTTTATTGTATTGCCCAACAGAGAAGATATTGTTGACATTTATATTGAAAGCTTAGGAAAAACAAGTGATATTAATTTATTCCGAGAAACACAAGGTAAATTTGATTCTGAACAAAAATTTATTGTAGATAAAGCTTACATAGGAGAGTCAACAATTACCACGCTTTACAAGAAACCGAGGAAGAAAGAAATTTCGGAATCACAAAAAAAAGAAAACCAGCAGTTATCGTCTAGAAGAATAGGCGTTGAACAAATGATTATGGAAAATAAAAATATTTCGAGTCGCTAGTGAGAAATTTCGTTTAGCAAGGCACAAGTATAGCCAGGTAATTATGACCGTTTGTGGGTTAGTCAGGCTACGACTTAATTGTTTACTTTCACTAGCTATTAATATTTAAATTTGTTGGTAGCAAATAAATTTTATCTCTACCAATATTTTTGCACCTAAACTGATAATTTAGCCGTAATTTATGCTCAAATCCCTATTCTTTCGTATACCTAATCTAGCGTAGGTGCAGCCCGCCGCAGGCATCGCACATTGCATTATAATGGCTGAAATCCATTTGCCGTATACATTTACCATTTTCGGATAAGTCTATTTGGTTTGCAGCGATGGGTGTATGTTCAATGGCGTTTAATATCAATGGGTTGAAGTTTAATCATTCCATCTTAGATAGTCGAGGGGAAGTAATTAGAACCAACGTTGATATCCTGAACCGTGCCAATCTCGCTATAAATGCAATGCACGCTCCTAACGTCCATAATTTTCCTTTAGTTTTGTCTAGCGGTCAACCTATTCCAGTTAGTTAAAGATTGCATCCATCCATTTTTATAGTGGTTTTAAACCTGCCTGTAATTCTGGTATTAGTCAATATTGCAGGCAGGTTTTTCATCAGAAGAATTTTGAATGCGGTACTAAAAAGTCAAGGGATCTTTTTCCTTGCTTTCATACCAAGATGAATTTTGGGTATTTATTTCTCCAGAGGTGTTAGTTTTAAAGGATACAATGGCTCAAATCCATTTAATTGCCAAATTCTAAATACCAATACAGCAGCTACAGTTAGCCATACACAAGAAAATGATAAAGTCATTCCAGCTACAGGATTAGTTTGCCAATAAATTGCCGTCACTACTACAGCAGATAACCAAGGGCCTAAAATAACTACAGGAACAGCAGCACCTAATCTCCGTTCTACAGTAAAAATTGTATTCCAAGTATCCCCTAAAGCCAGATGTACCACAAACAAAATTAAAGGCAGCACTAAAAATTGATGATTCATTTGCTGCCAAACCAATATAGAAGAAATTACCCGCAAAACGGCAATTATCATCCAAACTATGGGAAATACTAAAGGTGGAGGAGACCATCTTGGTCTAATTACCTGGTCATAAGTCTGGCGAGAACGGGTATTATCTAAAAGAGAAAAAATTCGTGAACGGATACTTAAGAGAGCAAAAAGTAATCCAGTCAATAAAGTGCTAAACCAACTGGGAAAAGAAGAATTGCTATCAATTAACATTACTAATTTTTCCATTCCCAGTAAGACGAGAATCATAACTACTATTTGTAGGATAGTTCCTAGTGTGTAAACTAAAATTGCTCTGATATCTAGTTCTTGTGTAGTAGCTATTGATGTATCTCGATACTGTTGTTGATTCCCAGCTTTTACCCCCATCACTGTATTGACAAACTGTTCAAGCATTCCACTATTATTGGATTGATTCATAATTAAGAGATTGTGCCTAGTTTGTAATTAGTAACAATAGGTGATTATATCGCTATTCTATTACTCTAGGCAAAGGAAAATAAGAATTCTTTAGATTCAGAGGTATCTGGAATAGAATCTCCTATTCGATTCATTAATTCAGTTATCGAAACAGAATTCAGGAGTCAGGAGCGAGAATTCAGAATAGATTAATCTCGCCAAACTTCATTTACAATATTCCCATTTGTCCCAATTAATTGAATATGTAAAGGCATTTGTCCTGCCGCATGAGTTGAACAACTCAAACAAGGGTCAAAAGCTCGAATTCCTGCCTAAATTCGGTTTAACATCCCTTCAGCAATTTCTGAACCGTGAATAGAATGTCGGGCAATTTGCGCGACTGTAGGATTCATTGCTAGATTGTTCTGACCTGTGGCAATTACTAAATTTACTTTCTGAAGTAACCCATTTTCATCACTTTGATAATGGTGAAATAATGTACCGCGTGGTGCTTCACTTACACCTACTCCTTCTAATTGGTTGATGCCAGCATCAGCACGCAATCTTTTAGATATTAAATCTGGGTCATCTATTATAATTTCTATGTGTTCAATGCAAGCCAGAATTTCAACCGGGTAACTGGGTCGATGATTACTTTTTTCATAACTATCTCAGGTCAACCACTAGACCAGTTGTCATAAATTCCTTTAGCTTCTGGATATTCATCGCAGTATTCTTCAAAGGCTGTTTTCATGACTTTCTCCGCCCTTTGATATGCGATCTCGGCTTGTAATTCCTCGATCGCATCCCAAGCAACAGCACATTCTTCTGAATGGATACCTTGACGATCGCAAATGACACGAGCTTTTTTAATTTCGTCCTGAAGTTGTTGTTCTAGCAGAAAAGTATGGGATTGCTCAAGAAAGTTAATATTAGCTAGAATGTCAACCAGGGAAATGATACCCAGTAGTTCGCCCTGAATAACGGGCGCTCTCTGCAAATTATGGTCAGCAAATAACCGCGCTACGTATTCTAAGGCAAGTTCAGGATTGACAACGATACAAGGCTTGGTCATCACTTCATGAACACGTACACTAAAGGGATCTTTACCATAAGCAATCACTTTATATACAATATCTTTCTCAGTAATCATGCCGTAGGCATCGTGTTCATGGCGGCGATCTACAACCAGCGCTTTCCAGTCCCTTGCTCTCAAAAGTCTAACTGCTTCAGCCACTGTTGCTGAACTGTGAATTGTAGCAACATCTCTAGTCATAATGTCAGATGCTTTCAACATAATTGCTTCTAAAATTATTTTGTGATTGCCTCTCTTTCAACTTAGATAAAGAATCTGAGTAACTTGTGAAGTTAACCAAACTTGATAAATTCACGTCCTTATAACTGTGGTTTTCTCCCCTTAAGAGTGCCTCTAACACTGCTTTAATCTGAGTTGCTGAGGGTGGACAAACTGGCAAATAAATATCAACTGGGACTACTGTATGCACTGGTATCACCCGATCTAGTAAGGTTGGTACAATACCAGGCTCATGGGGAATAGTACCGTGAATATCTGCTGCTTCGATGTAACAACGTTGCAGAACAGGTTCGGCACTACCTAAAGGATTGCGTAAAGCAGTAACATTACCAGTAACAGCACAATCACCAAAAGAGACAAGAATGTGCGATCGCTCTCTTAACTATCTGAATTATTTGCAAGTGATCTTCATTAGCAACTGCACCCTCAACTAACACTACATCTACCCCTGGGGGATATTCTTTAGCATCAGCAAAGGGACTATAAACTAAATCTACTTGTGCTGCTAAATCAATCAGCCATTCATCCAAATCGAGAAAAGACATGTGACAGCCAGAACAACCGCCTAGCCAAACTGTTGCTAATTTTAAACGAGTCATTTTATTTTTTCAATGAATTTTGACCTTAGCACTCAGGACTTTAGTGCAATTTCTTGCCATTCCTGCACGACATGTTTTGGGATTGAAAGATTGATAAAGTGTTGTTTACCTACAGGTATACCAATCAACAATTCTTGAGTTGACAATTGAGGCAAAACATCTTTGAAGTTATACTGAGCGATGGTTATCGACTTTGCGATCGGGGATAATGATAATCTAATCGCACATGATCCATACATTGCCAAGTCTTGCAATTCGCAATTATTGTTAGCTACGGAGACCGAGCAAATGTGATTCCCTTCAGCAAATAGCATTTCTATAATGGTGCGACGATGTTTTTACAGGCGATCGCTATTTGTTTGGACTTCCATACCCTCAGCAACTTTTGTTACACAAGCAGGTTGGAGTTTATTACTCCCAGCAATTTCTACTAAACAAAGCCGACAAGCGCCAACATCTTCAACTCCTTGCAAGTGGCACAAAGTAGGAATGTGAATCCCTGCATCTTGCACCCCTTGGAGAATAGTTTCCTCCTCACGGGCGCTAATAAGTTTGTCGTTGACTGTTAAAGTTTTGACTGACATTGCCTCTAGCCTCAATCAGAATGAGCCTTTCGCTTCTGGAATGCCCTGAGTCTTGAATTGTAGACAAATAGTTTGAGGAACTTGTGAATAGCTTGGATAGTTTTGTGATCAATTCCTTTCCAAGCTATAGGAATCCGCTTTGATTTTTGTATCCCTCACCGGAGCGTAGCCATACTTACTTGCGTGGGAAGGAAAGAGGCAAGAGGGCTTTTTGAGTTGTACGGAGTTTTTTCAAAAATCAAATACGAGTCCTATATGTAGCCTTGAGATAGCAAAGCAGAAAGTAGCCAGAAAATTCACATATCTGCAATTATTTTGAATTGAATTATATCCACTAAGAAATTATTTCCAAGAATTATTCATTAGCGGCACGTTCAAACACTACTGAAAGATTATTGGCTGGCATTTGGTAAATTTGTTTCAAGATGAAATGTTCTGCCCTAGCTGCTGCCACTACATCATCCAAGTTCCGCACACCCCATTCTTGGTTTTGGGTGTGTAAATATTCGTCAAAAGCTGCATTACTCGCTGCTGTATGTTCTCCACCTTGTTTGAAGGGCCCATACAAATAGAGGATACCTCCTGCTTTTAGGATACGGCCTGCCCCTGCCATTAGCCCCAAACAGGCTGACCACGGTGAAATGTGAATCATATTAATGTTGACGATCGCAACTATTGGCTCCTTATCAAGCCACTGAGTTACTTCCCCTTTCTCCACTGCCCAAACTGGCTCTCTAACATCTAGCTCAAGCGGTGAATAAACGTTATCACAGGCATTGTGTTCAGTCCATGCACTAATGCTGGCTCGTAACTCTAAATTTGCATCTGTTGGTAGCCACAGGCGAGGACTTAGCCTGGATGCGAAAAAGACTGCGTGTTCACCAGTACCACTTGCTATTTCTAAAATAGTGCCACTTTCGGGTAATACCTGCAAAAGTATTTCTAGAATTGGTTCTCGGTTTCGCTCAGTTGCTGGTGCGTATTGTCGTGCGTCTTGTGGTGTCATTCTTATCGTGATATTTTATAATTTTTCTCGCATAGTGCGCTTCTCGATAGTAACAATATAGATGATGTGGCCTATGTCCATTACAGTAATTCTTGACAAAAACGTACCCACAGTTCATGTATTATCACTAGATACGTTCTTTTCGCATTGACGAAACAACTTTGGCAATTACATTTTAAACCTTAAACTTACAAACGTGTTTCATGGCTCGCAAAAAATCACTTCCATTACAATCAACTGAAGTAACTCCATTAGCACTCTCTCAATTACATATCCGCTTGGAGTTTTTGGAAGCAGAACATAAATCGCTACTTAAACAGATTAAAAGAAAGCGAACAGAATTGAATAATTTTGTCGAGCAAATGCGAACTTTTGCCACAGAAATATTTCATCAAGCTAGTCCCCACGTTCAAAAAATGGCTGAGTTAGACCGAGATATTCATGCTCTATTTGATGAAATTTTTACCACTAGAAAGTTTGGCAAACAAACCATCAAAAATATAGAGGCAGTTTACCTTGAACTCCAGTTGACAGGGATTATTAGTCCAAATGCGAATCGTAAACAATTCAATACAGAGTTAAACGAACTATTTAATAATTCCGAACCCGAATCAGATTTTTCAGAGAAAGCGGCTGAAGATAGTCATCAATATTGGCAAGCACAACAGTCTGTAGAAGAATCTCCCTCTGTAGGAAGAACAGAGGATAAGAGAAAAATTCGGGAAACATTTCTCAGATTAGCTGAAATCTTTCACCCTGATAAGACAAGAGACAGCGAGACACAGATATACCATACAGAAATCATGAAATCAATTAATAAAGCTTACCAAGAAGGAGATTTGGCAAGACTTTTAGAAATTGAGCGAATTCAGCAGGTAGGAGAAGTTATTGATTTTAATAACGAGGATGATTTAACTCGCAAATGTCGAACTATAGAACAGCAAAATCAAATTCTCATCACTCAATATGAAAACTTGAAACTGGAACTACGTTTAGTAAAAAATACTCCAGAAGGAACTATGGTAAGTGATTCTCGTAAAGCTGCTAAAAAAGGCATTAACTCTATATCTTTGATGCTAAAAACAATAGAATCTCAAATGAATGTTATTTCTCAAATCCGAGATTTTGTCAAGGATTTTAGAGAACAGAAGATCACTATCAAAGAATTTCTCGGTGGCCCACCAACTCCACGCTCCTTAGACGAAGAAATCATGGAGGATATTCTTGAACAGATGTTATCAGAATTAATGAGATAGTACAGTTTAACTTAACTGACTCCGAAACTTATGAACACTAATAGTTAATAAAACAACGGCAAAACCAAGCAATGCTAGAACGGGTAAGTGCGGAAGCTGGAGTATCTAAATAGACAATATATAGTTTAATGAGTTTGGTACTCGCCCATACAAGCAAAGATTACTAAAAAAATTGAAATTGAACTTAGTTTTGAAGTGGTGCAGTCAGTTCAATAAAGAAAAGTGGGAGCGCTGGGATAACCGTTTAGGTAAAACAAAGTAAAGCTTAGTGTTAAAGCAAATCCCCTTTAACAGCTATTATTCGGTTTACCGAACCGAGAAATGCGAGTAAACCGTAATATCTTTTTTACCGCCTAATCTGGTGTGGGAATCATCCATTATTTGGTGATAATAACCGAATTTACAAGTTTGTTATTTATCAATAATATGGAAATCATCAAGGCAAGGATTTAAATCCAAAGTTGATTGAGCCAAAAACTACTACTGGTACAAAGGATAAATTAATATGTTATTTCGTTACAACTCTGCACAAGATTTGAACGCTTTAGAAAGTTACATCAACGGCCTATTGGGAGACACTAGAGTCCCATCTACACAGTTTGAAAAAGGCTCTGTCAAAGTTCCGGCTGCTGAACTACAAGAAACTGATGATACAATTTATCTGATGCTAGAACTGCCAGGGCTGGAAGCTAAAGACCTAGATATTCAAGTTACAGAAGACACTGTTCATATTAGCGGTGAACGCAAGTCTGAAACCAAAACCCAAAACAATGGCACTACCAAGAGTGAATTCTACTATGGTAAATTCCAACGTGTAATTCCTCTATCTGCTCGGGTTGAAAACACTAACGTCACCGCAGATTATAAAAACGGTATTTTGAATTTGACACTGCCCAAGTCCGAGAAAGAAAAGAACAAAGTTGTCAAGGTTAATCTAGAGCAGACTGCTGCTTAATTGATATTGAGGAAACTAGTCTACCCCCAATAATTGATTGAGATAGCTAAAAGCCCAGTTAAAAAATGACTGGGCTTTTTTATGGAGAAAAAGTCTGGATTTGATGTTTTAATTTACTTCCGTGGGAAGGCAATAGGAAAGAAGGCTTTTTGAGTTGTACGGAGTTTTTTCAAAAATCAAATATGAGTCCTATATGTTGATGAAATACCCAGTTGACTATCTGTTATTTCTGTCATTTCTGTCATTTCTGTCGTTTCTGTCGTTTCTGTCATATCTGTCATATCTGTCATATCTGCCGTTTCTACGACCGCCAACTGAAAACTCAGCTCGACAACCATTTTTCACCCAAATACGATTTCTTCCATAGCCCCAATTTCCTCTACAACTGGCGTTAGACAATTGCCTGACAAGCCTCACTCTACCTGTTGTATTTATCGAACAAGTATTCCTGCGATTATTCTGGCTTGAACAAGTTATTATTTCCTGAGCTGAAGCTGGAGCAGCAACACTCAAAAGTGTACCTGTAGTTAGACTGGCAACCAGAAAGGTGATAGCAATTATGGGAAGGCGCATAATCATATAAAATCTTAGATTTCTTTCAGATTTTAGAGAGAAAAACCATACTTTTATTGTAACGAACTGCATTAATAGTCAATGAATGAAATCAGATTAAATGTAAACAATATTTACATAATTAATCTCATTAAATACAACAGGCTCAAGACTAGCACAAATTAGGGCAAGCGCAGTTGCAGCACTGCCAATTCCACCACAGATAGTAATTACTTTTTTATATAAGTTACCTGTTTATCAAAACACTTTCCCTTAAACTTTTTTGTTTCGTTTTTTGGGAAAACTCCTCAGTTAACAGTAAACTCATAGCCATGACAAATTCAGATGCACTACCAGCAAGTGTACCTACTGTACTTGATGGCAAAGCATTACCAAAAAAGGAAAGTAATGTTCCTAAAAATAACCAAGGCCATTTCAGCCGGAACCAAATACCAATACCAATTAGTAGAACAAAAATATTAACTACAATCGTGATAATTGGCGGGCCACTTAAGTTGGAAACATGATAGCGTAGAATTCCCGCAAACTCTATTGGAACTAGTTCCAGCCCTATATAATGGGTGGCAATATCTATCGCTGCAAGTCCCAATGCAACGATCGCAGATAAAACCCGCATTACTCCATTGGCCCAACAAGCTCCGGCGCGGTGAGCGAGTTCAACACCAATCACAATGAATAGCGGTACAACTAAATAATGTAATAGAAAGCGCAGCATACTGAGAGTTTTCAAAAGCTCTCCTGCACCAATCAAACTTCCTATTGAAAGAATGAGATTGTCATAGCTAATGCTTAATAGCACTATAGGCAACACCATCATTGCGAAGCTAGTTGATTTCTGCCACAGACGAATTGCCCAGCCTATTAACATCCATTCGATCAAGGCAAGACTTAGATGTGTTAGGGGATAAATTATTGACATAAGTAATGTATTCATATAGCTTCATATATTCAAAGCACAAATATTGAGTGCTGAAGCTGATAAAGATAATTTGTACCTGGAATAAAACCTAGAGCCACTTATTCACAAGATTTGTGACTGTAATTACGCTTGAAACTGGTTATTTTGTTGAACCTGTAATTTTTAATGCTAATTAGAGAAAAGATTGCCTCCATCGCTGTACTTCAAAGCTACGATATCAACTAAAAAATGTATTTAATAGTACCCTCAAGGGTACTATTAAGTTGAGTTGTTATTTCATGGCAGCTTCGATTTTTTCTCTTTTCTCTACGAGAAGCTTCCTTACGAAACGCTATATCTGCGCTTAAATGCAATCGTCAGTGCGATCGCTTTTGTCTGAAGCAGCAGACTCAGTTGGAACACCAATAATCTCTCTTTTGGTCTGGCGAAAGGTTAAAGGGTAATAGGGAAAGGTAAATTCAAGCCCTTTCCCTTTCCCTCTTAACCGAAAAGTATTGAAGTGCAAATAGTCCCTTCTAATCGTGTTATGCCTGATTCTCTAAGTTGTTTATCGAAACAGAATTCTGACTGAAGAGGAGCAATGGCGCGAAACGCCAGCCAGAGGCGATCGCACAAACAAATAACTCATAGAGGTTAGCTTTTTTCTGGCGGATCTACTTATAATGATTCCAGCATTCACCAATCACCCCCCATCACTTATGGCAATACTTCAACTGATTGAACCTGAAGTTAAAGATTTGGGTGGGTTTGTTGCCCGCCGCAGTTTGCCATATCTTCATCGTCAAATGGTTGGGCCGTTTATCTTTTTTGATCATGTTGGCCCGTCTGTTTTGCCACCCAACAAAGGTATTGATGTCCGACCACATCCTCATATCAATCTCGCCACCGTAACTTACCTATTTGATGGTGCTTTGATGCACCGCGATAGTTTAGGCACTGTGCAGGAAATTCAACAGGGTGCTGTAAACTGGATGACGGCGGGAAAAGGGATTGTACATTCGGAGCGATCGCCAGACAGCGATCGTCAAAAAGAAACTACCATTCATGGCATTCAAACCTGGGTCGCCTTGCCTGTAGAATACGAAGAAATCGATCCAAGCTTCACTCACTATCCTGCCCAAACCCTTCCTACCTGGGAAGAGAATGGCGCTATCATCAAACTCATTGCTGGACAAGCACTTGGGTACACCTCACCAGTCAAAGTTTTCTCACCTATTCTCTATTTAGATGTAATACTGTCTGCCAATGCTCACTTTACTATCCCCACTGGTTATTCAGAAAGGGCAGTATACAGCGTCACAGAAGGTTTAAGCATTAATGAGCAACCGCTAGAGCCATATCGCCTTGCCATCCTAGAAGCAGAAGATGAAATCAGGGTTTCTGCTGCTGCTCCTGCTCGGTGTATTGTTATTGGTGGTGAACCATTGGGTACACGCTACAAATGGTGGAATTTTGTTTCTAGCCGACCAGAGCGGATAGAGCAAGCAAAAGCCGATTGGCAAGATTGCCGCTTTGCTAACGTTTCAGAAGAAACAGAGTTTATTCCACTGCCAGAAGTGGTGACAGAGGCTAACCCCTTTTAGTACCAGTATGGTGTTGGGGGTATGCGATCGCATACCTAATTAATAAAGTTGAATACATTAGTTAATTTGATGATAACTAGCTTCTCTTGGACTAAACAGTGGTATCCAATAACTCCCGTCAGCTATCTGGAACCCTCTTATCCGACCCCTATCACTTTGCTTGGAAAAAAACTGGTAATCTGGAGAGACAAACATCAAAATTGGGTAGCAATGGATGATATTTGCCCCCATAAATTGGCGCAGTTATCTTTAGGAAGTATCAATGAAAATGGAAACCTAATGTGTCGTCATCATGGTTGGTGTTTTGATGAGGCAGGAAAATGTACAAATATTCCGATGTTGAGTGACGAAAAGGCTTTAAAATCTGCTTGTAATAGTGAGCGATCGCAAGTACCAACATACCCGACTCAAGTGCTACAAGGATTACTATGGATCTGGGCAGATGATAGTCCTACTGCCTTTGAAGATAGCACTACCAAGCAACCTGCCCTGATGCCAGAATCTCAACTTGATAGCTCGTTGACCGATTGGTTTATGTCAGAAGTTCCTGTTGGTTACACTGTCTCTGTTGAAAGTAGTTTTGATCCTTCTCACGCTCAATTTTTGCATAAAGGAATTGCTGGATTTTCTCCAGAAAGAGCTATCCCCATACAACATTTTGAACTATTTGGAGAAATGTCTGCTGAAGATGGTTTTACTTTAAAGCATTCTGGTTACAATATTTTTAACAAAGATATGGATGCGACTAGGAAGTTCACTCCACCCTGTTCTAATACAACAAGCTATAAATATTCTAACGGTAAATCTGCTTTATTTCAGTTGTATTTTGTGCCCACCAAATCAGGTTATTGTAAACAAATTGGTAAGTTTATTGCTGATACCCCTCCACAAAAAGGTAATTTCTGGTTTGAGCTTCTGCCCAAATATTTGCAAACTGGTTTAAAACATTCATCTAGCTATAAGTTGAGTAACCAAGATTTATCAATGATGCACTCCCAAGCTGTTAATGAATCTGTGGTGAATAAAACTTGGCAAAAGTTATATTTTATGCCTTCAGTAGCTGACGTTGGCATTGTTACTTTTCGGAAATGGTTAGATGAATTTGGCGGTGGTAAACCTGCATTGCAGGGAGTAGTAGAAGCACCTTTTCAAGAATTAAGTGATGAGCAATTATACGATATCTGGCACAGACATACAAAGCATTGCCCTAGTTGTCGACAATCTCTAATTTTGATAGATAAAGTCAAAAGTTTTTGTCAAAATTTGACTCTAGGATTGACGATTTTAGCATTGTTACTAATTGTAATTAATCTACCTATAAACATAGTCATCACACCAGTATTACTTGGCATACTAAGTTTAATTTGTAGCTATAAATTAGATTCAATTCGAGAACGCTTTCTCAGCAGCATTCCCAAAAAAGGTTTACCCGTGCTTGAATTATATGAAAATTAACATCAGAAGTTTGTAGTGGACAATTTAGCCCTCATCATCAACTTTCATGCCTTAGCCCATAACTTTTACCCAACAAAGTGCTTTACTTCCCTTAATTGGATGAAGTAGAACTAAGTTGTCGAAGAAACTCAATATTCAAATCTAACTTTTCTCCTAACCAGAGAGAATAAACCGCGTGGTCTGAGACAGCATCGCCTGTCTCAGGGTGGACGAGAATATCTAATCCCTCACGATTAAGCATTAACCAAGGAACGACTTTATCAAACTGATTTGGTAAGAAAGCAACTTGATACATCCCTTTTGGGTGGGGCCCAATAGGCTTGTCAAACCAGCGTCCGAGTTGAACCTCAAATCTACCGCCCAATCCTTCACGTACACGCGCAGCGACATCCCGACTCGCAGCATCGAAGTAAACATGAGCATGAAAACCAGCGATCTCAATGGTATCTTCTTTCATAGATCCACTTTTTGCTCTCAACTCTAATTTTGGGTAGAGGACTTTTTCTTTTTCACTGAAAAAGCGATGTCTACGACAAGCTACGCCTACGCTCAATTTTAGCCTAATACCGTGCAGTTAAGGATAGTCTGTAGCGATTTAACTCTATAGAGGCCATTAATTGAGGTAATTGGGTAGTTGAGAATAAACCAAATTCTGAATTTGGCTGGCTAGGATTTATGTAATATTAGTAGTCTATCAAGTTTAAATTGATGGTAAGCAAGTTCGTAGTAAGGGCTTTAGTCCTTCTCTTCTAAACCCTAAAATCCTTACTACAAACCCTCAAAAGTAGTTTGACAAAGTAGTAATTAGTTCACGCTTAAAGTACTTATAGTTTCTTTGACAACTTCATCTTTTTTAACAGCAGATGAAAGATGCACAACATGAACCGAACAAGAAGCATGGTGAAGAACGTAGTTACTCACACTACCGAGAAATAGTTCCATTAGTCCAGAATGACCCCGCCGCCCCATAATAATTAGGTCAGCGCCATAACTATGGGCTAAGTCACAAATAATTCTGCCAGGATTACCAACATTTTGTGTAAATTCTGTAGTGACACCTGCTGTATTAGCTTGGGCACAGAAAGATTGCAACATTTGGATTCCCAAATTTTTAAAGGTATCCCACTGCTTTTGGTATAACTCAAAGCTTTGACTAGTCAATCCTGGATAGTAGTCAAAACTAGACATCATAGGTAGGTAAGGGCTACCCTCTTCTTCTGGAGATAGGACATGGACTAACATTAAGCTAGCTTGTGTTAACTTTGCTAAACTCAATGCTTCTTCAAAAACTTGTTGCCCTATTTCCGAACGATCTAATGCAACTAAAATCTTTTTAAACATCATAATAGACCTCCTAGTTCATTGGTAATTGGTCTTTACTGTTTCAGATTTACAAATGCTGGATTGTCAAAAATGACTCATCCCTCAACTATGTTTAGCGATTTTTGAATTTAAATATTCTTAAAGGTTTTCGCCCCGTATTTATATATATAGCAAAACAATTTGAGGAACTTGTGAGGAAAGCAAGCAAGTATCTTTGATTAACAGTGAGCATCCCGTTTTGGAAGATACATCTTTCTTTGGAATGCTTTAATATTTTGTTTATTTGACTAGATTTGAGTTTTTAAATTAACCAAGTATACTTAAAATTAAGTATAAATTAAAGATTAACTTACTATATTATGGCTAACGTTTTTATAAGCTATCGACAAATTGATACTGAGCCAGCTGAAAAACTAGCTTCAGAAGTAGCTAGTGCTGGGCATCAAGTGTGGTTTGCTGAATGGAAAATCGATGTTGGTGATTCCATTGTTGAGCGCGTCAATGAAGGGCTGGAAGGACTAAGTTATTTAGTATTGTGTTACTCTTCATCTGACCTGTCCCCGTGGGTAAATCGTGAATGGATGTCGATTTTAGCACGGCAACTGAGTGGACACGGAGTTAAAGTTTTACCAGTTTTGCTGACCGGAGGCAAACCACCTGCCATATTAGCTGATATCAAGTATGCTGACTTAATTGAAGACTGGTCTAAAGGTGTATCTGATTTGCTAAGGGCTGTCAAATGAAAAAAATACTTCAGCAGGTTCTTATAGCCCATGCAAAGGGAGAAGAGGAGTTTGCCGAAAAATTAGGGAAACCGATTCGAGAAGCTGGCTATGAAGTAGCTCATCGGGGAACGGTAATGGTAGGAGAATCTTTCGTTGAAGAAGCTTCTAAGGCTTTGAGTAGTGGTAGTCCGGTGGTACTTTGTGGAACTATCAAAGCATTGGGAACAAAATGGGCACGTCAGATTGTTAACGCTGCAAGAAATAACTATCGAGTACGAATCTTTTGCGTACAAATGGATGAAGAAGCTGACGTAGAGACAGTGGCATTTGATGAATGCATTGCTCAATATTGGCAAGATCCTACAAAAGCACAACATGATTTAATTACTGCTCTGAAGAAATATTATCCTTTGCAAGTACCTTCCGATTATGTAAAGGGGGGAAATGACGCAGAACAGCGTTATCGGGAACTGGTTTTGGAGTCCTGCGACATTATAGACTTAGCTAACTTACCAGAGTTTGATCGCCATATTGCCACCCAGAAACTGTTACTGCGTCAGCTTTACGTAGCACTCCGCGTCCAAGTAGAAATTGTCTCCAATGCTGAAGTTGAGGAAGTGGAATTAGCGGCAATTGAAAAGCGCCGCATTGCTATGCAGCGTAGGAGAGCAGGCTGGAGTAGTGAAGAAAAAGACGAAAGGGAAGATAGAGGTAAGCGGGTTCCTGTTGGAGAACGACTGGCTAAGGCTAAACGATTAGTTGTGCTGGGAGATCCAGGGGCAGGAAAGACTACTATGATTCGTTGGATTACCACAGCCTACTTGCTGCGGCTCGAAAAAGATCCAGACTGGAAAGATTTGCCTGATGTATCTACACTTCCTGATGAGGATTGGCTACCAATTATTATCCGTTGTCGAGATTTGAAAAATGTCAGCCCTATTCGTTCATTAGACGATATTCTGCATTACATCTTGCGTAAGGACGAGATGAGCGAGCCTGAATGCACTGCTCTGCGTGGCATTTTAATACAAAAACTTAAACAAGGTACAGCACTGTTACTTATAGACGGCTTGGATGAGATCACAGATTCTCTTTTACGAGCTGAATTCTGCCAACAGATTGAAAAAATTTGTGACGCATATAAACAAGCCCCCATAATCGTTACCTCCCGCATTGTTGGCTATCGGGAAATGAAATACCGCATAGGGCGGCAGTTTGAGCATGTTACAGTAGCTGAACTGATAAAAAAAGATAAAGATGATTTTGCTCATCGCTGGTGTGATATTACCGAATTACCAGAGCGAAAAAAGAAGGCAGAAACAGAATTGATTCAAGACATTCACAGTGCTGAACGCATTGAACGTCTTACTGGTAATCCAATGCTGCTTACTACAATGGCGTTGGTTAAGCGTAAAGTTGGTAAACTGCCGACTCGCCGACATAAGTTGTATGCACAAGCAGTAGATGTACTACTTAACTGGCGCTCTGAAGTAGACAAACCTATAGATGATGATGAAGCACTACCGCAATTAGAGTATATTGCCTATGCCATGTGTCATAGAGGAGTACAGCAACTTCGGAAAGATGAAGTGATAGAGTTATTTGAAAAGTTCCGAGAAGAATATCCCAATCTTCATGAGGTAAAAAAGCACACACCTAAAGAATTTCTGAGTTTATTGGAACATCGCACAGGCATTTTAGTAGAAGCGGGTGTTATTCCACATAATGGCAGAGACATTCCTGTATTTGAATTTCGTCACCTCACATTTCAAGAATACTTGGCAGGATTGGCACTTGTGCAAGGTCATTTCCCTAACCGCGATCGCTCTCTCAACCTTGCTGATTATGTAGCCCCACTTGCTGCCCAAATTAATGAAGTGCAATCTGATCATCCTGTTGTTTTTCGCAGTCAGCAAGAAGTAGTGGTAACTGAAAACTGGCGAGAGGCACTACGTCTTTGTGTAGCCTCCTGCAATGATGATGATGTGGACGATGTTTTGCAAGCTATCCTCAAACCAATTGAAACAGAAGATGCTCAGATTACGGCTCGTCCCCGTGCAGTACTGGCGGCTCTGTGTTTAGCTGATGAGCCTAATGCCAGTGAACAAATGGCAATGGAAATATTGCAAGAGTTTGTTAGGAATGTTGGTGAGCGTGATGGCAATACACCGTTTTCGGGAACTAGTGTAGATACTGCTGCTATAGAATTGGCTGAATCTCAGTGGGCAGAAATACTATGTTCGATCCTTCTTCAAGAATTTCAACGAAGAGAAGCAAAAGTTCGTGGTGGTTGTGGTGGTCTTTTGGGAATGATTACTACAGCATCAATGTCAAACGAACTGGAAACTTTTCATAAATGTTATTTGGAACAAGCATCTCGTCTTAAGTTAAGCCAAGAGGAGTCAATAAAGGCAGCTCTCATCATTGAGAAAATACTTTGGAAGCGAATTATACTTTTCCCAGTTGATCAAATATTTTTTGATAATATGCCTGAAATAATAGATACTTTGCTAGAAATGCTTACGGGCAGCCCCCCCACTTCCCATGCCGCAGCCGGAGTACTCCGATTGTTCAATGTTAATTTTCATCCTAGAATAAAGCGTTGGCAACCATCAATAAAAGAGAAGGAGCAGTTAATCTCTTTTATCAGTAATCTAACATCTGACACACAAGCGTTGGCTCTAATATGCAGAATTCTAGGTAACGAACGTGAAAAGCAGGCAGTTGAACCCCTGATTGCCAAGCTCAATGATGCCGATAGCAATGTGCGGCAAGCAGTAGCATCGGCATTGGAAGAGATTAAGGATGCACAAGCACTTAAACCTCTAATTGCCAAGCTCAATGATTCCGATAGTGATGTACGGCAAGCAGTAGCATCGGCATTGGGAGGAATTAAAAATGGACGAGCAGTTGAACCTTTGATTGCCAAGCTCAATGATGCCGATAGTGATGTGCAGCAAGCAGTAGCATCGGCATTGGGAAGAATTAAAAATGGACGAGCAGTTGAACCTTTAATTGCCAAGCTCAATGATTCCGATAGTGGTGTACGGCAGGCAGTAGCATCGGCACTAGGAGAGATTAAGGATGCACGAGCAGTTGAACCCCTAATTGCCAAGCTCAATGATGCCAATAGCGATGTGCGGCAAACAGTAGCAAGGGCTTTGGGAGCAATTAAAAATGGACGAGCAATTGAACCGTTGATTGCCAAACTCAATGATTCCAATAACTTTGTGCGGCAAGCAGTCGCAGGGGCATTGGGAAGAATTAAAAATACACGAGCAGTTCAACCCCTGATTGCCAAGCTCAATGATGCCGATAGCGATGTGCAGCGAGCAGTAGCATCGGCATTGGGAGAGATTAAAGATGCACGAGCAGTTGAACCGTTGATTGCCAAGCTAAATCATGTCGATAGCGATGTGCAGCAGGCAGTAGCAGGGGCACTAGGAAAGATTAATGATCCACGAGTGCTTGAACCCTTGATTGCCAAGCTCAATAATGCTGATAGCGAGGTGCAGCAAGCAGTAGAGGCAGCACTAGTACAACTTGGAGATACTCAGACTATACAAAAGTTACTAAACAGGTTGTCATCTGAGAATCAAAATACGAGGGTAATAACACTCAGAGCATTATCTTGGATTTGTCAAGATAAAATAGATCGCGAGCTGCTTTCTAGGGATGTTGATGCTTTTAACCCCTTTCTAGATCCCCAAGAAGAAATTAATGAAGAACGAGTTAATTATGCTGCTGCTCAATTAGATATATCAATCGAAGAAGTGCGTATGCGTTACCAAAAACTTGCCCAGCAATTTGGTCTAAGATTAAACTTTACTACAGATGCTTCATGAGATTACTAAATGTCATAGCGTAACTTAAAATTACTTAAATTTATTTAACTTAAAAGACTTTCTACTTCCTCATCAGTAAAACCAAATTGCCTAAAAATACGCAAAACATAACCAGGAGACATTTCTCTTACACCCATATCTATAGGAACTACTCTCCTTTTACCATCAACTTCACGAGTATATAAACAATGGTCGCCTTTTCCTTCTCTATGAAATGTGCAACCTGCTTGTTCTAAAAGCTTAATTAACTGTTTTGGTTTCAGGGAAGGTATATTTTTAGGCATAAACCTTCCTTAATTCATATATCTCTGAATCTTGTTCTTTTTCTTCAACCAATAAAAATTCATGTAATTCATCTATTGAAACGGGAGATTTATAAATATTACTTTCAGACTCATAAACAATTTCAAAAGATTCAATAGCCTCTTTTAGCTTGCTAATAGCATCTTCTTGAATACTGCCCTGTCCTACAATTCCATTTTCTAAACACAAAGCAACCCAATAACCAGCGCTTTGCTTGAGTACTACTGTGTAAAATTCCATTGATATTCACCTATTGAAATTGTGGAGTGAGGTGGGCAATACCCACCCTACTTTAATTATCTACTAACGCAAACTACTAGCTGGCATACCCAAAATATCCTCAAGCCTTGGCATATCTTCCAACGCAATCACGCGCCCTTCATCCTCAAAACCGACAATTTGATCAAAGTTCAAATACCGATATAAATCATCTGCAAAAGGATGAATTCTACTCGCCACAATATCCAAATATTCCTGCACTGTCGGAAGCCGTCCCAGCAGCGCACAAACTGCGGCTAATTCTGCTGAACCAAGATACACTCTCGCATCTTTACCCATGCGATTATTGAAGTTACGGGTAGAGGTAGAAAATACTGTTGTGCCATCAGCAACTCGCGCCTGATTACCCATGCACAAGCTGCATCCCGGCATTTCTGTTCTAGCACCCGCAGCCCCAAAAATGCTGTATACACCTTCTTCTTTTAATTGGTGTTCATCCATGCGGGTTGGTGGTGCTATCCACAGGCGAGTTTTTACTTCACCTGCACCTTCTAAAACTTTCGCGGTTGCCCGATAATGACCAATATTCGTCATACAAGAACCGACGAATACTTCTTGCACTGGATCATTAGCGACTTCCGATAATAACTTAACATTATCGGGGTCATTGGGAGCAGCAACAATTGGTTCTTTGATTTCGTTCAAATCAATTTCAATTATTTCGGCATACTCCGCATCGGCATCGCCTTCTAATAACACGGGATTTGCTAACCATTCTTCCATCTTTGCTACACGGCGCAGCATGGTACGCGGATCGTGATAGCCTCGTGCTATCATATTTTTCAGCAGCGCTACGTTAGAACGCAGATATTCTGAAATTGTCTCTACACTCAGCTTAATTGTACATCCGGCACAAGAACGTTCGGCACTAGCATCGGTGAGTTCAAAGGCTTGTTCAACTTTTAAATCTGGCAAACCTTCGATTTCCAGAATTCGCCCGGAGAAAACATTTTTCTTGTTCTGCTTCTCTGCTGTCAGCAAACCTTTTTGAATTGCCACGTAGGGAATGGCATTCACGACATCCCGCAGGGTGATACCTGGTTGCAATTCACCTTTGAATCTTACCAAAACTGACTCTGGCATATCTAAAGGCATGACACCCAAGGCGGCTGCAAAGGCTACCAACCCAGAACCGGCGGGGAAGGAAATACCCAAGGGGAAGCGGGTGTGAGAGTCGCCGCCAGTTCCCACGGTGTCGGGTAGCAGCATCCGGTTTAACCAAGAGTGGATGATACCATCACCGGGACGGAGGGCGACACCGCCACGAGATGCAAAGAAATCAGGTAGTTCGTGATGGGTTTGGATGTCTACTGGTTTGGGATAAGCTGCTGTGTGGCAAAAACTTTGGATCACTAAGTCTGCACTGAAACCAAGACAAGCGAGTTCTGTCAATTCGTCGCGGGTCATGGGGCCTGTGGTATCTTGAGAACCAACGGTAGTGATGATGGGTTCGCAAGATGTGCCGGGACGCACACCAGGTAATCCACAAGCTTTACCTACCATTTTCTGTGCCAAGGTGTAGCCTTTACCTGTATCAAAGGCTTGCTGGGGACGGGTGAAAACGGTGCTGGGTTCTAAACCAAGTGCAAGACGGGTTTTGTCGGTGAGGGTACGCCCGATAAGTAGGGGGATGCGTCCACCTGCGCGGACTTCATCGAGGATGGTATCAGGTTTAAGGTCAAAGGTGGAAATAACTTCGCCTGTTTCGTTGGTGATTTCGCCTTTGTAGGGATGGATGGTAATTACCATGCCAGTTTCGAGTTTGGTGACATCGCACTGAATAGGCAAAGCACCGGCATCTTCTGCTGTGTTAAAAAAGATTGGCGCGATCGCACCACCTAAAACATAACCCCCAGCGCGTTTGTTTGGCACAAAAGGTATATCATTGCCTGTATGCCACAATACTGAGTTGATGGCAGACTTACGCGAGGAACCTGTACCAACTACATCCCCCACGTAAGCTACAGGATGCCCTTTTTTCTTCAGTTCGGTAATGGTTGCCAAGCTTCCCGGTTGCCGTGACTCTAACATCACTAAGGCGTGTAAGGGAATATCTGGGCGAGTTGTGGCGCTTTGGGCGGGTGATAAATCGTCGGTATTGGTTTCGCCAGGGACTTTAAAAACGGTGACAGTAATCGCTTCTGGGACTGTGGGGCGCATGGTAAACCATTCAGCTTCCGCCCAAGAGTCAACTACCCGTTTGGCGAAAGGATTGGTTTTAGACAACTCTAAAACATCGTGGTAAGCGTCATACACCAAGAGGATTTTGCTTAAGGCGTTGGCGGCGTAGGCGGAAATGGGTTCCTTTCCTTGTCCACCCATTACCAGAGGAGTTTCAGATGAGTCTGAGACGGATACCGTGGGCAATTGCAGCAAATCGATTAAAGATTGCACGTTGTAACCACCGATCATTGTACCCAGCAATTGCACTGCTTCTATGGGCGCAATCAACGGACTGGTGATTTCTTCCTTAGCAATAGCGGTGAGAAATCCGGCTTTGACATAAGCTGCTGGATCAACACCAGGAGAAACGCGATCGCGCAATAAATGTAATAATATCTCCTCTTGACCCTTGGGCGGATTTTTCAGTAATTCACATAATTCTGAGGTTTGCTTGGCATCCAATGGTAAAGGGGGAATACCGAGTGCTGCTCTTTCGGCAACGTGTTTACGATATTGTTCTAGCATTTTTATATTCTCCATTGGGATGTTCTATCTTTAATTATGAAATTTTTAGGCAATACTTGGCTATAAAAGTTTAGCTTACTTTTATGATGAAAGCCTTACTGGTAATCGGTTATTAGCAAGTTTTTTTATACTGAAAGAAAAGTATTGGGCGAATGGAATTCGCTACTACACAAACAAAGTCCACCTCCGTGGACTAAGAGGATGTTTGGAAAGTCATGATTGATGTATCAAATATTGTTTTACCCCACCCTAACCCTCCCCTTATAAAGG
>NZ_JACKZS010000372.1 GCF_014222285.1 Nostoc sp. UCD121
GTATATATATATTATTTAAGTAAGTCTATAAAATTTATATAAAAAATATATTTTTAACACGCATTATAAATTAGTTATTTAAGAATGACTAGTTCCATCAAGCGAACGCTGACGTTGTTTCGTTCAAAAAAATAATAGACATCTAGGTTAAAAAGTCGGAAAATAGTAGTTTGGCGACATCAAGGTGAAATAATAGCACAGTAAGGCTTAAGCGCGTATTACACTACTGAAAATAGACTACAGTCCTACAAAGGTTGTACCAGCCATAGCGTGTTTTCAGGGCTATCTGGGCGGCTTACGATGCGTTTGGGCATGACAGACAGATCCTCCATACGATTTCTTCCAATGATGTAGCCGGAGCTATTCGTCACTATCTGGATTCGGCCTGAATCGATTTCAGGCTGTACGATGCGAAATATCTGGTTCGGCGCGGGCGAGTTGGAGTCAAAGCTCTTAACCGTGATTTGCTCCTGCTCTTTGTCGCTGGGAACTGTCCACGCTTTGGAGCGGTCGGATGTTTGGATTGTTACCACGCCTTCATTGCTTCCGACAACTGGGGTGATCAGCCATTCCTCTGGGGGCGGGTTGTCGAGAATCAACGCGAAAATCTTGTCGTCGATCACTCCTGTTGGATATTTGACAGCTATCAGAAGGTAACTTCCATTTAGAGTAGGCATATTGTTTCTTTTAATTTATTATCAACATATTTTCATACCTTTTATGTAAAGACAAGGACAGTTAAGACAGTTAAGCAAATACACAATAAAAATATAATTTAAAGGCTAGAGTCAGTTTTTAACTCTAGCCTGTCAAATAATCTGAATAACCATTTAACAGAGGCTATATTTTCACGCTAAAAATGGAAAGTTTTAAAAATTACCAACGAATGAAACCCACAATAGCGCAGTTGGAAACTTTATACTGAGTCTGTATATGGATGCCTAAGCCAGAAAGTCAGAGAGGTGACTTTCTGGCTTAGGCATCCACTTAGTAGGCTTTTGTGAATTTAATATAAAGCAATTAGACTGCTATGTAAAGGTTATTTAAATGTTTGCTTAACTGTCTTAACTGTCCTTGTCTTTAAAAAAAAAAAACGAGATTTTACCTATAGACATTCATGCTTACTCTCACGCACAAGGAAGAGCATTGTTCTAGCAATATATCCATATCAGAATCAGAAACGTTTTTACATATATCTACCAAAACAAAAAATTCATCCTATGGCATCATTGGTTAAAGAAAATTTCGTTAAGCGCTGTACACTGTCTGCTCTTGCCTGTACCATTGCATCTGCAATGCTTGGGGTTGAATTCAACTTGATGGGGCAAAAGGCTGATGCCCTACTTAATCCAATTTTAGGTCTTGAGTGTGTAGGAGAAAATACAAACACTTATTCCCCAGGGCTAACTTCAGTACCAAAACAAACAACAGTTACTGTCAACACTACGTTTACTGTCTGCAATTCTCTTAGCCAACCACAAATTGTATCGGGGAGCTACACCGCTACTTATCAAAGTCAAATTTCCTGTAGTAACTTAAGTCCTTTAAACCCTTACACCGCTACGTATAATTGGAATGATGGTTCATCCAGCACAGTAAGTTATACATATATCAACGAAGTTAAGCAACAGGGGCAAATCGTTATAACGTTGAGTGGAAGCGTTATCGCTGGCAAGTTTACTGGTAAAAAGGTACTGGTGACCGGCATCCAGTATACTTTGGCTCTAACACAATGCAATTTTCCTGATGGTGTGAATCAAATTAGTGGGCCTGTAACGCTAATATTTATATAGACTTTTTCATCCCTCAACAACAGTATTGGAATAGAAAACAGAGAGCAGCCCCATAACATAAATATTACAAAAGTTTTTAGACGCTAAAACCCTTGATTTCGTATTAAGGGATTACTTGAGGATTATCCAAGTGAGCTACTACAACTTTAGATAAAATTTTTATGTAATAAAACTTTAAGCTTAATCCGGCTTTCTGTTCCAATGATTGTTATACCTCATCTACTACAGAATCTAGGAGAAACACTGGAACGAGTGTTTCATGGGCATAGTAAAGACTTGAAAGAAGTTGATGAAGCTTACAGTCAAATCGAAGTCATCCAAACAGATGGCACAGTAGTTGCACCAGTACCGTGCTACACCCGTCGGTTGCGCTCCTCACAAGGTTTGAAACTGAGGCAACGGCTGGTAAATAAGCCTCTGCCAATAGTTGCCGAACCGCAGAAGAAGTCTAAAACGTGTAATGCAGTCGCGGACTAATTGCCAAACCTGATAGTCCAGCAGTCCGATTGCAAATCCGGCGGGAGTTCTGCTGGAAACTCATCAGTAGCATCTATCATGACGCTAAAGTGTTGAGAGGCGTTTTTTCCTAACCTTTTGATTTCACGCAGCCATAATGCTAGGTTCTTACCCATAAAATCAGGATTAGAGGTATCGAGAATTAACAGACGGACTCCGCTATTCGCCATCCGTCGCAACCGTTTTTCAATTTGCTTAGATGTAATTGATGAGGGTTTGATGCGGTAGGGGTCAGCAACATTGAAACTCATGACAGCTATACTGTATCGACCAACTTTTACAGCATCACCATTATCAATACTCCCCATGAAAATGAAAACTTCCTGGTGATCTGGGCAGGATTCCAAATCAACAACATTCAAAACGTTAGTGGCAATTTCTTTATTTAGGTATTTATGAGTTGTTGATTCATCCAGCCACAAAGTCTCAAGTCCATCTTTATTTGGGTAAATGAACGAGTCTTTGTCTGGGTGAAACTCTCCAACATTAATTAAGGCATACCCTTCTCCAAACTCCCGCTTCATCTGATGTATCTGCTTAAACGCCTTCGCCACAAAACTTGTATCAAGAAGCACTTGTGAGCAGAAGTCACTTAAAGCTTGCTGCAAAATTGAATTGGCATCCACAATAAACAGGACTGTACTTGAAGTTAATGAGAATAACTCATTCTAGTATGTCCGATTTTGGGGTAGACATAGCTTACCCCTAGCTCATTATCAATTTCGTTTTTTTATTGACTGGTTTTATCGTCATTTTCGGAAAGGCTGTCTACCATTCTTTTTTCAGTAGTTTAAATGACTATAATATACTCTACATAATAAGGTATTGATACTTTATAAAATGACTTAGCAAAACTTTACAAATTTTAGTGTACCACTTTACTAACTGTCCCTTGATTTATTGATAATCGTAGTGTACGTGCGATTATATTTAAGTATCAAAGTTTAGGAGATTTATGAACAAACAAACTATTTTGTTTGTAATGTTTTCTATGGTTTTTGTGGTGTTAGCTATGCGTAGCGTGGTAGATACCCAAGCCCAAACTGTACTACTTGAATATTCTAAGCTATTTTTTGCTGGGTATTTAGGTTACTTGCTTAAATAAAAAGCCTCTTATCAGATTGACTGACAAGAGACTTTGATTATAATGTTGTTCTGAGATTAGCTTAAAAGACCACTAATAGGCAACCTTCCCAAACAAGGTTGTCTATTCTAGTTTATGGGTCATTCTAACTATTACACCGTCTCTTCAGTCTTTACAGTCTTTACTTTGGGTTTTACTTTCGTAGTTGCAGGAAATTAAATATACTATTTTTTATATGGTATTTAACATTGTTTTTAATTTATTAAAATTGCTATAATCCTTATCCTGCAAGGATTGTTAAAAATAATAGATTCTGACTTTCATGTGATTTTTATCTGTTTTTCTCTGAAAGTCGCACGTCTAAGCACACTCTAAATCCTATACTCAGTAAATAATCGTCAAGCTAGTTGATGGGTTAGGCTGTGATATAAAATTTAATATGTGGTTTATAAAAAATACTTTTACAAGTTTTTAATAAAAAATGTTACCTATAGTTTAAGTACGATTACTAGTATTAAATACGATCCCATAATGAT
>NZ_JACKZS010000587.1 GCF_014222285.1 Nostoc sp. UCD121
GTTCATGGGGGTAATGATACCGATGAAACGAGAGAGGATGCTCACGATACGGGTTACTGATGATGAACATGCCCGGTTACTGGAACGTTGTGAGGGTAAACAACTGGCGGTATGGATGCGGCGGGACCAGAGAAAAATCACTCAGGGTCAATGCCAGCGCTTCGTTAATACAGATGTAGGTGTTCCACAGGGTAGCCAGCAGCATCCTGCGATGCAGATCCGGAACATAATGGTGCAGGGCGCTGACTTCCGCGTTTCCAGAC
>NZ_JACKZS010000373.1 GCF_014222285.1 Nostoc sp. UCD121
AGTATAGACTTAGGAGCTTTATGTGGATCTAAATCTAGTCTTAACCTCTCTGCTGTATCTCTCACAAATAAACAAAATTTAGCTATTGAGACGGTTAAACTTATTATTAAACAGACTGATGATGATAGAGAATATTATGTAGCAGGCGTAGTCAGGAACACAGGAAATATCGCTCAGAAATATATAGAAGTTTTTTATCAAGGTTACGAGCTAATTGATGGTTCATTAAAACCTAGTGAATCTAATAAAGTATTTGTGGATAATGTTATATTGCAACCAGGCGAGGCAACAACTTTTATTAAAAAACTCAAACGCGATCCTGAGTTATTAATCTTAAATTCTTTAGATTCAGTTGAAGAAGGTTCCATACCACTTAATATTTGCTATGGAAGTAGTGTTGGAAAAAGAGAATTATGTCAACGTCTTTCTCCAAGGATAATTAGCTCACTGGATACAATCTTTAAATAGGTTTTATACTAATTAGTGATATAGGGCAGAAAGATAAAAGCCAGTTGCGAATTCCCGACTGGCTTTTTAATTAGGGGTTCAGCCGGGATACCCGCAAAATAGGACACGTTGTAAATTTTTGTTGCAGAGCATGTTTTATTGATTTACCAACTTGCCCATAAATGATGTGCGGACAATCAAAATTTTGCACGGGCAAATCAACTCTTCGCCCCTTTCAGTGCCTCAAGCTTGCCCATAAACAATCATTTTTGGGAATGTTTCAACTGGAGGAATAAAGTAAAGCTTGGGATTGAAACAACTGTATATCAAGGGTTTAGCTTGATATCTGTTACAGAAATTTACAACATGCCCCGTTTTGCGGGTATCCCGGCTGAACCCCCTTATGCTTGCAGCGCGATGACCACTTGCAGGTATAGTCCCATAAATAGTTTGAGAATTTATGTTTGCATCTCGCTGTATCTTTGGCTGCGTTAGAACTTTTGGCGCGTCTGTGTCGATTGATTTTCACCGTGCTTGCTGTAGACCATGTGATGTACAGCCTACAATGTTTTGACACCTGAACATTGGGCGATTAAAATCGAATGGCATACTGAGTATTAAGTATTATTTAATGCTAACAAAGAAACTTGCAAGCGCTATAGCGATAGGTTTTTTGCTTTTTGGATGCGCTCCAAGCGCTCAAAAACCTATTACCCAAGCAGCAATAGCTCCCCCTCAAAATACAACCCTATCGCCAGTGCCTACTACAGCTACCATTATCCCTGTAGACACATCTGTATTTGATAATGCGTTAAGTACAGCAATAGGAGCAAGTACAATTTCTCGAACAGCACAGTCAGATATAGATCGAGAACTTGTAGTAAATAAATGGGAAGAAGCTATTGCCTTAATGAAATCGGTTCCGCCATCTGATAAAAATTATGCTATGGCTCAAAAGAAAATAATTGAGTATAGAAAGAATTTATCCACTAGTTTACAAAAGCCTAAACCGACAATTGAAAAATCATCTGAGCCAAGCAACATAAAATTAGTACCAGTAAATACTACTAATGCTCAAAATGATATATCAGAAGTTATGAACAGCTATATACAATTAGTTCTTTCTGGAGAAAAGGGAGATAAATATTTTTGTTCACCAGAAGATGTTTCTACATTTTTTGCTCCTAGAAGTGCCAAAGTGTTAAACATTGGTGATGAATACACCTCTGCCGGGGGTGGTCGGGGCGCTTATGTAACAGTTCAAATGGAATCAAGTAATAAGGGTGGTAGCCCCATTATTAATAACTGGAAATTTGTAATGCAAAAATCCAAAGGGACTTGGTGTATAGGTACTATCTTTGATCATTAAATTAACAATCAACGGCACACCTGTAGGGGCGATCGGATGCAAGCGATAACATTCCCATGATTGGGTGGCTCATACCCTCATACCACCCATTAAATTAACCTTTTAGTAGCTCCTAAGACTCTGTGATCGCTCCCGGCTGCTGACTGCGGGGATAAATGAGCAGTCGTACAGAAAGTTACGCTAAGGCTGTAACCCTTGCTGGATAGGCATTCTGCAATTCGATATTTTTCGCAATTCTCGATGTACCAATTAACCTATAGATTATTTGGTGCAACAATTTAATACGGCTCATCTTGGGTTTGAAGCTTATAAATTTCAGAGACTTCAATTGGTACACTTTTATTATCGGCGATCGCAGATTGAAAGTGGCTCATCAAGTCCTTAGCGTAAGTTTCTGCATGGATGCTCATTTCACCCCACTGCCTACCCATTCTGAGGTTGTTGAATGTGCGTTCGCGTACTGCCTCATAATCTGGCTTTGATTCCAGCCCAAGAGATTCGCCCTTTTCTCTCAAGCGGATGAGGGAACAATAAGCAAATACTAGCCGCATTTGGTGAGATTATTGTGTTCCTTAAATAAATTAGGAGGTGATTCCAATTTATAAGCTTCCAAAACGCACTAATGCACAAAAAATAGGCGAGAGTGCAGCAGATATTTTCAGTGCCACATTTACTGAATTTTGTAACGTAGTACCAATTCCACAGTCCAGAGATTTAGGCATTGATTTTTATTGTGAGTTAATGGAGGGTGAATATCCTACAGGCCTTCTCTTTAATGCTCAATGTAAAGGGAAAAACAAAATAGACATTAAGAATAATTTCTTTACTAAAGAAATTAAAGTAACTACAATCAATTACTGGCTTAAATGCCCTTTGCCAACAATCTTGTTTATTTATGATCGGCAAGATAAACATTTTTACTGGTGCTTCCCACAAGAGTTTGTATCTTTATTAAGTAAAGATTGGCAATCTCAAGAAATGATTTCCATTCCAGTTGAAAAATCAAGTAAATTCAGTCGTGATATTACTGAATTTCCACCTATTATTAAAACATTAGTCGAAAATTTTGTTCCTAATAAATTTCGAGAAATTACAGTACATTTGACCCAGCAGAAAATATTAGTACAAACCAAAAAAGTAAATTTATTCAAAGAAAGTAGCAAAACCTACAAGCATCTTGATGCTATACGAAATTGTCTTATTGCGTTATTAGTTGAACAAAATGAAATTAAGCAAGAAACGGTAAAAATAATTGATGCAGAACTAAAAATGTATTGGAATTTAATTGGAAAAATTGATTATGATGTTCCAGAGCTAAGGCAATATATGCACACAGACTCTATTTTTGATGAAAAATTTAGTGCTGGCATTCCAAGAGATATTGAGTTGCGAATGACACAATGTTTGAAGTTTTTTGATGCAAATCCAAGTTCACAAAACTTAGATAAATTGCTTGATATATACAGTTCTCTAGTGCAGTTAAATAAAGACTTTTACTGGGTAATTAATAATCTAGCTTATTAGTAAACTAAAATCCCTTAACCAAGTAAGTTACTCTTGCCTAAACCCAGACAACTAGCGGATGTTATCTTAATCGTGGTTGGTGGTAGGAATTGCTGGCGCATCCAGGGAGAGCGATCGCTTTTAATCGGCAGTCATTATTGAGATACAGCCTAACTTTAAGGTAAAAGGTCAACGGTTCAGTTCGGAGGAGTTGAAGCGACTGTTTAATGAGTTTGTCTACGGCATACGGCACAATCACGGCAATTCCTACGCTGTATAGGTCGTAGCCTACGGCATGGCTACGGCAACGCAGACAGCCACGGCTACCCAAGCTTTTAAGTACGGTAAGATTTTCAAGTCACTATCTTTGCTATTTTTATGAAAAATTGATACCTTACTATCTTTCTTAACAGTACAATCCTCAAAATAAGTGATTATTCTGAGGATTTATAAATAAAATCCTACTAATATGTACTTTTCAACCTTATAAAATTTAAAAGACTTTAAAAATATGTCTGCTGTTAACCAGCTAATTAAAAGATTTACAAAGTATATACAGACCATTAAAT
>NZ_JACKZS010000588.1 GCF_014222285.1 Nostoc sp. UCD121
TGAATGGCGAGTGTTTTCAACAGTTTTTGGACTGGCTATCTCAACAATTAGGTGGAGATTACGCTATTTTACAGGTTGACCAAGCACCTGCTCATACAAGTTCAAAACTCCGTTGGCCAGAAAATATTATTCCTCTATTTCAACCACCTTCAGCCCCTGAACTCAATCCCATTGAAAGGCTTTGGCAGCTCCTCAAGAAACCACTCAAAAATCAACTTTTCTCTTCTTTACAGACTTTACGCGATCGCATCCAAGAAATATTT
>NZ_JACKZS010000374.1 GCF_014222285.1 Nostoc sp. UCD121
GGGGCAGGGAGCAGGGAGCAGGGGGCAAGAGGTTCTGCTCGCTAGGCGCAGCAGCGACCATAGGAGAATTTGTGATGGTTGTGAGTCTTGGTAACTGGGTACGAAAAATAGCCATTTTGGTTTGCTTATTGCTCTTGGTGAGTTGCCAAAGTAAAAACCAGTTACCAAATAATCAGGCTCAGGTGAAAGTAGCTCGGGTAGTTAGTGGGCAAAGTTTGGAAGTGTTAGGAATGGCTGAACAACCGAATTTGATTTCTCAAGTGCGGTTAGTTGGCGTTGATGCACCAGATTTGCGACAGAGACCTTGGGGAGAAGCAGCAAAAGAACAGTTAGAGAATCTTATTGGTGGTGCAGAAGAATTGGTCGAACTGGAGTTTGATTTAGAAGCAAAAGATAAAATCGGGCGAACTCTAGCTTATGTATGGAAAAATAAGGTGTTATTGAATGAAGAATTAGTTAAACAAGGCAATGCAATGTTTGTTGGGCGATCGCCTAACCACAAATATGACCAGCGTTTAGAACGTGCCCAACAATGGGCTAGACTCATGGGCCAAGGAATCTGGAACCCAGAAAAACCCATGCGCCTCACTCCCGCCGAGTTTCGCCGCCAAAATCTTTGAAGGGTTGGGAATGGGGAATGGGGAATGGGGAATTGGGCAATGGGAGAGATGAACCAATGACAAATGACAAATGACCAATGACAAATATACAAATTTTTCTAGATATTGCTACAGAAGCAGCCTTAGCTGCTGGTGCTATTTTGCAAGGTTACTTGGGTAAGTTAGAAGACGCAATTATTGAAAAAGGTCGCCCTGGTGATTTAGTCACGGCTGCTGATAAAGCCTCAGAAGAGTTGATTTTAGAAATTTTGCGTCGCCATTTTCCCCAGCACTCTATCCTCGCTGAAGAATCAGGCAAATTAGGTAATCAAGAAAATGAATACCTCTGGGCAATAGATCCTCTAGATGGCACAACCAACTACGCCCATCAATATCCGTTTTTTGCAGTTTCTATTGGGCTGTTAATTAATGGCGTTCCAGAAGTTGGTGTAATTTATGATCCATTCCACAATGAGCTATTCAGTGCGGCTACTGGCTTGGGAGCAACACGAAATCGTCGTCCCATCAATGTTTCAGCAACATCTGAACTGAGTAAAAGCCTACTAGTAACTGGATTTGCCTACGATCGCCGTGAAACCTCTGATAACAACTACGCAGAATTTAGTCACCTTACCCACCTTACGCAAGGGGTTAGACGTAGCGGTTCAGCATCGCTAGATTTGGCTTATGTTGCCTGTGGGCGTGTCGATGGTTACTGGGAACGAGGGCTTTCTCCTTGGGATATTGCCGCCGGGATAATTTTGTTACAAGAAGCTGGGGGCAAAGTCACCGCCTACGATGGCACTCCTGTCAAAATTGAGTCAGGTAGAATTCTCGCAACAAATGGTTATATTCACGACTCCCTCAGTAGCGAATTGTTACAAGTTCCGCCACTATCAGCATGGGTGTAGCACGTGGAAGCTTTACCCTCGACTTTGGGTAAACTAAAAAAAATCTAACTGCTCCTTTGGTGCAAATCCCCTATATGTCTTTCAAAATAGATCGTGGATTATTTAAATATGATTTCATAGATCATCACGCAATATTGTGCGTTCCAGTTGATGCGGATGTCAAAGAGATTCGGAAACGCTATCTCCAAATTGCCCGCCGCTTACACCCGGACAGTAGGTTTACTGAAAGTGATGAACAAAAACAGCTAGGAAACGAATTGTTATCAAAGTTGGTTAACCCAGCTTACGAAAAACTTGCTGGCGATCGCACTCGCACGGAATATATTTTAATTTTGTCGCAAATCGGCAAGCGCTTGTTACAAGAGTCTGCTTCTTTAACTCTCACCACCGATTTGGCTAAAGAGTTAGTCCAGTCAGCTAATTTCGAGCATGTCTATAAAAGTGCGATCGCTAAACTAGCTCAAAGCCAATATGATTCTTTAGACCAAGTGCAGCAAGTCCTTGCCCAAATTAGTGAGTTGAATTTAGTCTATTTAATGCGGAGTGCAAGCAAAACATCCGCCGTGCCGCCGCTATCTGCTCAACCCAAAGTTCAATCAGGTACACCTCAACCAAGTACACCAAAAAATACACTCCCAGAACCAGCACCAGCGCCAGTACCAGCGCCGCCAAAAGAAGACACGGTTGTAGAACAGTATTTTCGTCGCGCTCAATCTTTGATTGACAAAAACCAATTTGCCCAAGCCAAAGTAGAGTTGCAAGATGCCCTGAAGCTAGAACCTAAAAATAGTCGCTGCCATAGCTTGATCGCAATGGTGTATTTGAGGCAAAATCAGCTAAAAATGGCAAAAATCCACTTTGAAAACGCTTTAAAGCTAGATCCCAGTGACGAAACGGCATTGAAATGGAAACCTAAAATAGATAAGGCATTAGCACAACAACCTAGCGATCATAAGGTGACTTCATCCGCCAATAATGGAGATAAGCAACCAGATAAATCTGGTAGTGGTGGTTTGTTCGGTGGTTTGTTTGGTGGGAAGAAAAAATAATGGTGTATCAACCAGCATCGGGTGCCAGGGATTTATTGCCCTTGGATGTGGAGAAAAAACGCTGGATTGAAGATCGGTTACAGCAGGTGTTTCATCGATGGGGATATCACAGGATTATCACCTCAACTTTAGAGCGTATGGATACCTTGATGGCAGGGGAAGCAATTCAGCGCCAGATGGTGATTCAACTACAAAATGGCGAAGATGATGAATTAGGGCTACGTCCAGAATTAACAGCATCCATTGCTCGTACTGTTGTCACTCGTATGGCAAATGCAACTTATCCGCAACGGTTGTACTACAACGCCAATGTGTTTCGCCGCACGTGGGAAAGTAGACATAATCGCCAGCAAGAGTTTTATCAAGCTGGGGTGGAGTTGTTAGGTGCTGGCGGATTGCTGGCGAATGCGGAAGTACTGCTGTTAGTCGCAGATTGTTTAGCAGCATTGGGTTTGAGACAATGGCACTTAATTTTAGGTGAAGCGGGAATTACGCGATCGCTCCTGAGTGCATTTCCGGCTAATTTACAGGATAAAGTTCGCAGTGCGATCGCTCATCTCGACCGCATTACCATAGATACTTTACCCTTGAGTGACAAACTACGCGATCGCGCCAGAATCATGCTGGATTTGCGCGGCCCCAGTGCAGACGTGTTACAAAAAGTTAGTAGTTTGGATCTAGACGAAGAACAGCGAGAGGCAGTGAATAACCTCAAATCTCTAGTAGAATTACTAGAATCAGAGAAAAAATTTCCCTTAATCCTCGATCTCAGCCTGATCCAGACCATAGATTACTACACTGGTATTGTCTTTGAAATTGTCAACGACACCGAATCACAAGCCAGAGTTTTAGGGCGTGGTGGTCGCTACGACCAGCTTTTGGGTCTATATCATCCCCAAGGAGAAAATACACCCGGAATAGGTTTTGGACTCAATATCGAAGATTTATACCAAATTTTGTTATCTACTCAACAATTACCGCAAGTAACCCCAGCGAGTAACTGGTTAGTAGTACCAGAGACGGCGAGTGCTAACGCCCCTGCCTTTGCCTACGCGCAAAAACTTAGAGATTCCACCCATTTAGTGCGGGTAGAAATTGATTTAGGGGGAAGGGATGCAGATGCTATTCGCCAATATGCACGCGATCGCAGCATAGCCCAAATTGCTTGGATTAAAGCTGATGGTTCGCCCAAAATTGAGTCATTGCGTTAAGTGAATTGGGAATTGGGCATGGGGCAAAACAGTTCCGTTAGCGATAGCGGGGCGTTTACGTGAAGAGTTAGGAGTTACGAATTCTCCCCCTGCCCCTCTGCTC
>NZ_JACKZS010000375.1 GCF_014222285.1 Nostoc sp. UCD121
CACGGGTACGTGTAACCTCCGTTGACCCTGGTATGGTGGAAACGGAATTTAGCGAGGTGCGGTTTCACGGAAATACTGAACGCGCTAAAACGGTCTACCAGGGAGTTACCCCACTGACAGCAGATGATGTGGCTGATGTGATATTTTTCTGTGTGACGCGATCGCCCCATGTCAATATTAACGAAGTTGTGCTGATGCCTGTTGACCAAGCTAGCGCTACCTTAGTTAACCGGCGAACAGAAAAATAATCTAAACACATCCAACTCGCACTGCTGTAGTTGCAGCTTCAGTACGGTTCGTTACCCCTAACTTATTTAATACCTGGCTAACATGATGTCTAATGGTAGAAGGACTAAGTTTCATCCGTTGAGCGATCGCGTCATTACTTAATCCTAAAGCCAGCAGTGCTAAAACTTCTTCCTGTCGCTTGCTCAAGACAGGTTGGGATGATGGTTTGCTCGGTTGCAGCAAAGCCTGGATCACCTCTGCTGTCAACATTGACCGACCGATCGCGGCAGCTCGTATGGTGTCTGCTAACTCATCAATCGAGATACCTTTGAGCAGGTAGCCAATAGCTCCGGCTTGCATTGCTTGCTGTACTAAGTCATTGGCTAGAAAACTCGTCAAAATTAAAACTTGAATTTCTGGGTATTTTTTGCGGATAGCTCTTGTTGCTTCTGCCCCATTCATCCCCACCATCATCAAATCCATTAGCACCACATCTGGCTGCAACTGTTCGCACAAATGTACTGCTTCATCTCCATTACGCGCTTCACCCACTAATTCAAGGTCATCAAACGCCAGCAAGAGAAATTTAATACCTCCCCGCAGGATTTCATGATCGTCAACAGTAATGACCCGAATAGGTTTCACTGATTTATCTTTTTTCATAAATAAATCCGGGATATTAAAACTATTTTTAATACATTTACACTAATGTTCCATGTTCAGTATTTATACGTCAGATTCTTAACCTTTAATTTTTTATTTCCCGCCAGTCAATCACCCAAAAATCCCACAATATACTACTTAAATCTGTTTTTTTTAAATAAATGGATACGAATAAACATAACTATATTACAAAAAGCAAATACGTCTAAAAACCTTACAAATCAAAAATTAAAAAGAACAAATTGTGCTTTTAGTAGTTAACTTTATTTATACTTAATGCTCAATACTTCTCTACGAGAGGCTTCTCTTTCAGAGACGCTAACGTCAACGGCTCCGCTCAGTACCAAGTGCCCAATCCCCTACTCCTCACTCCGTATTTTATTTACAGCCGTTGACCAACTCAGGACAATCTCAGTCCCCTCACCTGGATAGCTTGACAAATGGAAAGTAGCACCAATCGACTCAGCCCGTTCTTTCATAATTGCTATTCCCAAATGACCAGATGGTATTTTGTTGGAGTCAAAACCACAGCCATTATCACTGATACGCAAGACTATTTCCTGTGAATCACCGTTGAGGCTGACTGATACTTGCGTTGCTTGGGCATATTTAATAATATTATTCAGTGCCTCTTGAGTAATCCGGTAGAAGACAAGCTTCGCTTCATTAGACAGAGAGCGATCGCCTTCCCCTGACACCGTTGTTATTACCTGTAAACTTGCCCGTCCTTGAACTCCCTTGGTTAACTGGTGTAGCAATTCACCTAAAGGTTTTTCTACCAAACCATTAGGACGCAACTCGACTAGTAAATTCCTCATTTCTGCTAACGCCCCTTGTGTCAATTGGGCGAGTTCTTCTAATCCCTGTTGGGCTGTCTCTGGGTTGCGTTTCCAGACTCTAGGCAAAGCTTCGGCAATTGTCGCTACAGTAAACAATGTCTGCGATACTGAATCGTGTAAATCGCGGGCGAGGCGATTTCGCTCCAGTTCCCCAGCAATCTTCCGTAGCCGTTCGCTTTCCATCAATTGTTCG
This sequence comes from Nostoc sp. UCD121, assembly GCF_014222285.1. Lineage (GTDB taxonomy): Bacteria > Cyanobacteriota > Cyanobacteriia > Cyanobacteriales > Nostocaceae > Nostoc. The sequence goes on from NZ_JACKZS010000375.1 coordinate 1,924, forward strand.
CGTAGCTTCACCGTTTGCATCAAGTCTTTGACCAGGCGTAGACTCATAATCACTACGAAGGACAGAAATCCATATTCGCTGAGGTATAGAGATTTGAACACTCCCAAATCCATTAGGCGATCGTATTGAATAGTTGCGACAAAAATCGCCAAACTCAAACCCAAAATCAGTGCAGCTTGCTTTTCGCCACGTTTATATTGACGGTAACAGGCGTAAAAAGCGAAAACTACATTACTGATAATACCTAAGAATTGGAACCCGAATAGAGGATTGAGTGTACCTTCTGGGTGGGTAATCGGTTCGCCCCAAGGCAAAGAGATGCTTGATAGTCTGCTGATATGGGAGTAAAGAATCCCAGTTGGTGAAGCTTCGTTAATTAAGATGCAGATGAAGTAGAGGCTATTCAGTGCCAACAGTAGGCATAGTGGCTTAAATTTGGTATATAAAGCCACAAACCAGACACAAGCAATTGTGAAAAAAAACCCTAAGGAAGATGCCAATTTTCTGGCATTTATATAATCTTCTACATCAGTGACTTTATATTTGGCTATAAGAGCCAAGATATAGCTAGCACACAGCAAGCAGGTTAATCCAAACCAGAAGTGCAGCGCAGATTTTAATCGCGCAGAAGCAATTAGCAGGTGTAATAAACCAACATACAGGCAAATGCCAGCAAATATACCCAAAAGGCTTGAAATAATAGTCATTACCTGATTTCATAAAAAATTTGTTTTATAGATAACGCAGCAATTTCACCGTAGTTTACTGCTACTCGCGCAGATAAATGTTGATTCTACAAATCAGAAAACACAACAAAATTATAGATATATAGGATCAATGACCTAGTGCATTATAGGTCATTGATCCTAGTCAAAAATAGGACAAGTATCCGATGCATTGATCAAGGCGATCGCTGTACAATCCATTACGTCAAAGATTTAAGCAAAGTTTTAACGATGGCGTACCTGCCCGGCGTAGGCGATCGCCTTGCCTTTGTGGTCAAAGCGCATAGGTGTAGAAGTTTATGCGCCTATACGGTTCGGTAGAAATGTTGCATTGGGTAAAGATGTTGTATCGCAATATCTCTACACGATGTTTGGTTGAGAATACTTAATAAAGTAACTAAATTTGTGTAATCAATTAACAAACAAAATGAACAAAATCTGGTCTCGCAACACTTTGTTGTTTAGTTCTGTTTTGGCTTGTACATTGCTTGCCACTCCTAATGTCGTTAGGGGCGACGACTTCTCTGTAAAAGAGACTAATGCTAATACAACACGTTGTCGCCTAAATGTCACTGGTGCTTATCTAACAAAAATTTTTAACTCAGATGGCACAATCGGATCTCGTGGAGTCATAACACTTACCGCAGATGGTAACTTTTTTGTCATTGACTCTAATCAAGGTGGTGTTACCAACGTCTTCAATCCCTTTAGCAGTGGACAAGGTGCTTGGAAGTGTGATGGCAAAACTGGGGTCAGCGCCAGATCAATTACCTTTGCTTATCCAGGAAGCGCAGGATCTACTGGTAGCATTGGCCGAGCCGACTATCAAGCCAGCTTTAATCCCCAAACACAGACAGTAGAAGGGACTATCACACTACGTTTTTTCAATCTAAATGCTAATCCGTTATTAGATAATATCTCACCTGTAGGAACATTCAATTTTTCAGGACAACAAATCAAAGCCAATTAACTTTGGCATGGGTTTTAGCTGCGTACAAAATCCAACGCGAAACCTAACCTTCTAAGTTTCTCACGTCTTTCTAAGGCTCTCTTCTTAGAAAAGGGAAAATTCAAAGCCTCTTCTTTTAAGGGCTACGGCGTACACACAAGTCGAATTACCCCCCTCAATCCCCCCTTATAAAGGGGGGAAGCTGGAAATCTAGTTCCCTTCCCAATACATACGGGGAGGGTTAGGG
>NZ_JACKZS010000376.1 GCF_014222285.1 Nostoc sp. UCD121
ATAGTATTAATGGTTCTAGACTTTACCCAACTTAAAACTGAGGCTGCCGAAAAAGTCAAAAAGGATGTTGATAAAGTTATCGAACTAAGAGGCAAAGATAATTTATACGTGTTGATTAACAAAGTTGATCAACGACGAGATGGTGATATGAGTCCTGAACAAGTGCAGCAGTTCGTAGCTGCGGAGTTTAATATAGGTGGTTCCGGCGATATTAATAGAGTATTTGAAATATCAGCTAGACAAGCATTTACCTCTGCTACCTTTTTAACAGAATTGCATCAGGGTTGCGGTATTAAGGTGACTGAGCTAAAAACAGTGCGCTTGCTTGCTCAAGAAGTGTTCGGTATTGATTGGGAAGAAGAACTTGAAGAAGCAACGGCAGAAGATTTACAACGCAAAGCTGAAAGGTTGTGGAAAAAGTCAGGTTTTGACCAGTTTCTAATTGGTGCTATTAATGCACTTATGGCAGAAGCTGCACCTCGAAGCATAGAATCTGCACTCAGGATTACTCGTGCTTATCTTGAAGAATTAAATAATGATGTACAACTTCGTAGCAGTGCCATTAACGAAGATGAAGTAAAATTAAAACAAGAAGTCAGTGCATTAGAAAGAGACTTGCAATCCTTAGAAGAATGCCGTAATCGGTTGCAAGAAATAGATAAAATTAAGGCTAATCTCTATAAACAGCTTGAGAAAATTCTTGAAACTATTAAACAAGAAGCTAAACAAAATTTAGAAGCATATTTTACTGAAGAAGAATATCAACGCGCAGATTTTATAAAAAAAGGAGTTTTGGCAAGCCAAAATTTTTTTAAATGGGTTTCTAAAAAGTTTAATAAAATTGAAATTTCTAAAACAAGTAATAGTATAATTGAATTCCAAAGTTCAGCCGCGGCACAAGATTTTGGAGAACAAGCGATTGCATCTGCAAAGTCTAATGTTATACAGCCTTTGGTTGAAAGTGTTCGTAAAAAAGCAAAAAAAATAATTGAACAAGCACGTCAAGATATCACAAATTCTTTAGATACTGAGACTCAGCCTATTATTGAGCGCGCACGTCAAAGATTAAATGAAAGCTTTCATGTCAATTTGTCTTTGCCAACACCAAATTTGGATAGTAAAAGTATAGGAAAAACTAAAATAAATGTTAATCAGCATACTAAATGGATAGCTCAAGGTTATGAAACAAAAACAATTGAAAAGAGAGACTTCTTCCATTGGTTTGGGTTGGTTAAGAAAAAAGAAACTATAAATGTAAAACGTCCAGATAAAAAAGAGGACTATTACACAATTTCGCTTCAAGAAATAATTGATAAATCAAATAAATTAATTGAGGATAGCATTGAAAATATAAAAGAGGGAATTAATCAATACTTAGATGAAGACTTTAAGCAACGAGTTGATAAATTTTTTGCAGAGCTTGATAGCTATTTAACTAATTACTGTAATACTTTAATACAGGCACAAACAGACCAAAAAATTCAATCTGTTGAGAAAGAAAAATTAGTCAACAACCTTCACTCGTTAGAAACTCAAACTAGTCAAAAGATAAATAAGGTAAACGGGTATTTAGAATATTTAAAACATATAAATAACTAAATAAAAAAGGAATAAAGTTTTAGTCAAAAATAGCCATTATATTAAAATAGCTAAAATGTCCAATGCAACAGATAAAAACATTCATATTATTAGCCCTTCTACTCGCACCCTTGAAGAACTTCAGCGTCGAGTTCCTGGTGTTGGTGATAAAGCTATAATTGACTTGATAAATGGGATTCAAGTCAGCAAAGATATCATCCGATATCATAAAAATCGAAGTTGGTTTGGAGAACTATGGGATAAACTAGATGGCAGCAATAGTAAACGAAAACTCCTATTAAATGGGAACTTAGTTTCAGGGCAAGAAGCTCTTTCTAGCTGGATTTTAGAAGTTAGTGATTCACTTCGCATTAGTCAAGTTGCTTTGAAAGTCACTCAAAACTCATTGCTAGAAGCGCGTGATGCTATTCGTAATCATAAACAAAGTTTGCAAAAACAAGAATACGCAATAGTTCAACTCAGCGATCAACTAGACGAGTTAGCTCAAAAAGTTACTACAAGACTTAATAATCTTGAGGCCCAGGTACGTCGTTTAGAAGTGCGAATTGCAGCAAATGAAGATTTAGATCATATTGTTACTGCTTGGGCTGCTGGTCAAACTTATACAAATTTTCCTTGGGCTTTACAAGTTGCTTTACTAGCACGGGAAGTATTTAGTAGTTCTGTAATGATGTATGAAATAGAAACTGGAGATACAGAACGTTATCGTCAGCTTTTGGTGAATAAAATTATTGCCACAAGTAAACAACTTCCTGATAGCTGCTTTGGTCTTGGTGATTTATTAGATCAATCCTGTATGAGAATGACAAAAGATGACCAAGAGTTAACAGCCGCTTTACTGGAAATTCGCTCCGTTCCACAGCAGCGTCTGGTTAATACACCACATTTATTTGTTATTGGTACAACCTTGGAACTATCGACGCTACCAACAGAAGCTAGACCGGCTAAACCAGCACAAAGCGCACTAGCACTATGTCGTGCCCAAATTGGCACTATTTCCCGCACCACCGACGCACGGGAATTTATCACCTATGTGGTGGAAGAAACTGCAAATGATTGTATGGCGATGATGCAATGAAACCAGCTAACCTCCAACTTGGACTTGTACTTACAGGTGGTGGTGCTAAAGGAGCATACCAAGTAGGCGCTCTTCAGTATATTGCTGAATTAGGACTTGAACCCCAAATTATTGCCGGAACTAGCATTGGCGCTCTTAATGGTGCTGTTCTCTCAGCCTACCATCCTTTCCCCTACGCTGTTCAACGTCTGAATCAACTTTGGGAACAGCTAGGTAAAGCAGAAATTTTACGCACAAATACAGGTGCTGTTCTCCGTACTTTTAGCTACGCTACTCAAGCCTTTACACCTACACTGCGGGGATGGTTGCTTGATTTTCTTATAACAGAGGGTTTAATGCAAAATTCAAGTGCCATTTTTGACCCTGCTCCCATCGAGCAACTGTTACGAGAAGCTGTTAACCCTGGTGAACTACGGCGTGGTATTGAGTTATGGGTAACAGTCTTTCCCTCTTTAAAAATACCCGCTTTGGGTTACGACTGGTTAGTTGATTTGATACGCGCTCGCACTGGCACGGATGCTCACTGGCTTTGTATTCAGGACTGTACTGATGATGAAACAGTCTACAAATTGCTTCTAGCTAGTGCTGCCCTTCCTCTAGCATTTCCTAGTCAGGAAGTTAACGGACAGTCCTATATAGATGGCGGTTTAGCTGATAATGTACCTTTGAGAGCTTTGGCAAAACGTGGTTGCGAAAACGTCATTGTAATTCACTTAAAAAATGGCGCTGCTTGGAATCGCCATGACTTTCCCGAACAAACTGTAATTGAAATTAGACCTGAACAGAGAATTGAAAAGTCTGATACTCCAATAATTGGTAAAATTGATAGCTACCTGGATTTTAGTTCAGAACGCATCGCCGAATTAAAAAAGCGTGGTTACGAAGATGCTAAACGCTGCTTAATTCCAATTATGGAGGTTTTTAGAACTGTGAAAGACCAACGTGAGTCTCATAACTCGTTGGTTAATTCTACACAGTGTCTCCTGAATGACCCACCGCTATGAAAATATTTTAGGTAAGTTATTTCATCCGAAACCGGGCTTGGGGGGCTTTCATATTTCAAAAATCAGATACTTTTAGGAATCTTTAACTTCAAACATTTAGAAACAAGTTTATATATAGTATAAACC
>NZ_JACKZS010000377.1 GCF_014222285.1 Nostoc sp. UCD121
GTATTAAACAGATTATAAATGCAGTTAATGCTTTTTTATGTACAATTAGTAACTAAAAAATTATATCTTGTACAGTTGTTTTGTACTGTTGTTAATGATACTGTTGATGTCTTAGATTAGACGTAATCTATCTAACAATGCGTCTAATGAAAAATTTTGCTTCACTAGTTAAAAAGCTTAATCTTGCACCATACCGAAAGCAGCAATTTAACTATATAGACCACATCCCACATTTTTTAGCGGTAACTTCCTATTTTGCTCTTTTTGGATTTTCTTTTCACAATCCTGATGCAAGATTAGCTTTTATTAATGTTTGTACGCTTTTAATAGCTGGTTATTTGGGAAAAACCTCAGATAATAAACAATAAAAAGCCTCTTACCAGATTGACTGACAAGAGACTTGGATTATAATGTTGTTCTCAAACTAGCATATCGCGTGCGATAGGCAACCTTCCCCAAAAAGGTTGTCTATTCTAATTTGTAGGTAGTTCTAACTGTTCTACGGTCTATTCAGTCGTTGCAGTCTTTACTTTGGGTTTTACTTTCGTGGTTGCAGGAAATTAAATATACTATTTTTTATATGGTGTTTAACACTGTTTTTAATTTATCAAAATCGCTATAACCCTTATTCTGTAGGGATTGTTAAAAATAATATCTTCTGACTTTCATGTGATTTTTATCGTGTATTTCCCGACATTTTCGCCAACTGGTGACAGCATAGACAACGCCGCCGCCGCTCCCAACACCTGCTCGTCGCTCACTTCCAAATATTTCTGCAACTGCTCCAAATTCCGATGAAGAGAGATTTCCTGAATTACCCGCAGTGGTATGCCAGCGTTACTCCTGAAGGGGTGAGCGCGGTACGCCTGAAGCTGTGGGTACTCACGCCACGTCTAAAATCCCAGTCATTGATGAACCAGATGGATCTATTCCTAACTGGGAGCAAGCTGATCAAAAGCATCCCTATTAGAAAATTTTCGTCGTGATTTTCTTGGTATCAAAACAAATCAGCATAGCCAAATTGAGAGTATGTCATTTCTGTGGCAATTTTCAGTCAAAATAACATAAAACTCATGGCAATATGGGGCAACTAGTAGTCATTTTCCAGTCACTTCTTACCGCTTCTTGGAAGTTCCTGGAACCGATTTTTATGATAAAAACATGGTTAACTCATGGAGTATGTATGGCATACCTGCGGCACTTTAGCGGCAAATTAATTTTGAATTTTGACGCACAGTACGCCATCTTTGGCAGAAAGTTTTTTGGAGCGAAAAATGATGATTTAAGTGAATTTCAAATCACTTGAAGCAAAAAAAACTACTAAAATACTACTTTTATGCTACAAGTGGGGACTGTACAGTTCACTGTCTTCAACGTTGACTTTTAAAGACTCAATTCATCATCCTGCTCCTGCTGTTGCTGCTGTTGCCTTAACTGCTGCCCATAATCGAGTAGCTGCTGATTCCAATCACTGGCTTTAGATTTTTTGATTTGGGACTGTGGCATTAGTTCTAATACACGCTGTGCTGCCGCATCAGTGCTTTTATCGTTACCAAACGCCACCAGTATATTAGGAACTTTCTGCAATCGCTCAAGTGGTAAGCTCTTGATGTCATCAATAGCCATATAAACTGTTCTTTCGGGTGGGACATCGCCCCTCTTCAGATATTCCAGCATGGCTCTTGAAATAGCATCAATGGGGGACTTGCACAAAATCGCTGTTGAGGTTTTATCGTTAGCCTTTCCCCCCAAACTGAAGTAAAACCAGCTATCACTGCGTTTGGTTCCTTTCTCGTATCCCTTAAAAGTGTTGTTCTCTCCCCTAGTTCCTCTTAGGAATGCACCGTTACGTTGACCCTCAAGATTCCGCATGACAAAAACAGCATTTTGTTGCTGATCAGCGTAAACTAGCCCCTGGTTATGAAGCATTTGAATACAGTCAGAGCGGATGCCCCGAAATTGAGTGAGGTAATGTTCAACGGCAGACCAGTTAGCTTTATCTTCAACAGGTGGAGCGAATTGGGAACGTGGTTCAGTCTGGATAATGTCAGCCGCCCTGTTCTTAACGTGAGCGATCGCTGCACGTTCTACACCAGCTTCACCAAATCGCTCATCTAACCAGACAACCGCTTGCCGAAAATTGCACTGATTAACGTGCATCACCAAATCAATCGCACCGCCAGAGCCTTTGGAGTGTTCGGGAGCAAAGTCGTAGAATTTGGGCCCATCTATATTAATGATGTGTCCGTGACCCCGCCACCGCTCACGCTCGTAATTTAGCCCCAACTCCCAGGCGACATCCTCTAAAGCCAAGTCGCGTAGTTGTTGGGTTTTCAACTCCAGCGATCGTACAATTTCTTCTAGCCGTTGTCGTTCCTTCTCGCTAGCATAAGCCCGTTGCTCCGCCCGTTCTAGTCGCTCTTGCATGAAAGCCCGGTCAGCCAGTTGGTGGTTGATGGCGTGGAATTGGTCATCATTCTGAATCCGGGCAACGTAATTTGTAGCTGATTCAAGCGGTTGGGGAGCTAGTTTCTTATTCGACCAGACGGCAGTGAGTGGTTCACTGTTAACCGCTTGGTAATATTCCTTTACTTTGGTGTGGGTTGCCTTACTGCCCTTAACCCCTCGTTCAATGCCCAAAGGAGCGAGTGCAGCAGCATAGCTATCTTGGAGTTTGGATAACTTAATGCTGGCAGCACGACCATTACCCCCAAACATTTCTTTGTGGCTTAACTGCTTGGTTTTTTCGTTGATGGGTACGACATAGGCATGAATGTGGGGAGTCGCTTCATCCAAATGCAACTCTGCCCTGACGCACTTATCACCATAGTTATTGACTAGCCAACTGCGAGAAGCCTTAACAAAGTCCAACATTCGGGGATTATCCCATTCCCCGGCTTTTGATGGATTATCGGGGCGAAAATATTCTGGGGATGCTGAAAGAAAAATATCGCTACACAGCACGGCATCCTTGCGCGGTTTGTGTAAAGTTGTGTTGGCTATCTTGTTTTTCACCAAAACTTCAAGCGGTGAATCATCCTCCATGCCAATCAGCCGGATATTTTTTTTAGTGGTGTCGGCATTTGGGGTATCTTGTAAACGGGCAGTATGCTTCTCGCTACCGCCAATGTTGCCGAAAGACTTGAGTTTTTCAACGCGCAGAATCGCTAAAGCCACCATTGTTTTTTTTCGGATTTTGCAGTTGTGCCAATGGGTGCAAACTCCCCGCAGGGGCGAACGTAACTTTTGTGTTCTGAGCGGAGCGAGGAATGGGCGCAGCCCACCCGCAGGGCGCAAAAGTGTAGTGAGTACACCACCAACATGGTACACCCAAGCGAAATTCTCCGGCAACAGCACCCACTCCCGCCGCAAAGCGACCTCTTGGCACAAATATGGAGCAACTCAGCACAAATATTGAGCAACTTGGCACAATTTGGTCAGCCAAAATCAGCATTTAGGTCATGAACCGAGGTAAATCACGAGTGCCAGATTGTGCTAAATTAGTGCAAAATCTGCACTTATATAGTGCCATTCTGCTCTAAATCTGCACTAAAATTAGATCATCGTTTTAACCAGCTATTTGCATGACTGACATTTACCTCAGCGTGGACGTTGGTGGGTCGCAAACTAAGAT
>NZ_JACKZS010000378.1 GCF_014222285.1 Nostoc sp. UCD121
CAAATATTCAGATTTTAAAATTCCTGCAAATGAAATTACAAATGCTGTTAATGCAATAGCTGTTATACCATGTAGCAACCAATTTATTTCTTTCTCATTATACGATCCACTTTGGAGTTTGCCAAGGTTTCTGAAATTGACTGAATGGAAGCTAGAAATAATGAGTACGCGGAGTAGTCAGCGTATTTCTTTATTCCCATCTTACAGACCTTCAAATTCACCTAAGTTTTTGAGATTAGCTGCATGGAATATAAAAACGGCACAAAATATTTTTAATTTATATTCAAATTCGCAACGTTACTATGATATTGGGATCTGTCTAATACCTTTGTTGTTAAGTTTGATTATAATACTTAAGGTGAATTTTATTTTGGTAATTTTTGGCTTAAACTTAACAATTGTATTGTTTATATATTTTTGTCAATTAGCTTATGATTCTGCAACTGCTATATTAATCAGCCCTGATGGTAAGTATTTGATTTCTGGTTACATTGGAGGAACTATCAAAGTTTGGAATATCAAAACCAAAAAGTTTATTTTTAACCTCAAAGGTCACAGTAAATCCGTAAATGCTGTAGCCATCACTTCTAATGGTAAGTACTTGATTTCTGGTTCCAAGGACAAAACTATTAAAGTTTGGAATCTAGAAAATAGAAAGCAACTTTTTACTCTCACAGATCACAGCGCCTCGGTAAATACTGTAGCCATCACCCCTGATGATAAGTGGATCATTTCTGGTTCAGATGACAAGACTGTCAAGATTTGGGATTTAGAAAATCAAGAGGAAATTTTCACTTTCCGAGGTCATACCGAATCTGTAAATGCTGTAACAATAACCCCTGATGGCAAAGTGATTTCTGCCTCTTCTGATAAAACTCTCCAGGTTTTGGATCTAGAAACTCAGACATTCATTGCTAAGTTTGTTGGGGAAAGTGGGTTACTGTGCTGCGCTGTAGCACCAGATGGGGCAACAATTATGGCAGGCAGCGAATTTGGACAGGTGCATTTTTTGCGTTTAGAAGGGATTGAGACACAACCATGAAAACTCCTCCTCGACCCCCAACCGTCACCTACACCGCTTCCTATCCAATTGAATTTCAGCAATTTATTCAAGAAAAAAGTAAGAATTTTGTTGGACGTGAATTTGTCTTCACCGCAATAACCAACTTCCTCAACCGCCACAAATGTGGATACTTCACTATTCTAGGTGCACCTGGTAGCGGCAAGAGTGCCATCTTAGCAAAGTATCTGAGAGATAGTCCTGATGTTATCTACTACAACGCTCAAGTTGCAGAGAAAAATCATGCTGACCAATTTCTTTGGACTGTTTGTACCCAATTAATGCAGAAAACGGGAAATGAGGATGCGATACTTCCAGATAACGCAACTGAGGGAAGTTGGTTTCTCTCGCTGCTACTCCAGAAAATTAGCGACAAACTAGAATCTAATCGATGCCTAATAATTATTATTGACACACTAGACGCAATAGACTGCAATAGTCAACCGCTAGGTTCAAATTTGCTTTATCTTCCTAAATATCTCCCACAAAGTGTCTATTTCCTTCTCAGCCACCGTCACTATTTGAGAGAACAATCTGGTTTATTAATAGAAACGCCTTGCCAAATACTTGATTTAGCAGCATACCCAGAACAAAATCGGAGAGACGTACAATCGTACATTCGGCAACACCTAACTCCCCTAGAGCGCTTGCCGGAGATGTCACATATAGACGAGGAAGAATTTATGACACGCTTCTGTTTTGAGAGCGAAGATAATTTCATGTACCTCAGTCAAATATTACCCGCTATAGCCAATGGTTTTTACCTTAAACCCTTGCACAGAGATAGACTCCCAACGGGTTTGGCGGCATACTATCAGCAACATTGGCAGAAGATGAAGGCTGAGGGTTTCTCTAATATTGCTTTAGAAGTTATTCGTGTCCTGACTTCTGGAGAAAAAGGAAAAGGGATATCAGTGAAGGCGATCGCAGAAATAATTGATGAAGACGAGTACGAAGTCCAAGAAGTGCTAGAAAATTGGCTTGAGTTCCTTGTACAGCAGAAAGTAAGCACAGAAACTCGTTACAGTTTCTATCATGACAGCTTTCGGGATTGGTTAGCAGAACAATTAGTTAATGGAGGAATAGGACTTGAGATAGTAAACGCACAAAAGTAATGTAGCATTCCACATTAGGGCTATTTCGTGTAATCAAAGCCTCAAAGTACTCTCGATTCATTCATCTCAATACCGCGATCGCTGCCCACTTTAATAATTTCAGGCGATGGGTTTTTGACCATATTTACTGAATAAATCGTTTAGTGCCTCGGACAGCAACGCTTGAACTGTTGTATCTTGTGACAATGCAAGTTGTTTCAACTGTTTGGACACAGCTGGATCAAAGTGACCAGCGATCGCTTTCTTACCTTGCCGACTGGGTGCGACTCCAGGGGAGGAATTATTGCTCAACGGTTCACCATCTGGACTTGTTACGGACTTTGTGGATTTTTCTGGTTCTGAAACTTTGCGTAGAGAATCGGCTAAATTCGTCTTCTTTACCATCAGACTTAACGTGTATACATATCAACAAGTATACAATGCTATAATATTACAATTCTACAGTTTTACAATTTAACTTGTTTACATAACCATTTGTAGAATTCCCAAATTTCATCCGCAGCCTTTCCTTTTGGCTCATATTCCTGTGCTGCTAATCCCCCTGCTAACGAGCGTACAAAAGCGGTACGCTGAGAAATACGAACCGGGGCGATGGGAATGTTGTACTCTTTTATGGCATCAGCCGCCTCATCTCCAAGGGAGCCTCTTGTGGGAACACAGTTTAAAACGACTGTGGCAGTTTTTTTAGCCAGCTTAACCAAATCAATTGTGTTGGCGATCGCACGTAAATCCAAAATTGAGGGTTGGCAGGGTATCAGAATTAAATCAGCAGCACGGATGGCGGCAAGAGCAGATGACTCCGAATGTGGGGCAGTGTCAATAACCACTAACTGTGCCCCACCATTTTTGGCAGTCTCCAAAACTTTTTCTAATCGTGATGCTTGGCACGAAATTACAACGGGAGATTCTGCTTCTCGTGAATCTCCCCACTTGCTGGCAGACGCTTGTGGATCTAAATCTACAAGTACAGTTTCTTTACCTTTGATGGCTGCGGCAACGCCAAGATGGATACTTAGCGAAGTTTTGCCCACACCCCCTTTTTCTGCGACAATAGCTACTGTCTTCATGTATACATATTCACACATTAACATTAAGACAAGTGTACAAGTTTAGCAGTGAAATGAGCAGTGAGCCATCTTGGGGTAAAGACAAGATACGCGCAAAATTTATCACCATGTAAAGTTTTTGTAACAAATTTCACGCGTTCGCTCTCTCAAAGCGATCGCACCTATCCTCTAAGAATCTCACAGACAAATTTTTTACTTTGATTCCCTTTCCGCTTTCCCAAATTGGCACGGTGATGCCTACTTAGAGTCCCTTCCCGAATTCGCTAACAGTGTAGGTGTAGCGAACTGCAAACATAAACGCTTCAAACCGCAAACAAGGCGATTTTGAAACCACATTCTCTGCAAATAAGGGT
>NZ_JACKZS010000379.1 GCF_014222285.1 Nostoc sp. UCD121
ACGCTTTTCGTGGTTTAATTTGGACTAATACCGTTCAATTAAATACATAAAGCTGTTTAAACCGACAGCCAATATGGCTATGGTTATTTATGCTTACTTGAGAGTCTCCAGCGATCGGCAAGACCTACACAACCAACGGCATGGCATTTTAGAATATGCCAACACCCATGCTTTGAGTCCCATTCACTTTATAGAGGACACAGTTTCTGGACGGGAGAAATGGTTAGAGCGAGGTGTAGGACAACTATTGAATCAAACAGCACAAGCAAAAGATGTAGTCATTTTTTCAGAAGTTAGTCGGATGGCACGCTCTACCCTACAAGTATTAGAAATGCTGGAGTGCTGTGTGCGCCGAGGAATCAACGTCCATATCGCCAAACAAGGTATGGTGCTAGATGATTCAATGCAAAGCCGAATTACAGCAACGGTTTTAGGCTTGGCAGCAGAAATTGAGCGTGAATTGATTGTACTCAGAACAACCGAAGCACTAGCCAAACGAAAAGCTGAGGGGAAAACGCTGGGACGACCCAAAGGACGACAATCTACACATTTAAAACTAGACACAAGGGAAGCAGAAATTCGCAGCTATCTATCCAAAGGGATCAGTAAACGCTCGATTGCAAAACTGGTCGATTGTTCACCTTCCACGCTCTACGATTGGTTGTCACGCAAACATCTCCACTCACGCCACGACAAATTGGTGGAGAAATCATAGGATGCCAAAGAAACAAATACCAATTGATACCATCGTAGACTTACGTCGCCGCTTAGAGCAGCTACCACCACGCAGTCCATCTCGTCGGGTATTAGTCCAAGAAATAGCTCAACTGTATGGCATTTCCGAAGATACTGTGTATCGAACACTACGAGAAGGAAATGTTGTTCGCCCAGTGCGGCGCGTTGATTGTGATGTCCCGCGTGTGATTCCTAAAGCCGGACTAGAGCGATACTGCGAAATCATTGCTGCCATTAAAATACGCACATCTAACCGCAAAGGTCGCCATTTATCTACCGTGCAAGCAATTCGCTTATTGGAAGAAGATGGCATCAACACACCAGATGGTCATCTTCGCGTTCCAGTCGGTTTGCTCAAACCAACCACCGTCAATCGTTATCTCAACAAATGGGGTTACGACCGCGATACCCTGCTGCGACAACCACCTGCTGTTCGCTTCCAGGCAGAATATAGCAATCAATGTTGGCATTTTGACCTCAGTCCATCAGACCTCAAGCACGTAAAAGCACCAGCCTTCCTAGAACCGGGACGTGGACATCCCTTGTTGATGCTTTATAGTGTCGTGGATGACCGTAGTGGTTTTGCATACCAAGAATATCACGGTGTTTACGGTGAGGATGTGGAGGCAGCACTGCGGTTTATGTTTGCCGCCATGTCACTCAAGTCGGAGACTGACTTTCCCTTTCAAGGCATTCCCCAAATGGTGTATATGGACAATGGGCCCATTGCCAAGAGCTTAGTGTTTCAAAAAGTAATGGGTTATTTGGGGATTGAAGTACGTACCCATTTACCAAATGGCAAAGATGGACGACGGGTGACAGCTCGTTCTAAGGGGAAGGTGGAACGACCGTTTCGCACTGTTAAAGAAATGCACGAAACTCTCTACCATCTGCATGAACCGGAGACCGAAGCTGAGGCAAACGCTTGGTTGATGAAGTTTTTGCTCCATTACAATAGCCGACCCCATCGCAGCGAACCCCATTCCCGGATGGAAGACTGGGTGAGCAATTTACCTAGTAACGGTATCCGTCAAATGTGTAATTGGGAACGTTTTTGTACATTTGCACGCTCCCCAGAACGCCGTAAGGTAGGCATCGATGCTCGCGTTACGGTTGAGGGGGTGGCTTATGAGGTGGAGCCAGATTTGGCTGGAGAAACTGTAGTTCTGTGGTGGGGCTTGTTCGATAACGAACTGTACGTAGAACATGGTGAACGTCGCTATGGGCCGTTTCTGCCTGTGGATGGCCCAATCCCCCTACATCGCTACCGTAGTTTTAAGAAAACACGAACACAGAAACGGGCTGACCGAATTGAATCTTTGGCTAAACAGTTGTCTTTACCGAACTCTGTGATTGGTAAAGGCAACCCGCCTGAATTCGGGAGTAGTACAACCCAACTAAAGGTGCAGCCTTTTGTAGACCCCAATCCATTTCAAGAACTGACATTCAGCACGGTGATTGCAGCCAAATTAGCGATCGCCGATTATTTGGCACGCCCATTAGCCAAACTCACCCCTGAACAAATGGCTTATATTAATGCGGTTCTGGTGCCTACTCTCAATAAGCAGGAGGTAATGAAACAAATTCGAGATTTCTTTAACCCATTATCAGGTACGAGCCATGTTGAGTGATGTCATGACTTATTTTGGACTTAAACGTACCTTAGATCATGTGGGCTATTTTGAGACTCAAGAACAGACAAATCTATTCAAAGAACTCAAACCCCAAATTAGGCAAGGTCGTTTGATTGCTCTAACAGGTGTTGTTGGTTGTGGTAAAACAACGACTTTACAACGACTGCAATTAGAATTGTCCTCCGAAAAAGACATTATTATTTCTCGTTGCCTTGCAATTGACAAAGATAAGGTCAGTGTCGGGGTTTTGATGAGTGCTTTGTTTTGCGATTTAAGTACAGAAAAGGACGCTAAACCACCGACCCAACCAGAACTCAGAGAACGAAAATTCTTAGCTTTAATTCAAAAATGCCGTAAGCCTGTAGTGCTTTTTGTGGATGAAGCTCATGACATTCATCACGGTACGTTAGTCAAAATTAAGCGTTTAATTGAATTGGTACGCCAGAATGGTTGCACTTTATCTGTAGTGCTGCTGGGACATCCCAAATTGAAAAATGATTTGCGTCGACCATCTTTGGAAGAGATTGGTGCTAGAACCAATATTTTTAGTTTAGAAGGTATTAGAGGACATCAAGTTGAGTATATAAAATGGCTGTTGAGCGAGTGTATTCACGATGATTATCTGCCTGAAGATTTGATTACCAATGAGGCAATTGCATTTTTGGCAGAACGATTGACGACTCCATTGCAAATCGAACATTATTTGCAGAGGGCTTTTGAAGACGCTTATCAAGCAGCAACGAAGCCTGTCACTCTTGGTATGGCTGAAGCTGTCTTGACTGTGGGACTTAACGATTTAGAACCTCGCTTAATACGGCATGGTTACACGAAGACAGTACTAGCTGAGTTATTAAATATACGAGTAAGCGAGGTAAGTTCTTTTTTACACGCTCAGTTGCCTCCTGGTCGAACCCAAGATTTGAGAGACCAGATGTTAAAAATTGGAATTCCCTTATATGCCTCAGAGGGAAATTAAATTAATTCAAGAAATACTCCATATAGAGTTTTTCTGTTTTATTTGTGTTCAGTTTATATCTAAATAAATAG
>NZ_JACKZS010000380.1 GCF_014222285.1 Nostoc sp. UCD121
CAATTTATCTATAATAGAGATATTCTCTTTTAACCAATCAACTTTATGTCCAACATAGATACTAATTTTCATCAACTCTTTCAACCCAAAAGTCAAGTTAATGAAGATAACGAAAATCCCACGCTATTACTCAATCGCCTAACTCCTACTGATGACCAAATCAAAGACTGGCTACAGTCACCACAAATCAAACAGTGGCTTACAAAGCTACTAATGGGCATACCGAATAATCTCAAGGTAGAAGTGATAAATACCATCATCAAAAATGTTATACAAAACCCAGACAAAGACTATCGAGTACAATTCGGTAGTTCAACTATTGGAGTCGATGTTTTACGGTGCAGCTTTGGGCATCCTATAAATTACAGAAAGCCAGTGGAATCAAAACTCCTGATTGCACCTATACTTTGAAAAAACATTTGGATGTTTCCAACCAACTTCCCGGATGACATAATTCCGTATTTTCGTTAAATTCCCACACAATACCCGATCTATTCTTGCCAAAAGCGCCATGCTTAACTATCCATTCTTACCAAAACCATTATGCTTAACTGCCATTAACTTAGTAGATGACTAAATCTTGTATTGAAGCCAAATTTGATGACCTTAACAGAAACATTTCTTTACATCCCTTTTAGGCTCTAGCCCATGAACAGCTTTCATCGCACAAGGAGATTCTTTAGAGTTCGTAAGCCAATTGGATTTTCGATTTGGGACAATGAGTTAGCTTTAGAGCTACCCTTATAGAAGAACAGAATCTCTCAATTACTCTTTGACTCATGACGAGGCTCCTTCAAGTCGAAAAATTTCCGATTCTGATGTTGCCGGAAATCGAGGCGTATTTAGAAAGTGGACTATTTCGTGGGATTGGCAAGAAAACTGCTCAAACTTTGGTCAATTGCTTTGGAACTGAGACTTTATCGATATTAGATAACAACCCCGAAAAACTTTACACTGTTCCCGGACTAACTCAATATCGTATTGATGGTATTACCAAAGCTTGGTCAGAGAGCAAAAAGAATCCGAACTTGGGAGTGATTACCAAACTTTTGGCTGTGGGAACTTCATTGAAGTTAGCTTTGAAAATTTGTGACTATTACGGACACAAAACTGCAAATGTACTTCAGAACAACCCTTACAGATTAATTGATGACATTGACGGCATCGGTTTTAAGACTGCTGATGAGTTAGCCATATCTCTTGGTATCCCGCTATACAGTGATACTCGTTATATCTCAGCTTTAATCCATGTTTTAAAATCCGGCTTGCGTGAAGGGAATTGTTTTTTACCCTTTGAGCAATTAGTAAGTATTGCCACTGACCTGCTTTCTTCACCACAGCATACGCCCGATGTTCAATTTTTAAATACAATCATTCAACAGTTACTCGAAAAGGGGACTTTAGTTTCGGGTGATGTTGGTAATAGTGTTTATCTCAAAGCTGCTTATCGGGCTGAACTTTCTGTGACTTTGAAAATTCTTGCTCTCCTTGACCAACCAACTCACCACACTGAACATTTAGAACACTGGTTAGCCCAATTCCAAACTACTGACTATCGCCAACTTTCACGTTTAAGTGATGAACAAATCAGCGCCTTGATGATGGCAGCCAAACATCCAATTAGCATTATTACTGGTGGCCCTGGTCGAGGGAAAACTTATGTACTGAAAACCTTGGTTGAATGGTTCATCCATACTGATAAAGCGATTGCACTTGCCGCTCCAACAGGGAAAGCTGCTAACCGGATGAAAGATGCTACAGGCATTGAAGCAACTACTATTCACCGTTTATTGCAATGGCAGGGAAACAATGCGGTTTTTCTTCATAACGAGGATAATCTTCTAAATCTTGATTGTCTAATCGTTGATGAATTTTCAATGGTTGATATATTTCTGTTCAATTCGCTACTCAAAGCCTTGCCCAAAAAAACCAGAATTGTACTGCTAGGGGACTTTGATCAATTACCCAGTATTGGCGCGGGAATGGTCTTGCGGGATTTAATTGTTTCTGAACTCGTGCCAACAACTTTCTTACAGACGATTTATCGTCAACGGCACGAAAGCCCGATTATTTATGCCGCTAATGATGTCAATTCTGGCATAGTCCCCACACTGCACAATTTTAATCAAGTTTCTGATTGGATGGATGTCGGTGACTGTGCAATGATTCAAAAAGATTCGCCCCAAGCGACCTCCCAAGCCATCGTTGAGTTGGTTAAAGCTATTGGCCAGTCAGGTGTTGATTTAAATCAACAACTAATAATCTTAGCGCCCCAAAAACAAGGAGACTGTGGAGTTTACAATCTCAATCTGCTTCTTGCCCCTATCTTTAATCCAAAACTTGAAAATCAACCACAAGTTGTCTCTGGGTCAGTTATCTACCGAATCGGCGATCGCGTAATCCAGCTGAAAAACCGTTATGAAACCGTCCCGCCTGTAATGAATGGCGAGATCGGTCAGGTTATTGCTGTGGAACCGGAAAAATTTTTGGTTACGATCTCTTGGGAGGGCGGCGCAGTTGTTAATTATTATCCTGGAGACTTCGAGCAAATTATGCACTCGTTTTGTATAACTTGCCACAAGAGTCAAGGTAGCCAATTTCCTTATGTGATTTTCCCATTGGTCAGGGCTAATTACCGGATGTTAACCCGTCAGCTGCTCTACACGACTATGACTCGCGCAATGGGTACATTCATCGCAGTTGGACAGCATGAAGCATTGAAAACTGCTGTCGCTACTGATAAACCCGCCCAGCGTTTTACTGGACTAACCAATCTCCTCATTTCACCTGTTGAGCAACTTAGTGAAATCTGGCAGAGTTTGAGCAACACCAGAAAAACCACTTGTACGACAACATCTTCCCCTACTGTTACTGTCGCTTCTAGGCTACAACAACGCCAACTGACTGCTACACAAGGAGAAATGACTACTATTGGTAGTCTTGCACTACAAATGTATGAATCCAAGTATACTTATCGTCCGTCAAAACAGCCCGAACTTGTAGGTAAGTTTCGCTTTAATACTTATCACTATGAAACTACCGCAATTGAGTTGATTGATTCAGCAATTGACGCAGTTCTGCTCCAATAATAAAACCCATGCCCAAAATGAGAACAACGGTCGCATCCAACCAGACTACTCTTGAAGTACACTTTTAACATTTATGGCTATTCCAGCAACACAGTTAAAGATCGGGCAATCAGTGAAGTATCTGATCGGGACTCGAAGCGGCATGAGTGCGGCAATAACCGATATCAGCAAATCATCTCTTAGTCTCAAAAATACTCATATTGTTACTTTGACCTTTGATGATGATTCATTGCCAAACCACTTAAAAACACAACAACTAACTGTTTATGACGAATTGCTTGAAGGTTGTGAAATAATCACATTTTAAAAAATTCAAATTGGCAACAGCAGAGCGCACATTCGCCGCCATAAGTTGAAATTAATCAAAATACTAATTTGCTGGCTGATAGAATCCCGTATTTTGGTTAAATTCCCATCCCAACCCTGCTCTATCCTTGTTCTTACACCATGCTACAAAAAGCGGTGGGGGAAGATTAATTC
>NZ_JACKZS010000038.1 GCF_014222285.1 Nostoc sp. UCD121
ACCCCCTGCCCCCTTGCCTCTTGTTCAACCGCCCATTTAGCTATTACTGTGCAACCCAAGCACCATGAAATCCATAAGGCACTCGTTGAGGAATTATCACCCGCGCTACAGGTTCAGCCGTTACATCTTGGGCATTCACCACTACTAATTCTGAAGTGTTTGAATTCTCATCATGAACGAAAGTCACAAGCCAGCCATCATCCTCAGCAATTGCACCAGGACGCGGCGCAAACACAGCTTCACCACCATAGCGTCCCTGTCCGAATTCGTGGGTTTGAGAATTTCCACTGTTTAAGTCGTACTTAATGATGCCTTCAAATAAAGGTAATGAACTATTCGCCATTTTGTTACTGTAGCCATATCGGGTTTTCCGCCCCAATAGATTTTCGTTTACGCGGGGAAATTCTGATGCTACATCGTCTAACATCTCCTCACGCACTGTCCCCGTGCTGAGGTTAAATCGCCAGCGATACAAACGCGGGATATTTACTTCTGGATCGGATTGCGAATTATCAGAAATCAACACAGTAGTAGAACTCATACGACAGGCGATAAGCACTACTTCATTTCCATCTTCGTAAGCATTGAGGGTATGAAAGACGTAGCAAGATGGGCTTTCAAACCATCGGATATTACTGTTATCACCATGACGTGGTAGAATGCCAAAACGACTGGGGCGATCGCGCTCGAACATCATCACAGGTTCTCCTCGTTGCGATCGCTCGGCGCTAAAAGTCAACGGAAAATCCATAAAAATAGTGTAGTTTTCAGTGATGGCGAAATCGTGCATCATCACTCCTATGGACAGGTCAATTGGCACTGTCCGCAAAATTTCGCCTTGTGCTGAGACAACACTATATTGCAGGTATGGCGGCGTAAATACAGAGTAGCCAAAGAATATCATCTCGCCCGTCACCGGGTCTACCTTGGGATGAGCTGTGAAGGCAGAGATTAGCTTCCCATTGTAGCTATACTCGCCAATGGTTTCCAATTCAGGAAGCTTGATGGCGTGTGGTTTACCACTTTCGTTCAGTGCCAACATCTGACCCGCGTGCCATACTAAGGCAGTATTGGCGGTGTTTTTGCGGGGGCCGTGGGGATTATCCATTCGCGGTGGTTCTAAAAACCCACTCCACAGAGCCTTACCCGCTTCTCGTTCTTTTTTCCATCCGGCTGTCTGAACGTAGCGGTTACGATAAGTAGCTACGCCGTTGCTAATTTGCACACCATGTAGCATCCCATCACCATCAAACCAGTGATATTGACCGATGGGTGTCCATTGAGGGTTAGGGCCATTCCGTACAAACATCCCCGATAAATCAAGGGGTAATTCACCGATGACTGGCAATTTGTCGGTGGTGATTTCCTCACGGATTGGAGCAAAATTGCGATCGAGATAAGGATTGACTGCTATTGTTGGCATTTATAAAATTTGGTAATGTGATGGATATGGCTTTTGGTGAGCGATAACATTAATCGCTGTGTTCAACCAATTAATATAAGTCTGTTCTCTTTTGATTAACAACTCCAGCACCAGCCTTTGCATTACCTGCTCACGGTTGGCAGAATCATCACCAAGTGATGGCAAATCAATAATTTCGCATTCAGCAAGCTTTTTGCTTCGAGCCGCCAATTGTTGTTCCAGTAGGTGAATGATGGCTTCATCCGATAACTGATCTGCAAAATGCAACTGGACTAGCATTGGTTCTCGTACAGTTGGTAACGGCTGATGAGTCCCAAGCCATTGGGCAAATTCGGCTTTCCCTAGCTCCGTCACAGTGTAGACTTTGCGATTGGGGCGATCGTGCTGAATCTCAATCGTACAGGTAATCCAGCCTTGCTCAACTAGCTTATCGAGAGTTCTGTAAATTTGTGCCTGGTCTGCTGGCCACAAATGGGCAATGCATTGATCAAAGCAGCTGGTTTTGAGGTCGTAGCCCGTCATTTCTTGCTGCTGAAGAAGACCTAGAATTACGTATGCTAGGGACATTAAGACTGTTTTCCCATAATTGACATTTTCTCACTAGGTTCTATAACTATCTACTTCTTATAAGTTTATGCTAATATATGATTAATCCAATATAAGATACAACCGTTATAAAAAGATATGTTGATTTTCATACGTCTTAACAAGGGAACCGAATACATGAACTGAGATTGGGCAGATGGTTAATGGTGCTGTTTGTATAAGACGGTGCGGAAGTGGCGATGTATGTTGAGTGACGATCCTATAATCCTACGGGAATCTTACTAGGTAGAGTGTTGTGGGGAGAAAGTTGGAGCGGCAAGCGTCTACGCATCGCTACGGTATCACTCAACAAGCTAGTTGTTCGCTACAGTCTATTGGCGATCAATACGGATGCAGCAATTATTTAAGCCATTGAAGGCTATTGTAACGAGAGGATGGTTAACATTGACTTCTAACACACTTTCACAAAGAATACGTCAACATCAATATCTGCGTGATTTACGAAATAAATTACTCCACCTTCATAAGATGTTGTTGGAAACAGAACGCATTGCCTATGAACAGGTTAGTGGACGAGTATCAAGCGGAGAATTACTTCAGCTAGTTATCGCTCATGAACAATTTGCCTGGCTACATCGTATTTCTGAGGTAGTTGTGCAAGTTGATGAAATGCTCGAAGCTGATGAACCGATATCTTTGGAAGATTTTGAAAAGTTGATTGCTGATGTCCGCACGCTGATTGTACCGTTAGAGACGGGCAATACCTTCGAGAGAAAGTATTACAACGCTCTCCAGCGCGAACCATCTGCTGTGTTGGCACATGCAGAAATATCAAGGTTTCTCATGTCTAAAGTTTAAGTCATTCCCTGTCACTCCGACAGGGCATGACTTGGGATAAAATCCACTGGTATCAGATAACGAGCTTTGCGATCGCTAGATGCTAGATAACAAAGATTTGACGCGAGTAGGGAGATTGCATTGCAACCTCCCTACAGTGGTATTGTTTAGTTTACAGCAGCACTGACTAAACCATTGTGTCTGAGTAAAGCGATCGTACTTGGTTCACGACCCCGGAAAGTTTTAAACACCTCCATTGGATGCTGACCACCACCAAGTGCGAGTACCGTATCCCGATAACGCCGACCTGTAGCTTTTATAGCCTCTTCATCTTCTAGACCAGCTTCTTCAAAAGCGGCAAAAGCATCAGCACTAAGTACCTCAGCCCACTTGTAACTGTAGTAACCCGCCGCATAACCACCCTCAAAAATATGTCCAAAAGCACATAAAATTGCATCTTCTGGAAGGGGCTGTAAAACAGTAGTAGTCTTGGCTATGCGATGACGCACATCTGACGGAGTTTCATTACTATCAGGGTGATAGCGGTAGTGTAGTTCTAAATCAAGACTACTTAGGTGAATCTGCCGTAACATAGCAGTACCACTCATATAATTACGCGCCGCTAGCAGCTTTTGATAATAATGCTCAGGTAGGGCTTCACCAGTTTCATAATGCTTCGCCATTCCAAACAAAGTGGGTCGCTCATAGCACCAGTTTTCCATAAACTGACTAGGTAGTTCCACTGCATCCCACTCTACATTATTGATGCCTGCGGCTCCGGGATAATCAACCTTAGTAAGCAGATGGTGCAATCCATGACCAAACTCGTGGAACAAAGTTTCTACTTCATAGAAGGTCATCAAACTAGGTTTACCATCTACGGGAGGACTTTGATTACACACCAAATAAGCTACAGGTAAGCGGATGGTAGTGACACCATTTTCAGTGATTTTAGCCCGATTGATGCACACATCCATCCAAGCACCACCGCGTTTTTCGGCTGGACGGCTGTAAGGATCTAAGTAGAAATAGGCTATAGGAGAACCAGTTTCGTCAGCAATTTGGAAATAACGCACATCCTCATGCCAGACTGGGGCTTGACCATCGGCAGAAGTGACAGTGACACCAAACAACCGCTTGACTAGTCCAAATAAGCCGTCTAACACTTGGGGAAGCGGGAAGTAGGGGCGCAATTCTTCAGCAGTAAAGGCAAACTTTGCTTCTCGTTGGCGTTCTGCCCAAAAGCTGATATCCCAGTGTTTTAAATCTTCAGCTTCTGCTGCTCCCTGTGCTGCGGCAAAAGCTTTGAGTTCTACCAAGTCTTTGACAGCAGCATCATAACTAGCGTGGCGTAGTTCTTCTAAGAGGGCGTTGACTGCCTCAACATTAGGAGCCATTTTACTAGCCAGACTCAATTGGGCAAAACTTTTAAAGCCTAATATATCTGCGAGTTCTTGGCGCAACTTCAAAATGCGCTCAATTAAGGGGTTGTTATCCAAATCGCCAGCAGAAGCGCGGGTGATATGAGCTTTGTAAAGCTTTTCACGCAAATCTCGCCGGGTGCTGTGCTGCATGAAAGGGCCATAGCTGGGGAAGTCTAAAGTAATCCGCCAAGGGCCATTTTCTGGTGTGGCGTTACTTTCGCCTGCTGCACGAGCAACTTGGGCTGCTAGACTCACTAAGCTTGGTGGTAAACCTTCAATTTCCGCTTGTGTTGTTAGGGTTAAGCTGAAGGCTTTCGTGGCATCAAGTACATGGTTAGAAAATTTGGTAGAAAGTTCTGCTAACTCCATCTGTATGGCGTTGAAACGCTCTCTTACCTCTCCTTGTAAGCCAACACCAGAAAGTTCTGCATCTCGAATGGCGGCTTCTACAATGCGCTGTTGGGCTAATTCTAAAGTTGCCCAATTGTCACTGGTACGGAGTGCTTTAAAAGCATTGTAGATAGGTTGACTTTGACCCAGCTTGTTGATAAATTGTACGACTAGTGGCTGTACGATTTCATGAGCTTCGCGCAGTTCCGGGCTATTTTTAACACCCATTAAATGATTCACCACCCCCCAACTCCAGGTAAGCCGTTCTGTCAGCTTTTCTAAAGGTTCTACTAAACTACTCCAAGTAGGCTGTACACTAGCTTCTAAGGTGGCAAGCTGCTGCTCAAGTTCTGCCAACAGCTGATTGAAGGCTGGTACTACTCGTTCTGGTTTAATCTCTGCAAAGGGAGGTAAGCCAACGCCTTGGAGTAAGGGATTTTCGGAAATAATGGTACTTGCACTCATGGTTTTGTGTGAACTGCGAACGAATAAAAATCAACAATGATTTTTATTTATATATATCTTCTAATGTAGCGATCGCTGTACTAAATAGTCTTACCATTCTGATAAAAAGGCAAAAAAAGCGAGAATGACTGACAAATTTATCCTGATACAGCTATTTTGTGTCCTTTGTGAATGATATCTGACAGAATGACAGTTCCAGAAATATCAGCGAAAGTCTCTGAAACAGGAAAGATTAACCAGGGAATAAGCCCAATAGCAAGATATGCAGAATCGCAGGTGGAAAGGTTGAAGAAAATAGTTGTGTAGAGGCGTTGGAGTCGGCGTAGCCTCTTACAGAGAAGCGGCTTATCCCTTGGTATCGATCCTGATAGTATTTAGCTAACTTAACTTGAGTTCATGCGATCGCCAAAAGACATCATAATGTAGTATGTCAAACAGGTAGCTCGTCCGCCAGCATCGGCGTTAACCTGAAAGCGCAGTTTCAGTTCAAGAATTCTACGCTTTTTAAGCGCGGGAGTGTTAAATTAACTGAGCGCGATCGAGCATCTTTACCGAACCGACAAGGGAGGCTCGACTTTTATGATTTTATTTGGCAACTCATCTTTTTACTCGTAAAATCGAAGACAAGATCAAGGTCAGTAGAAAAGAGTCCCTAAATTAATGAATACGTTAATCAGTCAGGGTGGAAGAGTTATCACCAAACCTCAGATGGTAGACCGAATAAACGATATCGGTTGGCAAGCTCACCAAGGGAGCGTTGCTGCGATTATTCAGTTATTAAATGAAAAGCTAGCCAAATCTGGTGTCAGAACTAGAGCCATTTTTTCTGATGGTGTTTTACAACTTCTGTGCGAGGCGGCTAGGATAGAGCAACTTGAGCAATCTCCCCTCGTAGAACAAATCCAGCAAATTCTTGAGTCTATTGCTCCGCGCCACATTCGCCGAGTCAATATCAACAGTCGGATTGTTCGAGAACAACAATTACTATGGTTAAAAGAGATAGATAGCGATCGCGACAACCAATTGCTTTGGTCACAGGAAATTGCCTTAATTCAGCCCAATATTGTAAAGCAACTAATTAAAGATTTCACAGACGCTCAAGCTGAACTAGGAAAACCAAATTTTCCTAAAACTTCAGTCTCTCGTCCTTTGGTACTTATTAACAAAGAAAAACACAGCAATAAATCTAAAACCAAAGTGTTAGCAGCAGCTGGTTTATGCTCGCTGCTGTTGCTTAGTTGGATTGTTTATGCCCAGCTAGGTGATAAACTGAAAAACCTAATTCAACCACAAACTTCCAAATCTTTAACTACAGAAAATACTAACCAGAGAAAAGCCCAAACACCATCTCGTGTTCCTAACAATAGCTTTGATGAGCCAGCTGATGACCCATTTTCAACATCTGTGCGAATTGCAAATCTTGCTTCTGCATCTGGTAAAACAGCCACAAGCTCAACTCAATGGCTAGAGATCGCTGCTAAATGGCAACGAGCTTCAGATTTAATGAGTACAGTACCACAAAACCACAGCCGTTATCAGGAAGCTAAAATTCGGACTCAACTATATAAGAAATATAGTGAGGCGGCGCAGAAAGAAGCCGATAAGAGTAAATCTTAGTACCGTTTTGTGTGAAATCGTAGCGTTTTTAAACGCACTAGGTAGCAAAGCCAAGTGCATAAGCGCTTCTCTACGAGACGCTACGCGTAGCTTGCTTCCACGAAGTGGTACGCCTTCGCGCAGGGTAGGGGCACAGAGTCTTGCCAAATTTAACTCGCTACGAATTAGTTAAATGCTGTACTTGGTTTTTAATATCTCAATAACAACTTCAATAAATAGCCAATTCCTTGTACTAAGGTGAGGATAGCTAATTTTAATTGAGACTACCAAACAATTAAATATTCAATAATTTATAATGATTATTAAGAGGCTACTATTGGTAATTTATTATTACCACTTTTTACAGTAAATTTTATAATGAGATAATTTTAATATTTTATAGAGTATATAATTAAATTAAAAATTTTTATCTTAGCGATTAAATATCCATTAATTAGTAGGAACGTAATACCGTTAGTTACAATTTGAAAAAATCGACCTTACTGTTAATAAAGTCGATTTAATCAAGCGGATTAATTCATGGAGTCAATCTCAAATCCAAAATCCAAAATGTGGTATCATCCCCTAACTTAGGAGTTCTCCTGTTTCTTGTAGGGAGTGCAAGCGGCGGTAAATGCCTTCTTGATGCAAGAGTTCATCGTGGCTACCCACCTCTACAATCTTTCCTTGCTCCAAAACTACAATTTTATCTGCTTCTCGCACTGTACTTAAACGGTGGGCAATCACAATAGTGGTGCAAGTACCCTGAATCGATCGCATCGCTAGCTGAATTGAACGCTCAGACTCATAATCTAAGCTAGAGGTGGCTTCGTCAAAAATCAGCACGTCTGGTTTCACTAGCAACGCCCTCGCAATTCCTAACCGTTGTCTTTGTCCTCCAGATAATCTGACACCTCGTTCTCCCACGACAGTGTAATAACCTTTAGGTAAGTGCTGCACTACTTCATCGACTCTGGCAATTCTACAAGCTTCCTGAACCTCCTCCAAACTAGCATTTGGTCTGCCGTAGGTGAGATTATCCAATATCGTACCGTTGAAAACATCTACTTCTTGGTGAACGATCGCTAATCTCCGTCTATATTTACCCACATCCAAAGTCCGAATATCTTGACCATCAATCAAAATTTGGCCTTGTTGAGGTTCGAAATATCGCAACAGCAATTTCACTAAAGTAGACTTACCAGAACCGGAACGCCCCACTAATGCCACTGTTTGGTATGGCTCAATCAACAAGTTAATATCTTGCAAAACTTTACGCTTGGCATCATATCCAAAACTGAGGTGCGATAACTCAACTTTTCCAGTAAATTTATAAGGTGATTCTGTCTGGTCCCTCTCTTCTAAAAGACTAGCTGAATCAGATGCAGTTGGCTCTTGCAAAAATTCGTGAAACCGCAGCATAGGAGAATAACGGCGGGCAAAAACTTCTGCCAAATTACTAATAGGTTCTAATTCGGCATAAGCCATGCTAGAAAGAGTTAAGGTCATGACAAAGTGACCGAGAGAAATTCTCCCATTCACTGTTGCTGCTAAAGTCAAACCCAGAATTGTAAATACACAAAACTGAATTACGGTTCTTTGCCAAGTACCCAGTATCGTATAACCTTTGTGGATGCGATAATCAAGCACCGTTAGTTCACGATCCAAACGTTGCTTTTGCCGCTTCAGTTCCCTAGCTTCTGTCGCAAATGCTTTCACCGTTTTGATATTGGTGATTAATTCAGAAGTGCGGCTTTCGGTGTCCTCTCCATATTTATCCAGACGACTTTCATACCTAATTAGCTGTTGTAAACTTTTCAAGCTGAAGCTAAGAATAATTACAAAGGAAATTAGATATAAAATTGCAATCCGCCACTCAATGAACAAGATAAACACAAAAATCCCCAGCACACGAGCCAGTTTAGGAATCAACTGTCCGGCAATTTCAGGGTAACTAAAAGTGTGGTTGGAAATACCTCTAGCTACTCTTCCGGCAATGCGTCCAGGGTTATTTTCATCATAAAATTCTAGTGGGAGAGTAAGAACTTTAGCGATCGCTGTTTCGTTTTTCTCTCGACGAGACCTGAAGGCTATATCCCAATGAAACCAATTGCTTAACCAAGGTTGTGTAGGCGCTCTGACTACTGTGACAACGAAAATTAACCCCAGTAATACACTCAAAGATAGAGTTTGATTAACTGGGTAATTAGTGATGTCAGAAAAAGTTGCGATCACACTTTGAAGTGGTTTATCTAAAGGTTGAGCAGACAAAACGTTTAAAATCTGCCCAATCGCGTAAGGTACAACTAAATCAATAACTTCATAAATGCTAGATGCTGTAATACTGAAAACACTCAGTTTCCAGTCAGAACGAAAGTAATTGACAATATCTTGAAATTTGGCCATGATGCACACCGTCCAAGAGCGCGATCGTGAGCTTGGAATTTATATGCTACAGGTGTAATACAAGTTAGTCAAGGTCTATTAGGTTGAAATCATGGCTTTTGAGTGCTAGACATTTGCGCTGGGACAAATTCTAGGCGATAGCGATAAAGAGCAACTGGTCGAGAACCAGCTTTAAAGTAATCTGGATCTTGGGGTGAAAGATAGACAGCAGTAACTTGATCTGCCTCTATCACCGGATTCGCTGTTGGAAGTTTATGATAAGCAGTGGTAGATTCTACAGAGTTTAAATAGGGGCGTGAACCACCTTTGAATAATTGTTGAAACACTTCTGTGGTGATGAACTTGCCATCAGGAAGAGTTTCTGTAGTCCGTGCAGTCACAATAGAAACTAGTTGGCGACTGCTACGCAAGAATGTAATCTGACGATTAGGTGAATCTGGATCTACTTTGACTGATAACACTGCTTCATCCCCTAAATAAGCCCGTGCCAAATTCAAACTATTAAACGATCTATCTGCTACTAAAATTGGGGATTTGTTATCTATCCGAGGAAATATTTTTAACCTAGTAATAGGTGGTAGCTGTTTCACAAATCTTACTACAAAACTCACTGGCTGATTTAATTGTCGGCGATTACCTTCAAACCCTGGAGTTATGATATCTGGTGCTAAAGGTGCGGCTAAATCTACTAAAGTACTGGTAACTTGCCAAGAACCAGCCATCCATTCAGGGTAAATCAAATCACCCAAAGCCGGTTGCACTGAAGTTAATTTTTCCCACTGAGGAAAATTTGCTAACCGTTGAGACAACTCTCCTGCAAGAGCTTCGCTACTCCATAGTAGGAACGAAACAACTAAGCAAAAACTCCAAATCGCCTTCTTTGTAAGCATCGGTAGTGTTTGTTTAATATTTATTTTTTATGGAATAAAATTTTATCTCCAGGAAAATAAAGCATTTAAGGTATTGCTCATTATCCAGCTAGCTAATCACACATTCAGCTATGATATGTAGTACATAAAATTTTTACATAAGTTATCATAATTGAGTGTTTGAAAAGTAAATTATTACTAGTGTACAATTCCATAAAATGCTGATTATCTAATTTATAGTATATCAATATATCAATACCATAAATTTTGGTGAAAGCTAAGTAATTTGCAAAATTAGGAAAATAATAAATGAATGCACGTC
This sequence comes from Nostoc sp. UCD121, assembly GCF_014222285.1. Taxonomy (GTDB): domain Bacteria; phylum Cyanobacteriota; class Cyanobacteriia; order Cyanobacteriales; family Nostocaceae; genus Nostoc. The sequence goes on from NZ_JACKZS010000038.1 coordinate 10,279, forward strand.
AAAATGAAGTTTGTTTGCTCTACTCTGAATCGGATAAAGCTATAGCAAGTCTCCTAGAAGATGCTTTAAATTATTATAGTATTAATGTTTGGCAAGCACAAAATATTTCCATAGGAAGTAAAATCATAAATCAAACAACAGAAATGCTAGATAAAGCTAAATTTGTCATAGTTTTATGGTCAAATAATTCTGTAAAATCTGCCTTATTAAAAAGCTTGGCTTCGGAAGCAAAAAAAATAATAAGATTCTGATTCCTGTATTAATTGAAAATATTAAAATCCCTGGAGAATTTTTAGATATTCAACCAGCTTATTTATTAAATTGGGATGGAGATCACGAAAACGAACAAATTGTCAAACTTTGGAGACTCATCCAAGACAAAGTTCTGAAATATCGTAGTAAAAAAGTAGGTTTTAATCAATTTGTCGCTATTTTAGGTCTAGTATTAACAGGATTAAGTGTAATTATTGCTATCACAACTCCAGAAGTTAGATGTTTTTTAAAACTACAATGTCCTGAGAATATATCTAGCGAAAAAACTATAAAGTCTTCTGAAGTTACCTCACAATCACCTACTGAAACTGATTTGCCAAATCCGATTAAATCAACACCAACACCTCAGCCTATTATTGAAAATCCTTTACCAAATAAAACTCCTGCGCCTACACTCACTGACAAGAATAACCCAAGTATTCAACAAGAAACAGCATCTCAACAATCGGTCGAAGTAGAAGGGTTTATTTTTAAACTTAAAAGCTGCAAAAGATTAAATGAAAATGTAAAATGTGATGTATTAATAACAAATACCCTCAAGGATAGAGAACTGAGATTATATGGTAATTATACCTCTAAAAGAAGCAAGCTTTTGGATTTAGAGGGTATTACATATCCTGCTGACTCAGTTGAAATTGATGCGATTAAAAATAATTATTACGTTAGTACACAACTTATCCAAAATGCTAATGTTAGGTTGAGTGTGAGTTTTATCGAAATTCCTTTACAAGTCAATAAAATCCAAGTACTTAATATTGAGGCAGAAGGATTTGAATCACCTAAATCGCTTAGAGATATTCAGTTTCGTGACATTGTATTATCTAAATAAAAAATGGTAATTGACGGTTTCGCCAATTACCATTTATCTATATTAAATCTCTGCTGGTAAAGGTTCCCAAAGTTCTCCATACTTTTCTTTTAGAGTCTTCCAAGCTTCTACCTGACCTGGTTCATATTCTCCTGGTTTACCCCATTGCAAAAATAGGCTTAAAGCAGGCTCATGTTTATCATCTAAAAACCGAATAGCATAGGTTGTAAAATTGCCTCTCTTCGCTTCACCAGTTTCAAATTTTACTTGAATAATTCTATCCATATTCAAGTGAAATTCAAAGCCTTCAGTGTGCATATTCGCATACTTACCTTTTGGTAATTCTGCATAAAATAGCTTTTCAATCTTGCCCCTTGCTTCTAATACAGCCGCACTGCTAGTGACAATTAAGCGCAAGGTTCCAAGAGTCTCACAAGCTTCTAAAAATTCTTTCAATGTTGTGGTCATTTGTCATTTCTCCTTTGTCATTTTTTATTTGTCGTTGGTTAAACGATGAGTCCTAACTAATGCCCTATGCCCAATTCCCAATTTCTATTTTTCATATTGTTCATAAGCCGCAACAATACGCTGAACTAAAGGATGGCGCACAACATCTTTTTGAGAAAATTCACAAAAAGCAATACCTTCAACGTGTTTTAAAATTTGTAAAGCCACTCCTAAACCCGATTGTTGGTGAAGTGGTAAATCAGTTTGTGTCATGTCACCTGTAATCACCATCCGCGAACGGAAACCCAAACGAGTCAAAACCATTTTCATCTGAGCGGGTGTAGTATTTTGAGCTTCATCGACAATGATAAAGGCGTTATTGAGGGTGCGTCCTCGCATATAGGCAAGTGGCGCGACTTCAATCACACCGCGTTCCATTAAACTGGGTACTTTTTCTGGGTCGATGAATTCGTAGATAGCATCGTAAAGTGGGCGAAGATAGGGATTAACCTTCTGCTGTAAGTCTCCAGGCAAAAAACCGAGTTTTTCACCGGCTTCGACGGCAGGGCGAGTTAAAATTAGCTTTTCAACTTGATTAGCCAAGAGTGCTTGTACGGCGACAACAACGGCGAGATAAGTCTTGCCAGTACCAGCAGGCCCAATCCCAAAGGTAAGATCGCGCCTACGCAGTGCGTCGATATATTGACGCTGGCGGAAGGTTTTAGCACGGACTTCTTCGCCCCTGCGACTTTTGGCAAGGACATCTCGCTGTAAATCTTGCAGTTCCCCTTGCCGATCGCTATCTATGGCTTGACGGGCTGTTAAAATATCGGCACTAGTGATGGTATTGCCTTTAATCCAAAGGTCTTCAAGCGATCGCACTAATCGAGAAGCCAGATCGATTTGCCCCTCAGTACCAGAAATCACTAATTCCTGTCCGCGTAGCACTAAATTGGCTCCTGTTTGCCGAGATAGGGTTTTGAGATTTTCTTCTCCATCTCCCCCAAGAGCGATCGCACTAGCAACATTAGGCAGCTGAATTGTTAAAGCACCTGCCATAGTATTTTTTAATTCGTAAGGATCTATTTTTGACAAAGGTTAATATTTTTTCGCTAAAGGCGAAATTACGCTTTTTACTTACATTTTAGAAAAATATTTGCAACAAATAAATCGGCCGTAGAGGCGTAAATCTGTACGTCCCTACTTCTAAAGAGTTCAAAAAAATATCCAAAAATCTTTTTTCTACTTTCTATCTTTACAAAGATTCTGAGCGGTTGTAGTTACCTCCGCTCAGATTTGCTCTCTAGTTTTAACCTAGCGGAGGCGGGGTTTAACAATGGGTTTAGGCCCATCATTTCCACGCACTTCTCTTCTAGTCGGTGGTGGCGATCGCTCTTCTGTGTCTTCATCAAAAGACATACCCTCGCGGCCCGGAGTGGTACTGCCGTAGATATCCAGGTATGCTGATTGCCCAGCTGCAGTTGCGGCTGCGGCAATTATTGTACGAATCGCCTGAATATTGCGTCCCCCTCGACCAAACACTTTCCCTTTATCTGTGCTTTCAAAGGCGATGCGAACCCAAACCCGGTTGAGGGCCTGAGAAATTTCACAATCGACACTTAAAGTCTCTGGAGATTCCAAAAATGGCTGCACCAAAAACCGAACCAGATCAACATAGTTGGGACTGGCTGTTGGCAATTTTGTTCCGAAATTATGATGCGGCTGTTGTTGCACTGACCTGTTCAAAAACATTAGCTTTTACTAGAATGCGACGTACGGTGTCAGTGGGTTGAGCGCCTTGTTGTAGTCGCTTGACGATACCGGGAACGTCTAATCGCACTTCATCAGTTCTGGGGTTATAAAATCCCAATTCTTCTAGGGGACGGCCATCGCGGCGAGCGAGGTTGTTAATGGCGACAATGCGGTAACTTGCTTCCCGTTTTTTACCGAATCGCTTCAAGCGCAGTTTGATCATGTTGAAGAATCATTCTCCTGTTTAGATATTAGTTACCAACTAGTAGGTGAGGAAGCAACCTCAATCTGGCTGTTGCCGAGAAATTGAGGGTTAGTTTCCTCTGCTGATAAATTCTGAGGTCGAAATGCTAATTTTAGCACTGCCTAGCATTTGCTGCTATTAGTCATTTGTCATTTGTCATTTGTAAATTACCAATGCCCCATGCCCAATAATTAAAGATTGCCGAAGCCTTTTTTCTTTTTCTCTTTGGGTTTTTTCTTTTTCGCACCTGCATCGCCACCATAGCCACGCCATCCGGGGGCTGCGGGACGATTACCTGCACCTGCGAAGGCGTTGCCCATACCGCCGCCACCGCCGAACATTCCTGGCATTCCAGGGAAACCACCTTGACCCATTTGCTGCATGAGCGATCGCATTTTTTGGAAATCACCCACCAGTTTAGTCACATCTGACTCTCTATAGCCGGAGCCAGAAGCAATCCGCCGCCGCCGACTGGGAGAACTGGCTAATAAATCGGGGTCGTGGCGTTCTTGGCGAGTCATGGAGTTAATCATCGCCTCACAGCGCTTAAGCTGGGTTTCTCCCTGCTTGAGTTGGTCGTCTGAGAGCTTGTTCATCCCTGGGATCATCTTGATGAAGCCTCCCAGAGAACCCATGTTCTTCAGCATCCGCAACTGCTTGAGAAAGTCTGTAAAGTCAAACTTTGCTGACAGGATTTTCTCCTGCATTTTCTCAGCATCTGCTAAATCGAACTCTTCTTGGGCTTTTTCTACCAGGGTTAGCACATCGCCCATTCCCAAAATTCGGGATGCCATGCGATCGGGATAAAAGGGTTGCAGTGCCTCGACTTTTTCACCCACGCCCACAAATTTAATCGGCGCTCCCGAAATCTTTCGCACTGAAAGGGCTGCACCACCACGGCTATCACCATCCATTTTGGTGAGAATTGCCCCAGTAATTCCGATTTGATCGTGGAAGGTGCGAGTCAGATTTGCAGCCTCTTGACCAGTCATCGCATCCACCACCAACAGAGTTTCATGGGGTTGGACAGTTGCTTTGATGCGGGCTAATTCCGCCATCATATCTTCGTCAATTTGCAGACGACCAGCAGTATCAATAATTACTGTGTTTACGCCTTCTGCCCTAGCGCGTTCTACGCCCTGTCGAGCAATTTCTACGGGATCTGCGTCGCTTCCTAGTTCAAATACTGGTACGTCAATTTGCTTACCCAACGTCAGCAACTGGTCGATCGCGGCTGGGCGATATACGTCTGTCGCCACCAACAAACAGCTACGATCTAATTTTCTCAAATGTAAGGCTAACTTAGCCGTAGCTGTGGTTTTACCAGTACCTTGCAACCCAGCCATCAAGATAATAGTAGGCTTTTCTTGGGCTTCTGCAATGGGAACATTTTCTTCTCCCATCACCTCCACCAGTTCATCGTGAACAATTTTGATGAACTGTTGGTCAGGTCGCACGCCGGTAACTACCTCGGCTCCCTGGGCTTTGGCTTCAACTTCGCTAATAAAATCTTTGACTACCTGGAGGTTAACATCTGCTTCCAACAAGGCGCGGCGCACTTCGCGCAATGCATCTTGAATGTTGGATTGAGAAATTTTGTCCTGTCCCCGCAGTTTTTTCCAGGCGGCTTCTAAACGGTCAGATAGAGCATCAAACATAATGTAATTACAGGTAGTTCGCCAATGAGGAATCTTGAACCGCCGATGAATGCGATTCCGAATTTCCGCTAAATTTTAAACGTGCTATTTACCAGCTTAGTAGTTTTCACCGCGACTGTAGCAACCAGATACCTAGCTTTATAGAAGATTGAGCTTAAAGTACAATGAGGGCAAGAAAGGCTATTGTACAGCGAGAACCTACATTACATATCGCTATGACTAGCAACACACTGCTTCAACCCACAGAAATCATCCACTTATCGGGTATTAGTTGGCAAACTTATGAAAACTTGCTAACTGAACTTAGTGCTAGTCGTCGCCTCCGGCTTACTTACAATCGAGGTAGTCTAGAAATCATGGCTCCTTCACCTGAACATGAACGATACAAAAGAATTGCGGGTCGATTTGTTGAAACTCTCGCAGAAGAACTAGAAGTTAGAATTGACTGCCTTGGTTCTACTACTTTCAAGCGCCCAGAACTGAGTGGTGCAGAACCAGATGAATGCTTTTACATTGAAAATATTAATTTCATAAAAGGCAAAAAAAGAATAGATTTAGCCCAAGATCCGCCGCCAGATTTGGTAGTAGAAATTGATATTACTAGCAGTTCTATAAATCGCTTTCAAGTCTATGCTGATATAGGTGTGCCTGAAATCTGGCGATATGATGGTAATGATTTTAGTATTAACATTTTAGAAAATCAGAAATATATATCTGTGGAACGGAGTTTAGCATTTCCAAATTTGCCATTAACAGAGATTTCTAATTTTTTAGCGCAGGTGGGAGAAAAAGATTATTTGGAATTAGTTAAAGAATTTCGCCAATGGGTTAGAAGCCAAATTTAAGATCAAAATAGCGATTTAATTAGACAAATGTCACAACGAATCAAAGTATATTCATACTCGATATACCACTCGTCAAATTCATATATTGGTATTGCTCTTGCGGAAAAAGCATTGCAGGGTTTACCTGTTGATATTGAACGAAGACCAATCTATATACCGAAAGAGCGAGGTATAAAGGTAGTTGATTTACAAGGACGAAGTGAAAACGCTTTGTTATCGTCGTATCACAAAGAGGATTGTTTGCGGTGGGCGAAAAAGTACGGCATTGAAATTCGCCTTAAAGAACTTGAAGAATTTGCTAGGTGGGTCAAGCGTTGGGAGAAAATGAAATTTGGTCGGGAAGAACTTCCGGCGAGAGCTTATTACGCTGCTTGTGGAACTGGAAAGGAGCATTTGCTGGATGCAGCTTTTTTTCGAGCGTCGTACATCGATCTTCTTGATGTTAATGATGAGTCTGTGATTAGGAAAATTGCAAATGATGTTGGGTTGAATGGCGATCGCATTCTTGAATTAATTCACGGCGAAGCAGCAAAACTTGCAGCAGTGGCAGCCTTAGCTGAATACGAACAGTTTGGCTGTCCCGGAGTCCCGACTTGGGTAGTGGGAGGCGAGAGATTTTGGGGAAAAGATCGCGTTGATTGGGTTGTTGAAAAGGTAAAGCAATTATCTTATTAAACTTTTTTGTAGAGCAACAACAACAGCTTGAGTGCGATCGCGCACTTCTAATTTTTGCAAAATCGCATGAACATGCACCCTCACAGTCCCAGGTGTGATGTAGAGTACCAGAGCAATTTCTTGATTAGTTTTTCCGGCTGCCAACAGTGACAAAATTTCTTGTTCGCGTTGGGTTAGGGGATTGGAAAGTTTTGAGATATTTTCTGAGTTAGGTTCGCCAGGATCAGATGCAAAAGTAGAACGAATTTCTTTGGTTGCAGTTTCATCCCACCAGGATGCCCCAGCAGCGACAGAACGAAGTGCCAGCATTAATTTTTCTGCTGCTACTCCTTTGAGACAGTAGCCTTGAGCGCCTGCTTCAATTAATCGGGCAATTAGAGACTTTTGGGAGTGGGAAGTCAAAACTAAAACTGGTAACTGAGGATTTTGCTGCTTAATTTGGCGACAGGCCTCTATTCCGCCAATTCCTGGCAATCCTACATCTAGTAGCACTACATCGAAAGATTTTTGGTTAATTAACTCAATAGCTGTTTCTCCATCTTCGGCCTCAGCAATAATCTCTAAGCCAGTTTCTTGTTGCAATCGCACCTGCAAACCTAAACGAAAAAGTTCATCATCTTCTACTAGGAGAATTTTGATTGGGGTAGATGGCATCTCACACAGTAACAGAAGATTGAGACGGGTAAACGGGAAGCTTGAAAGCGAACATCGCCCCAAAAGGTACTCTGTTCTCTGCCCAAATTATACCGCCGTGGGCTGCAATAATTTGCCGAGATAGGTAAAGCCCTAATCCAGAGCCTTTAGCTTGGCGTTGGCTATGTCCCTGGTAAAATCGTTCAAATAAATGGGAGAATTGTTCAGGTACAATACCTGCACCCGTATCCAAAATTTTTACTACTTGATAAGAAGCTTGGGGTTCTAATACTATTTCCACACGCTCACCGCGCCGAGAATGGTTGATAGCATTAACTAAAAGATTAGTTAAAACTCGTTGAAGTTGTAATGCATCACCTTTAACCCATAGCGATCGCCGCCAATCAGAGTCACCATAGTTAAGTGAAAGATAAACGCGGCGGCTGGCTGCTAATTCCGAGAGAGTGCTAGCAGCTTCTTCTGCCAAAATAGCCAAATCTACAGGTGCTAAGTTCAGTTTTAAGCCTTCTGTATCATTACGATAAATATCTAACAAAGTTTCTAGCAGTTGTAAGGAAGTTTGATGGCTACGCGTCATTGTGGCTAAAACTTTTTGCTGTGCCGATGAGACAGCACCAAATTTTTCTTGTTCAAAGGCTTTGAGAGTTTCAATTGCTCCCAGCAACGGAGTTTTGAGATCGTGGGTGAGAGTAGAAGCAAAATCTTCACGCACTCTGGACAATTCTTCTTGAGCTTCTAGCTTGGCACGAGTCAGGGCGATCGCTTCTTCCGAACGACGTAGGCGATCGCTCAAAACACCTGTGACAATCAATGCCAGCGCTGCGATCGCTCTACTGGCGATCGTAGAAGCCTTCACGACTTCACCACCTGGCATTACAAGATTTAGCATGGTTAGGCATACTGCAACGAAGGTAGCTTGAAAAGTGCCACGTCTCCCTAACCAGGAGTTTGCTAACAAAATCGGCCCTGTGTAGAGATAGCCAAACACATATTCAGTAGGTGTAGAGTACTCCAGAATTAATGCAACTACAAATAGACCTGCAATTAGCAAAGATTTGCCTAAAGGCGATTCTTTATGAAGTAATCTAACTTTGAAATCTACCATTTAGGGCATGATGGTTAATTTTTTATTATTTTAACTAAAAATCATATTACCTAAATAAATTATACCAGATTATTAACCAATCAATGAAGCGTTTACCTAAAAACAAACGTCCTAAACGCTTAATATATATTGCTCAATAAACACCATGAATAAAAAATAAACGCTGTTTTATATCCTTCTATTACTTGTTTTAGCTCATATATTTAATTATATTAATTAGTAACAACTAGAGAACATTGTTCCTATTGTTCTCTTAAGTTGTAAGAATGCATTATTGCATTAGGTTTAACAAGTGTAAAAATTGTGAGCAACAGATGCCATTGCGGCAAAGTTTTAACTAGCTTATTCTTGCCAGAAAGTTGCATATTCATCGGCATTGTTAGAAATAATCAAGTCATACTCGCAAGTGCTGAACCGATCATCTGGCATGGAGATTATGTACTAGCTGTAGCTTTAAATTCAGCCTCAGTTCCTATGCTCAATTTTGTCCTTAACAAAAAGCATCCAGTTCGCTATTCAGCGAAAGAGTGTTTCATCAAAAATTCGACAATATAAAAATGTATCAGGAGCTTTTTTAAATTCATGTTACAAGGATGGATACAAATTGCATTGACATTACTGATAGTCATAGCAACTACTCCCCTACTGGGGAAATATATAGCTCGTGTTTTCATGGGAGAAAAAATACTCCTTGATGCAGTAATAAATCCCCTAGAAAAAGCTATTTATGTCTTTAGTGGTATACGTCCCCAAGAAGAAATGACAGGTTGGCAGTATGCCAAAGCAGTACTGTATAGCAATCTTGTCATGGGGATTTTAGTTTGTTTAATCCTGATGCTGCAAGGATGGTTGCCGCTAAATCCGACAAATTTAGGTGCGCCAAGTTGGGATTTAGTACTGCACACTACACTTTCTTTTCTCACCAACACAGACCAGCAGCATTATTCTGGTGAGACAACCTTTAGCTATGCTAGTCAAACTTTCGCCCTTGGGTTCTTGATGTTTACTTCAGCTGCGACTGGTTTAGCAGTAGGAATTGCCTTTATTCGTGGTTTAACTGGTAGACCATTAGGCAACTTTTACAGCGATTTGGTTAAGTCAATCACGCGAATTTTGTTACCGATATCTGTGATTGGTGGCTTGTTATTAATCTTGGCGGGTGTGCCAGAAACTTTGGCAAGCCCAGCCACAGCAACCACCTTAGAAGGTGCAACTCAAGTAATTGCCCGTGGCCCAGTTGCCCACTTTGAAATTATTAAACAATTAGGAGAAAACGGTGGTGGCTTCTTTGGGATCAACTCAGCCCATCCTTTTGAAAATCCCAACGGCTTTACAAACTTATTAGAAATGTGGGCAATGATTTCTATTCCCACAGCACTGATTTACACTTACGGCATATTTGCTAATAACCGTAAACAAGCATGGCTAGTATTTTGGATGGTCTTTGTCATCTTTGTCTTTTTAATAAGTATTGCGGCAGTAGGTGAATTTCAAGGAAATCCCCTTGTTAACTCACTATTAGGAGAACAGCAACCCAATTTAGAAGGCAAAGAAGTTCGATTTGGATGGGCACAAACAGCATTATGGGCAGTCATGACCACAGCAACTATGTGTGGTGCTGTTAATGGTATGCACGATTCTTTAATGCCTCCAGGTGGATTTGCTACTCTCTTTAATATGTTTTTGCAAATTATTTGGGGAGGTCAGGGAACTGGCACAGCTTACCTATTTATCTATCTAATTTTGGCGGTGTTCCTGACTGGGTTAATGGTGGGACGGACACCAGAATTTTTAGGACGCAAAATCGAGAAATCAGAAATTGTTCTAGCCAGTGTTGTTTTATTAGTTCACCCCTTTGCTATTCTCATTCCTTGGGCTATTACCTTCGGTTTTCCCAATACCCTTTCAGGCATTAGCAATCCAGGTTTTCATGGTGTTTCCCAGGTAGTTTACGAATACGCTTCCGCCGCCGCCAACAACGGTTCTGGCTTTGAAGGATTAAACGATAACACTCTGTGGTGGAACCTCAGCACCAGTGTCAGTATTTTGGCAGGGCGTTATATCGCAATTATTGCACTGCTACTTTTGGCGGATAGTATGTCCCGCAAGCAACCTGTTCCTATGACCATCGGTACTCTCAGAACTGACACTAGACTCTTCACAGGAGTTACAAGCGGAGTGATTTTAATTCTTGGCGCTCTTACCTTCCTTCCCGCACTTGTTTTAGGCCCCATAGCAGAGGCATTTCTGATTGCTAAAGGTGGATGAAGAGAGCAGGGGGAGCAGTGTTTCGACTACGCTCAACAACCGGGGCAGGGGGAAAATTTTGGAAGTTGCTAAATCATCCCGTAACTATGCAACGCGAAATATTCTCTTGTTTGCGCCTGTGCCTAATTTTTTTAAATTAATTAATCACCAATGACACCATCTACAAAACCGCGACAAGAACGCAAACATACACCCAAAGCCAAATCAGGCGGACTTTACATGCGTGCATTTCAGCAAGCATTTATCAAGCTGCATCCGCGTAATATGCTGAAAAATCCAGTGATGTTTGTAGTTTGGTTGGGTACGATCATCACAGCACTGGTTACAATTGCACCAAATTTATTTGGGCCAGCACCTGGTGACAACCCCAGATTATTCAATGGTTTAATTACGCTGATTCTGTTCTTAACCGTTGTCTTTGCCAACTTTGCTGAAGCTGTAGCTGAAGGACGAGGCAAAGCTCAAGCAGATGCCTTGCGATCGGCAAAATCCGATGCTAAAGCCAAAAAACTTCTTGCTGATGGTTCCATCCAAGAGGTTAGTTCCACAGCCTTACGTCGTGGCGACCAAATCAAGGTAATTGCTGGGGATATTATCCCTGCTGACGGGGAGGTAATTAAAGGTATTGCCTCTGTGGATGAATCTGCTATTACGGGAGAATCAGCACCAGTATTGAAAGAACCAGGTTCAGATATTGCTAGTTCCGTGACTGGAGGGACGCGTATCAACTCTGATGAACTGATAATTCGGGTCACTGCTGACCCTGGACAAGGCTTTCTTGACCGCATGATTAGTTTAGTAGAAGGAGCTTCTCGCAGCAAAACACCTAATGAAATCGCCTTGACGGTTTTGTTGGCAGTTCTTACTCAGGTGTTTTTGGTTGTGATTGCCACTTTACCTACGGTGTCAGTGTACGTCAACTCACCTATTAGTATTGCCGTACTCATAGCCTTACTTGTGGCACTGATTCCTACCACTATTGGCGGATTATTAAGTGCTATTGGGATTGCTGGGATGGATAGAGTTGCCCAGTTTAATGTAATTGCTACTTCTGGACGAGCGGTTGAAGCCTGCGGGGATATCAACACCTTGATATTGGACAAAACAGGTACGATTACTTTGGGAAACCGTTTGGCAGAGGAATTTATTCCCGTTAACGGTCATTCTATGGAGAAGGTAGCAAAAGTTGCTCTAGAATCAAGCATATTTGATGAAACTCCAGAAGGAAAATCCATCGTTAAACTGGCGGAAAAATTAGGGGCAGGATTAGATTTTGACCCTAAACAAGCAGAAGGCATCGAATTTTCTGCCAAAACGCGGATGAGTGGTACTGATTTAGCCAACGAGGTGCAAATTCGTAAAGGTGCAGTGGACGCGATTAAAGGATTTGTGCGATCGCGAAGTGGTTCCGCAGGAACTTCGCGAAGTGGAAAATTAACCCCTGAACTTGATACCACCTTTGAACGAATTTCTCGATTAGGCGGTACTCCATTAGCACTTTGTAAAAATGATGAAATCTATGGTGTAATTTATCTCAAAGACATCATTAAACCGGGAATTAGAGAACGTTTTGACCAAATGCGGCGAATGGGAATTAAAACCATTATGCTGACCGGAGATAACCGTATTACTGCATCTGTGATTGCCGAAGAAGCAGGAGTTGATGACTTTATTGCCGAGGCTACACCTGAAGACAAAATTGAGGTGATTCGGACAGAACAAGCCCAAGGGAAACTCGTAGCCATGACTGGGGATGGTACTAATGATGCTCCAGCTTTAGCTCAAGCAAATGTAGGTGTGGCAATGAATACAGGCACTCAAGCGGCAAAGGAAGCTGCTAATATGGTAGACCTTGATTCTGATCCTACCAAGTTAATTGATATCGTCACTATTGGTAAACAATTACTGATTACCCGTGGCGCACTCACCACCTTTTCTGTTGCTAACGATATTGCTAAGTATTTTGCCATTCTTCCTGCTATATTTTCGGGCATTGGTGTTGGCACTCTCAATATTATGGGTTTGGCAAGTACCCAATCTGCGGTTTTATCAGCTTTGATTTACAACGCTTTAGTGATTCCAGCACTCATCCCCTTAGCACTGACTGGGGTTAAATTCCGACCATTAACCGCAGATAAACTTTTGCAACGCAATATCTTTATCTATGGACTTGGTGGCGTTCTGATTCCCTTCATTGCCATCAAAATAATTGATGTTTTGATTGTGTCCATCGGTCTAGCTTAGTCCAAAACTCTGCATTCCAATTCACTATTTTAATTATGAAGAATGTATTTGACTTTATTGGCGAAAAACCAAATCGCATTTCTTTATCTCTATTTTTACTGCTTTGCTTGAATGTACTTTTAGCACCAGCAGTACAAGCCGCAACACCGTTTGCAATATCACGTTCTGCATCTTATGCTATTGCCCTTTTAGGACTCATGACTTTGAGTGTGAGTATTTATTTGTTCGTAGTCATTTTTCAACCGGAGAAATTCTAATGAGCCAACTAAATAAAGCTGTTCGTTCCACTTTAGCTTTGTGGTTACTAACAGCCTTCCTCTATCCTTTATTCATGCTACTTTGTGGACAGATAGCATTGCCTTTTCAGGCTAACGGCAGCTTAATCACTAACAGTCAAGGTACAGTTGTAGGCTCTGCCTTAATTGGTCAACCCTTTAATAGCGATCGCTATTTCTGGAGTCGCCCCAGCACTGTAAAATACAGCATAGCCCCAGAAGTTGCAAAAACTGGGGTGTCAGGAGCTAGCAACCTCGCACCCAGCAATCCTGAACTCCTCAAACGCATTCAAGTGGAAGTAGCACGGCTGAAACAAGCCAATATACAACCGACTGCTGATTTAGTTTATACTTCCGGCTCCGGTTTAGATCCTCACATCAGTATTGCAGCAGCCCAAACACAGGTGCGGCGTATCGCCAGCGCCCGTAATCTGAATCCAGCCCAAATTCAAACTCTAGTATCTCAAAACATCGATGGCAGATTCCTGGGAATTTTTGGTGAACCTGGAATCAATGTTTTGCAGCTAAATATGGCTTTGGATGCTTTACAGCCTGCAAGTTAACTTCTTGAGGGAGTCAATCAAAAAAGCAATTAATTGCTCTGATTACAGTCCCAATAAACGATTAACTCAAAAAAAGTAACCGTATCATTCTCTCCCAGCTTTCTAAATTAACTATTGCCAATTTACCTAATATCTTGTTCATGATTCATTCTCATACCTCATCTCCCGATAGTTCTTATATTCGTCCTAACCGACGCGGGAAACATAAGATTTTTATTGGTATGGCTCCCGGTGTCGGCAAAACTTACAAAATGCTAGAAGAAGCACATCAACTCAAACAAGATGGAATTGATGTAGTTATCGGTGTCTTAGAAACTCATGGACGCAAAGATACGGCAATGAAAGCTGCTGGAATAGAGGTAGTTTCCCAAAAAGCCTGCATCCATCAGAACGTCACTCTACAGGAAATGGATACAGACGCAATTTTGCAACGCTCTCCCCAACTGGTTCTAGTAGATGAACTTGCTCATACTAACGTTCCTGGTTCTCAACGAGAAAAGCGTTATCAGAACGTGGAAGTAATTTTATCCGCTGGAATTGATGTTTATTCCACTGTCAATATTCAGCATTTGGAAAGTTTAAATGACCTAGTGGCAAGAATTACAGGTGTGGTGGTGCGAGAGCGTATTCCTGATTATGTACTTGATGAAGCTGATGCTGTGGTTGTCATTGATGTTACTCCAGAAACTCTAGAAGAGCGCTTACAAGAAGGGAAAATTTATGCTCCTGAAAAAATCGAGCAATCCCTGAAAAACTTCTTTCAGCGTCGTAATCTTATTGCTTTAAGGGAACTAGCATTAAGAGAAGTAGCAGATACAGTTGAGGAAGAAGCAAACACTTCCAGCTTAGTAGGACAAAATTGCAATGTTCATGAACGAGTTTTAGTATGTGTATCTACTTACCCTGATTCCGTGCAGTTGCTACGTCGAGGCGCACGCATTGCCAATTATATGAATGCGCGACTGTATACTGTGTTCGTAGCAGATCCCGAACGTTTCCTCACTAAAGAAGAAAGTTTACATATCGATACATGCGAGAAATTATGTCGAGAGTTTGGTGGCGAATTTTTACACTTCAAGAGCCAAAATATCGCCAATAAAATTGCTCAAGTTGCAGTAGATTATCACATTACTCAAATTATCATTGGTGAGAGCCAGCAGTCTTCATGGAAAAGATGGCTCAAAGGTTCCTTCACACAAAGATTGATGGAGCTAATTAGGCATCAAAAAATAGATTTACATATTATCGCTACCGATAAATGAGTTATTCACTACATCTACAGACTTAAATATTATTGCCTCTTTGTTTATACCTGGTCTAACACATTAACTTTAGATACTGATTTTCTAGCTGCGACCTGACGAATAGGCAACTCAATCACAAACTCTGTACATTGACCAGCAGAATTATGAATTCTGGCTCCTGACTTGTGAATTCTTTTTACGATTGAGTTGTTGCTGGTTTTGAACGCTGTTGTTGATAAAAGCGGACAACTTTTTGCACATACTCAGCAGTGAAACCTTTGTTACAACCTGTATAGCTACCAGTCATCCACCAACAAGCTGCACCGCGCACAGATGCAATTTCATTATTATTGGTGGCGCGGAACTGATTGGTTAATTCACGGCGGGTAATGCAGGACACAACTTGGCGAGCGATCGCAGGATTGTTTTCAAACTGTGTCGGTGTCAGTTCTCGTTTGAGACAAGTTCTTGCCCAGCCTTTGAGGGTTTCTGGTTTCACTTGCCATTCGCTGTAATATCCATCGTTGGGATTCTTTGTTTGCGGTGCAGCTTGTCGCAATGCTTCTACCATCGCCGTAACTTGGGTATCAGAAACCGGCTGCTGTGCTTGAGCTAATAATGGCAATAGTCCGAAGCTGACAATAACTCCGTTGAGTAGTAATCCTATGGGTTTTTTGATCATTAAGATAACATCCTATGTGTTTACGCTATCAATTAGATTAGGAACCTACTAAATTTTCTATAGTATCAGGATCATTTGGTAATGCGGCTGTTAAAACTTCGCTACCTTCTGCGGTAACTAAAACATCATCTTCGATGCGGATTCCGCGCACATCGGCAAATTCGGTTAAACGTTGCCAGTTCACCACATTCTGATATTTTGAGCGAACATTGGCATCATTTAAAATTGCTGGTACTTGATAAAAACCAGGTTCAATTGTAACTAACATTCCTGGACGCAAAGGACGATTTAAACGAAGGTAGCCTAAGCCAAAGCGATCGCTCCTTTTCCGTCCTTCTTCATACCCTGCTAAATCTCCCAAATCTTCCATATCATGGACATCTAAACCCAGTAGATGACCAATACCATGAGGGAAAAACAGCGCGTGGGCATCCATCTCTACTAAATCTTGGGGATTCCCTTGGAAAATGCCTAACTCTACTAAACCTTCAGCTATAACTGTGGCAGCTAATAGATGAATATCCTCATACTCTACACCAGGCTGTATTCTGGCAATGCAAGCATCATGAGCGGCCAGCACTACATCATAAATATCTCTCTGGGTAGATGAAAACTTGCCGGAAACTGGCCATGTGCGAGTGACATCACCTGCCCAACCCATCTCAGTTTCAGCGCCAACATCGGCAAGTAGTAAATCACCTGGTTGCAAGGGGTGGTGATAGTGTTCGTTATGCAAAACTTCGCCGTGAACGGTGACAATACTGTTGTAAGAGGTGGTCATATTGTGGGCAATAATTACCCCTTCCATCGCGGCGCGAACTTCTGCTTCTAGTTTGGCTTGAGGTGTTGCTGCCATCCCAGCTTTGTGTGCTTCAACAGTTACAGCAGCAGCTTTTCGCAACTCGGTTAATGCAGCTTCATCGTGAGTGAGGCGGATAGAAGCGATCGCTTTCGCTAAATCTAAATCAATTCCTTGGGGAGGACTTTGGGGTAAAACCCATCTATTTAATAGCTGCGATTGTTGCGTCCATGTCGCTGCATCTTGTACGGCAAGTGTAACAGCATCTTCTACCCAAGACTCTAATTCTGCCATTGGCCTTGCCACATCTGCCCCAATCTTCTGGGCTATTTCATTGCGCGTTGGCATTTCTCCATGCCAAAGGGCGCTACTGGGCGATGGATCGTCCATGAATAGTTCTAGCCTGCCGGCTTCTAAACGAATTGCTGCATTTGATAATGGCAGTCCGGCAAAATAGAGGAAATGACTGTTGGCGCGAAATGGAAAAGGATTTGCTGGAAAGTTGCGGGGACTGTTGCTACCTGACCACAGAATTACGGGAAATTTAATGAAGTTTGCTAGTTTTTGCCGTCGGAGGCGTAAACAATCGGCGAAGGAAGTAGAAGTTTGAGGGATAAGCATAAATGGAAACCCAAGGTTATAGTTTTGCCTTTATTTAGTCGTTATCTTCTTTATCGTCATCGTCTTTGCGATTTTTGCGATCGCCATCATCATCATCATCATCTTTGCGATTTTTGCGATCGCCATCATCATCATTGTCGTTCTGGTTAGGTTGCAGAACTGGTTTTTGTTGCTCAGTTGGTGCAAGTGGCTGTGGTACTTCAACAGCACAACTAACTAATCCTCCAGAAATTAGCGCTAAGTTGACAGCAGCAAAGATGCTTCTGAAGATTTTTATGCTCATGTTTCGGTTTTCCTTGAACATTTACCCTAGTTTGTGGAGATTGTATTCCTAATTTATAAGGTACTGTATATGGCGATTTCCATTTTGATTAGGACTTACGCAAAACTACACGCGGTAGAGGCAATACCCTGCGGGAAGCCGCTTTGCGTCTACATGAATTGCCTCTACCGAAGAATAAAGGTTTGGGCTATTTTATTGCGTAAGTCCTGTTGCTGTAACAGCATGGCTGTCTGTCCTTATGAACCACTGACTGTATTTCACATCGAGAATCCCTATAGACTAATACGCTTGGGTTAAAGCTATAAATTTTTGTCTTTGGAACAAGGCGCAGAGGGTAGATACACAGAGAAACAATAAATGCTTAAATGAATTTTAGTGCGCTATAGGCGCGTAGCAATAGGCTTAAAAATAATGTTAATTAGTTGCATAAATCTCTAACACACTCCTGATAAGTATATTGCTGTCTAATTTTTAAGGTGACTCTAATGGGACAAATCATTACTCAGGTTGATGCTTTTACCAATAGACCTTTCGCAGGAAATCCTGCTGCTGTCTGTGTTTTGCCTACTCGCCAAAATGAACGCTGGATGCAAAATGTAGCGCAGGAGATGAATTTATCTGAGACAGCTTTTCTATTTAGACAGGATGATGGCTTCAATCTGCGTTGGTTTACGCCAACGATAGAAGTGCCTCTTTGTGGTCACGCAACCTTAGCTAGTGCCCATGTACTTTGGTCAGAGGGGCATTTGTCGCAGAATGAAGTTGCGCGGTTCTACACCAAAAGCGGATTGCTGATTGCTAAATTGCAAGATGAGTGGATTGAGTTAGATTTTCCTGTTAATCATTCACAAGAAACAATTGCCCCGCGAGAACTTAAGGCTGCTTTGGGTGTACCTTACAAATCCGTTTTCTTAAATTCTTTTGGCTATTTAGTGGAATTGGAATCTGAAGATTTGGTACGGCAAGTACAGCCAAATTTTCAAATATTAAAAACTTTGCCTATTTCTGAGATCATTGTCACCAGCTCCACCGACTCTGATTCTGAATATGATTTCGTCTCTCGTTTATTTGCACCAGGTTTAGGAATTGATGAAGACCCTGTAACTGGTGCTACCCATTGCTGTCTTGCACCCTTCTGGCGCGATCGCTTACACAAAGATGAGTTATTGGCTTATCAAGCATCTCGTCGCGGTGGAGTGGTAAAAGTACGCTATACCGGAGGCGATCGCGTTTTTCTCGCCGGACAAGCAGTAACTGTTCTGCGAGGTGAGTTATTTACCACTTTATTCTAAGTAAAACAACAGCATTTACTGTGAAATGTTATTGTTATTTGAGGCAATGCCATTGTTAGTCAATACAATGGCATTATTATTTGATGCAATAGCATTGTCATTCAATACAATGGCATTGCTAGTCGATACAATAGCATTGTCGGTTGATGCAATAGCATTGTCAGTCAATACAATGGCATTGCAGTAAGTTACATTTAGATGTGAAACATTCCCGCAGAGTAGCAGGAAAAAACGCCAAAATTATAAGGTTTAAATACCCGACTTTGAAGAGGATGAGGGTATCTTGTTCTTCATGAATGATTTAGGATGGCTGTAGACGTAAGTGAAGAAGCCTATATTTAGTTTTAAAATGTCTACTAAAAATACAAATAATCGAAATCTGTTCGCATCTCGTGACTGGCCAATCGAGCAATTACCTGGACTGAGCCACGACGAACAATCACAACTGCAAAATTGTGGGATTACTAGCACAGTAGCGCTAGTCAAACAAGGAAAGACTCTAGAGGCACGGTTAGCGTTAGCAAATAAATTACAAATTCATCTTCAGTATGTAAATAAATGGATGGCTTTAGCTGACTTAGCGCGTATTCCCAGCGTAGGCGTGCAATATTGTGGTTTATTGCTCCACGCAGGTATTGGTTCTGTGGCACAGTTGGCACAGACTCCCACTCACCGATTGCACCAACAAATTATGCGCTTGCAAGTAGCAACAATGCAGCGACGAGATTTGTGTCCAGCAATTGAGCTAGTACAACAGTGGAGTCAGCAAGCGAAAATAGTGTTGAATGGTAAGTAGGGAATGGGGAATGGGGGGAAGTTACAGTAAGTTTTTCCCCAATGCCCAATGCCCAATCTCCTAATCTTTAACCAAGACACCATTGAGGAAAATATCAGCTAGTCCTTCGGCCATTTCTTGCATTTGTTGGGGGGAAGCGTCAGGTTCGATAATGGTGTTGTTAGAAAAACCTGCGATCGCAAACATTCCTAAGAAAACTTTCGCAACTAGCTTTGCATCGGTTTTGCGATAAATGCCTTTATCCATTGCTGTTTGAAAGAATGCTTCGCCCACATCGGTCATTTTGGTAATGACTTCTAATTGAATGCGATCGCGCAAATCGGGGTGAAACTGCACTTCCATAAAACAAACGCGCATCAAATCGGCATTTTTTTGAAAGTTCCACATCCGGCGACGCATCACTTGAGCTACAGCTTTATAGCTGCCCATTTCACTTAATTCTGTTAGCAAATCTGTTAAAATTTCTACCCAGCCACTCGTGGCTACTTCTACTAAAATTGCTTTTTTATTGGGAAAATGACGAAATAGAGTGCCTTCAGCTACACCTGCCGCCTGCGCTAAATCACGGGTGGTAGTGCCGTCAAATCCCTGAGAGGCGAACAACCTTTGTGCTGCCTGTAAAATCCGGGTGCGCGTCTGAGCCTCTGAAGGTGGGGAAGAATTAAAAACTCGCATAACAGTTATGGTGAAATGTGCGGAACACGATTTGTAGCATTATTGTCTAACGTCAAGTAAAAAAGCTCAACAAGCTTAATACAAGATTAACGTCCTTTTGCTAAGTATCCTGTTTCTCAGGTAGTGTAACTTTATCTTAATTTTTGCTTATGAACCAGATCAGTCGGTCAATTTTGGATTTATTACGGCGGTTGTTTGTCACTTTGTTGGCTTTGATCGTTTTCTGGTGGGGATTACTACCAGAAATTGCTCTGGCTCAAACTCAAACTGCACCTCCTCAAGAAACCAAAACTCAAACTCCACCAGTTCAAAGTTCAATCCAACCTTATCTGGATCGAGTCATTAAACAGTTAACGGAGTTTCGCCTCGACAATGGTCTAAAATTCCTTGTCTTAGAACGGCATCAAGCGCCTGTGGTTTCCTTCCTGACTTATGCAAATGTTGGTGGTGTGGATGAGCCAGATGGTAAAACTGGTGTAGCTCACTTTCTAGAACATTTGGCGTTTAAAGGTACAACGCGCATTGGTACACAAGACTACAAAGCAGAAAAACCGTTACTAGAGAGATTGCAGCAGTTAGATACTCTAATTAAAGCAGCGAAAGCCGATGGCAAAAAAGATGAGGTTGCGCGGTTAGAAACTGAGTTTAAGCAAGTAGAATCACAAGCAGGTAAGCTTGTCAAGCAAAATGAATTGGGACAAATTGTCGAACAAGCGGGAGGTGTGGGTTTAAATGCCAATACTTCAACCGAAGCTACTCGTTATTTTTACAGCTTTCCTGCCAATAAGCTGGAACTGTGGATGTCGTTGGAGTCGGAACGATTTCTCGATCCGGTAATTCGTCGTGAGTTTTATAAAGAGAAAGATGTAATTTTAGAAGAACGACGGATGCGGATAGAGAATTCACCCATTGGACAAATGGTGGAAAAATTTGTCGATACTGCTTATAAAGTCCATCCATACAAGCGTCCAGTGATTGGTTATGACCAAGATATCCGCAATTTGACACCAGATGATGTCCAGAATTTCTTTAATACTCACTACGTACCAAGTAATTTAGCGATCGCTATTGTCGGAGATGTTAACCCGGCTGAGGTGAAAAAACTAGCGCAAACTTATTTTGGCCGCTATAAAGCAAAAACCAAAGCTGTTGAACAAATTCCAGTGGAACCGCCACAAAAACAAACACGGGAAGTTACTTTACAACTACCTTCTCAACCCTGGTATTTAGAAGGTTATCATCGTCCGGCAGTTACTCATCCAGATAATGCAACCTATGAAATCATTGGCAGTTTATTAAGTGATGGACGCACGTCGCGCTTGTATAAGTCTTTGGTAGAAAAACAGCGTTTGGCGTTAAATGCTCAAGGTTACAGTGGATTTCCTGGAGATAAATACCCAAACCTGATATTTTTCTATGCTCTCACGGCTCCTGGTCATACAGTTGATGAAGTGGCAGTGGCTTTGCGCCAAGAAATTGACAAATTAAAAACTGAGCCTGTAGCGGCAGTTGATTTGGAACGGGTGAAAACCCAAGCACGGGCGGGTTTGTTACGTACTCTCGATTCAAATATGGGGATGGCTCAACAATTGTTGGAATATGAGGTGAAAACTGGCTCTTGGCGGAATTTGTTTAAGCAGTTGGATGATATTTCGGCGGTAACGACGGCTGATATCCAAAGAGTGGCGAAGGAGACTTTTACGCCGGGGAATCGCACGATTGGGAAGTTGCTGTCGAAAGAAGGATGAAAAACGAACCGCAAAGGGCGCAAAGGGCGCTAAGGAAGAAAGATATGCAGAGATATAAGGTGAAGGGTAAAAGGCGGATGGGGTTGAAAATAAAGAATGGAAAGGGGTTAATTTATGCTTTGGTTGCTGTTTTTGCGTGTTTACTTTTAACTTGTAATTTTTCTTTGGCGGCGACGACTGAGGCAAAGCATTATAGTGAGTTGCAGTTGCCACCGCTACCTGAGATTAAGATACCCAAGTATGAGCGGTTTGTTCTCCAAAATGGCTTGGTTGTCTATTTGATGGAGGATCACGAATTGCCGTTGGTAAATGGGACGGCATTTGTGCGGACAGGAAATCGCTTGGAACCAATGGAGAAAGTTGGGTTAGCTGGTTTTACGGGCGCAGTGATGCGAACTGGGGGAACTAAGCAACATTCGGCTGATGAACTCAATGAGATGTTGGAACAACGGGCGGCATCTGTAGAAGCTAGTATTGGTGAAGGTTCTGGTAGTGCTAGCTTTGATGCCCTGAGTGAAGATTTAGAAACGGTGTTTGGGCTATTTGCCGAGGTGCTGCGATCGCCAGCATTTGCTCAAGAAAAGCTAGACTTGGCGAAAACTCAAGCCAAAGGTGGTATTGCTCGTCGCAATGACAATCCAGATGGGATTGCGACTAGAGAATTTAAGAAATTGATCTATGGGAAAGATAGTCCATACTCTCGCACCATAGAGTATGCAACGGTGGATAAAGTTGAGCGTGAGGATTTGCTCAATTTTTATCAGCAATATTTCCACCCCAATAATATAATTTTGGGGATTGTGGGGGATTTTGACTCTAAGAAAATGCGATCGCTCATTCAAGCTAAGTTTGGCGACTGGAATCGCAATCCAGGTATTGCGAAACCCAAATTACCATCGGTTTCGCCAGCTAATACAGGTGGAGTGTTTTTTGTCAATCAGCCACAATTAACCCAAAGTAGTGTGCTTATCGGCCATTTAGGCGGACGGTTTGACAGCCCCGATTATGCGGCGCTGGATGTATTGAATGGGGTGTTAAATGGATTTGGTGGACGATTATTTAATGAATTGCGATCGCGCCAAGGTTTAGCTTACTCTGTCTATGGCGAGTGGAGCCCCCGCTACGATTATCCTGGGATGTTTATTGCTGGTGGACAAACGCGATCGGATGCTACGGTGCAGTTTGTCAAAGCCTTACAAGCTGAAATTAAACGCATTCAAACTCAAAGAGTGCCAGCAAAAGAACTGGCTTTTGCCAAAGAATCTACACTCAACTCCTTTGTATTCAACTTTCAAGATCCTAGCCAAACCTTATCAAGGTTGATGCGATACGAATATTACGGCTATCCGGCTGATTTTCTCTTTCGCTATCAAAAAGCCGTTGCTGGCACCACAGCTGCTGACGTGCAACGGGTAGCGCGAGAATACCTCAAGCCAGAAAAGCTTGTGACTCTAGTGGTGGGGAATCAAACCGCCATTCAACCACCATTGACGCAGCTAGCAGCAACGGTGACACCAATAGATGTAACGATTCCTGGTTCGCAACCACAGGCGAAGAATTAATCCAAATTGCGATCGTAACGATAAGTAGAGACGCGATAAATCGCGTCTCTACTCATTTAGAAAGACAAACAAGTTCAGAATATAAATCATCGCTTTTAAAGACGAAAATCCTTTAGTTATGTCTTGAAAATTAGCCTTAAAAAGTTAAATGACTAAGATTTTATTGCAAAATACAAGTGATGGAGTCTGGATTTTTAGCTTAATGTTATCTCAGACTAGATCAATTAATATCACTAGATTTTGTGAGGTATATCAATAGTCATGATCTTAATATCTAACCTGCATCCTAATAGTGACGTGAATCTGCTCACCGAACTAACCGATTGGGAAATGAGAACTGTAGAAGGTGGAAGAAGAAGAAGATCGAGAAGAGACGATGAAGATACTTCTGGCACGCTTTCAACAGAAAATATACAAGAGACTGTTAATAATTGGTTAAGCAACATAGAACAGCAAATAGTAGACCTACGACAACAACTGACTGATTTACAATAATTTTGAGCAATAAGAATTTTATAGCCATTAGGCTCGTGCGCTCTTGATTAATCAAGAGCGCACGATTTTTTTGACAGATTAAAATCTAGCCCTACCGAATATCATGCTTATCTACACAGGACTTCACGAGTCTCAAAACTTTCATACAGTACTTTGATGAAATACACCCCTCTCGTCTCCAAGGTTCGTGACAGAGCAGGTAGAGTATTTTTGTATTTCACAAACTTGAAATATACTAATCAGCTATCAATGGGGTTCAGTTAAAGCTAAAAACTAAAAATGGTGTAGGTGTAGGTTGGGTGGAGGCTTTGCGTAACCCAATATTCTGATATATGTTGGGTTACGCTCCGCTTTACCCAACTTACGTCTAATGCATTATTTTAGTTTTGCCATGCCACTACTATTCTTCTTAACCCAAGCGTAATGATTTATGAAAAGTTAGACTCTCGACTTATCAAAGAATTTGTTAATCTTTAGCTCGCTAATTTTTACAAAAAATATAGGATGTTTTCTAAAGATTTTTTAAATAAAAGTAAAGCCATCAATAAAGACGCAATCCATTTATTTATGTCTTACAAATCAGGCTTACAAGCTTGATTTTTAGAAAATTTATGAATAAAAATGGAATCAGCAGTTAAGCAATCACAGCTTAATCGCTGCCTAAGTCTGTTGAAATGTGACAATTGTTTTAGGAGAAAATTATGGCGAGTATCGCTCTTTCGCAACTAAATACCACTGGTTCTGAACTATTCCAAGATTCTGAAAGCTTCCTCAACGACCTAAACAATGTAGATTCCATCACTATTTATGGTGGTGGTGATGGTGGTGATGTTTCTGATGTTGCCGATGGTGTCGAGCCACTTTTAGCTTATGGCATTAAGGGACAAGAGTTCGCATTGTTAGGCTTCGGAGCTAGCTTGACTGCACACATCCTCAAGTCATTTAGCGACTCTGATACTTTCTTGTAATTGACTACTGAGCGATATTGCTCTGTAGAATTTTTTGAATTAGCGATTAAGTAATACACGGCTTAATCGCTACCAAATCTGCTCAACTGTGACAATTGTTTTAGGAGAAAACTATGGCAAGTATCGCTCTTTCGCAACTAAATACCACTGGTTCTGAACTGTTCCAAGATTCTGAAAGCTTCCTCAACGACCTGAACAATGTAGATTCCATCACTATTTATGGTGGTGGTGATGGTGGTGACGTTTCCAATGTTTCCGAAGGTATCGAGCCGCTTTTAGCTTATGGCATTAAGGGACAAGAGTTCGCATTGTTAGGCTTTGGAGCTAGCTTGACTGCACACATCGTCAAGTCATTTAGCGAGTCTGATACTTTCTTGTAATTGACTACTGAGCTATATTGCTCTGTGTAAGTTTTTGAATTAGCGATTAAGTAATACATAGCTTAATCGCTGCCTAAGTCTGTTGAGATGTGACAATTATTTTAGGAGAAAATTATGGCGAGTATCGCTCTTTCGCAACTAAATACCACTGGTTCTGAACTGTTTCAAGATTCTGAAAGCTTCCTCAACGACTTGAACAATGTAGATTCCATCACTATTTATGGTGGTGGTAGTAATAGTGATGTTTCCAATGTTTCCGAAGGTATCGAGCCACTTTTAGCTTATGGCATTAAAGGGCAAGAGTTCGCATTGTTAGGCTTCGGAGCTAGCTTGGTTGCACACATCGTCAAGTCATTTAGCGAGTCTGATACTTTCTTGTAATTGACTACTGAGCTACATTTCTCTGTGTAAGTTTTTGAATTAGCGATTAAGTAATACACGGCTTAATCGCTGCCAAATCTGCTCAACTGTGACAATTATTTTAGGGTAAAATTATGGCTAGCATTGCTCTTTCGCAACTAAATACCACTGGTTCTGAACTGTTTCAAGATTCTGAAAGCTTCCTCAACGACCTGAACAATGTAGATTCCATCACTGTTTATGGTGGTTATGAGATTTCTAGCGTTGCTCATGGCATAGAGCCACTTTTAGCTTATGGCATTAAAGGACAAGAGTTCGCATTGTTAGGTTTTGGAGCAAGTTTGACTGCACACATAGTTAAGTCATTTAGCGAATCTGATACTTTCTTGTAGTTGACCACTGAGCTATATTGCTCTGTGTAACTTTTTGAATTAGCGATTAAGCAATCCCTAGCTTAATCGCTGCTAAATTCTGGTGCAATAAAGAGCTTTGAATAAACTGATCTGATTAAAAATCAGCTTTTTTGGTTATTAAAATCAGGATAGCCGATTGGATTAAGCAATTTAAAGCTTGATTATAGCAGTTGATCAATTTTATTAATTTTTTCCTGACTACCGAGCCAAATTATTAAGTAATTGATGCTTAATTATGCTCGCCTTGACTAATTGATCAATATTTTTGGGAATTTAAATTCATGTCAAAAATTACCATTTCTGATTTGCATCTCGATGATTCAGAAGGGTTGCTTATAGATATTAGCAACCTAGAGTACATCTCTATATATGCAGGTGCAGATGACGCTCTTGCTCAGATTCTTAACTATGGGTTGAAAAATCTTCATTTTGCATTGTTAGCCTTTACTATCTATGAAATTGCAGAGTTAGCAGAATCATTCAATACTCAATAAATAGTGCATCGATTCAAAACATGAAACATTCCTAGAGTTCTTTTAACATTTTATTGATTAATTCATACAGCCGAAAATAATAGGTTTTGTATGATAATCCACACATAGTTAGTAGGGATAATAGGTTGTTAATATATTAAGTATATTAACTGTTCAAGAAGTTTTAGTTGTTAACATTGATACTTTTCTGAAGCCATGACATTATTTGTATTGAGTTCTCAAAATGCTTTTGATTATCTGATTCTTCAAGGATTATGTACTCAAGATGAAAAGTCTTTAAGCAAAATCGAGCTAATACCTGCTAAGAACTTTAACTTATTAATCAGCTTACCAGATAACCGAAAATTCCTAATTAAGCAAGAGCCTCACAAAAGAGAGGGAAAGACTGCTGGCGAGTTTTTAAAAGAATGGCGAGTTCACAAATTTTTGCAAACTTTCCCAGAACTAAGCGACATTCGTTCATATTTTTCAGAAGCAGTACATTTTGATCCTGAAAATTCAGTCTTTGTTTTCAATTATCTAACTAACTATCGGGATTTAATGGATTTTTATGTGGAAAGGAATTTGAATTTATTTCCTGTAGAGATTGCAATGGTAGTTGGAACTACTTTGGCATCTATCCATCGCCTATCTATTGGCCGTCAAGAGTATCAAGACTTTTTCCTAAATAACAATATATTCGGTCAAGGAACTCCTAACCTAAATCTTGGAATGGATAGAGTTTCCCCGGCAGTTTTTGGCAAGTTGCCTACCGATGGACTAAAATTTTTGTCTCTTTATCAACGTTATGATAGTCTAGGGCAGGCGATCGCAGAGTTGAGTAATGCCTTCACTCCCTGTTGTTTAACTCATAACGATCTGAAACTAAACAATATTCTCCTTTCTCTGAATTGGGAAGAAGCTGCTTTTAATGAATCGTCCTCAGATGAGAGTATTATTCGATTGATTGATTGGGAACGTGGCGCTTGGGGAGATCCAGCTAGTGATTTAGGAACACTGATAGCCAGCTATCTACAACTTTGGCTACACAGCATGATTACTAGTAAAACAATGGCGATTCAAGAGTCTTTACGTCTAGCAACAACTCCTCTACATTTGCTGCAACCTTCCATTAGAGAGTTGGTAATTGCTTATCTCTCTGTTTTCCCCGAAATTATAGAACATCGTCCTGATTTTTTACCGAGAGTTATGCAGTTTTGCGGTTTCGCTTTGATTAAATCTATTCAAGCCAAACTCCAGCACGAAAAAACTTTTGGTAATAAAGGTATTTGCATACTCCAGGTTGCTAAGAGTTTATTATGTCGTCCAGAAGCATCGATACCAACAATTTTTGGTGTAGATGCATCAGCCCTCTCTCCTATTAACTTATCTCCCGCTTCAAAATAAATTCCAAGTCAACAAGGGGACGCAAACATTTTTTGTTTGTCTGTCCCTATCTCTCCACATTATTGACAGGCAAGTTTTTATGCAATTATTAGATTCGCTGGCAAATCAACTGTCAGATATTCCAGAGTCATTGCAGACATCACTACAAGATATCGTTTATAAGGTTGAAATCCAGTCTCACTATTGTATTAGACATCCAGACTTTGGCCCGGTGGAAGTACCAGAATCAATAGTCCCTCACTTTCAACAATTATCTTTAGATTTTCAAAATAAGTTTTTGAGTCATCAATTACGTAGTTTACTTTACGCCTTATACTACAATGGCTCATCGAAAAGTCTTCCGTCATCCAATAAAGAAGCAGCGAATTTGGCTTTAAACCAAAATCTCGAAAACAATACACTATTTGGCGTAGATATAGCTTTTTACGATCGCTTGCATGAAAATAACAGAGGTGTAGGCTACTGGAATGATAATTGGCTGCTTCTAAAAGAAGACGTAGATGGTAGTCTGGTGGTGCATAAGAACGGTTTGAGACTGCACGTTGAACCCGATAGCTTACAACAACCTGCTAATATTGGTGACTCAATAGCAATCAAAATGCCTAAGAATCTGGTACAAAACGGATTTTATATGGCAATTGCTAATGCAGCTATGGCTCGAAATTATCAAACTTTGGTACGTGTCTACTTCAATTTGACCCCCGAAGGCTCAGTTGTAGTCATGAACGATTTGACTAGCCAACTCAATGCTATATCCATTGCCTTCTCATTTAAAGCATTGTACAACCCTTCTGATTATGGGCGCTACGACTCAGCAGTGCTTTATTTTGACAAAAAAGATTATGAACTTGTTCGTCCAGTCTTAGAGAGGGTATATAAAGAAAATCAAGTGCATTTTCAAGAGCAAGTACCTTTATTTACCAAGTTTATAGCACCAGGGTTAGCGATCGCTGAAGAACCAGACCGTAAATTTGGCGACCAAGAAAGTTTTGGTACACATCGATGCCAAATTGTTGCTAATGGTTTGCTTGAGGCTTGGCATCTAGGGAATGATACGCCAGAAGATAGAATAGCAGCAATTCTGCGGCATTTCTCATTATGGGAAATTGAATTGCAACGTCCTTACCTCAATGCAAACTCGGATGATATCTACACTTCCATAAATCTCTGAACTGCCGAACATTATACTCCTGATTTCTAATTGAAAATCATATTTTCAATCACCAAATTTTAGATTTGGAATAACAAGACTTGGGATTTAAGCATTAACTCTTAATAAGGGGCTTAAGTTCCAAGTCTTCTTAATATACTTAGTTTTATTCCTCTTTTATCAACGCAAAACCATACATTATAAGGGCAATTCATGAATTATTCCAAAGGTTTAAGTATTGACAAATACAGTAGCTCTAAATCAGTTATGAGAAAATAATAAGGTTGTGAATGTCACTAAGTATTGGGTGCAAAATGTGGAGACGTTCGCTAACTGAATTGAACGAAGCCTATTGAAAACTTCGTGAAATCAAAAGCGCATTTACACACAAACTTATAAGGTAGTTAAAATGACTTACGATTCAGAAGATGTGCAAAAAATCCTTGAAATAGCACTCACCCGGAAACAGGAAGGTGAATTTTCACGAGAACAGCTTATAGAAATGGCATCTGAGTTAGGCATTTCTTCTGATATTTTGGAAAAAACTGAAAAAAAGTGGTTAGTTCAGCAAGAAGAAGAACGGTCACGACGCACATTTAATACTTTCCGACGCAGAGCTTTTTTGGGGCATCTTGTTTCCTTCCTGGCAGTGAATTTATTCCTCATTCTCTTGAATTTAATCACTAGTCCTGGTTATTTTTGGGCTATTTTCCCAGCATTAGGATGGGGTTTAGGATTATTTTTTCATTGGTGGGGCGTTTATCATAGTAAGTCAGACGATTACGAGATTGCCTTTCAGAAATGGCGTTCACAAATTTAACTAAAATTCCAGTCTGATTCTGATAATTTTTGGGGCGATCGCTTCACTAATCACTGTGACAAAAGTTTAACTACCTTCAACAAGTAGGGGCAAAGCGGCTTTCCGCAGGATATTGCCTCTATTTGTCTAGTTAATTGGGATGGTGGCTGAATTTACGCTGTACTTTATTAGTGGCTGTGACGGAATTTTACTTACCTTCAAATAAGGGGATTTTGCCCCTTGTTTTGGTTAATTGAGACTGTTCGCCATAACTTAATATAGGATCTTGAGGTTGAATCCAGACCTCTTTACTGAGAAAGCCAGGATATTCAGCCAGCGCTGTTGTTCAAATTTGCGTGTCCTTCTGGATAAAATTTTCCCTTAAATACGGGGCAAGCTGAAACTTGAGTAGTTCTATAATCACACCCTACGATCCTGTGTTTGCTAATTTGCCAAAATAGAGATGTAGGCTAGAAGAACTACGCTTTTCGCATAGCTTCATTGCCTACACTCAAGAGCAAGGGTCAGCTGCTTTGGCATAAGTAAGAGGAAGGGAATATGGATAACAACAACTGGTTACAACAGCTAATGATGATGGGTCTTGGCACAACGTCTTTAGTAGCAGAAAAACTGCGCCAAGTCAGCGATGACTTAGTTAAAGATGGTAAGCTCAATCCTGAGCAAGCTAAAGCAGTTATAGATGATATTGCCCAGCAGTTAAAGTCGGAGCAGGGAAACTGGGATGTCCAAATGCAACGACAAATGCGAAATATGATGCAAGATTTAGGGGTAGCTCGACAGTCCGAAGTGGACGAACTACGGGGTAGAATTGACCGTTTAGAGCGGCAATTGCGCGATTTGGAAAATAAGCTTTGGCGTTAAGATGTCCTTTCTGATTTAAACTAATTGTGTCCTATTGGTAATCTTTTTGCCAGGATACTTAAGTAAGGAGAACTGATTTTGAAACCAATTTTCCTCAGCGTGGCGTTCATGCTGGTGTGTGTTGTGCTTTTGGCTGTGGGGCAAGTAGGCAGTAAACAGAATACTGCCATTGCTGCCCAGTTAACCCAAACGCCGCCAGCGGCCACAACTGTAACTGAAAACAATATCTTAATTGCGAGTAATACTATGTCTGACGCTAATGCCGTAACTACTCCGTCTGGATTGAAGTATGTGGAGTTAAAAGAAGGGACTGGGGCGACTCCTCAACCAGGACAAACGGTTGAAGTTCACTATGTCGGCACTCTAGAAGATGGTACTAAGTTTGATAGTTCACGCGATCGCGGCCAACCCTTCAGCTTTAAAATTGGCGTAGGACAGGTAATCAAAGGTTGGGACGAGGGAGTTAGCACGATTAAAGTAGGCGGTCGTCGTAAGTTAATCATCCCATCTGAGTTAGGCTATGGCGCTCGTGGTGCTGGTGGCGTGATTCCACCCAATGCAACTCTAATTTTTGATGTGGAATTGCTAGGAGTTAAGTAAAAATTGGGGCATTGGGCATTGGGCACTTGTACTGAGCGGAGTCGAAGTATGGGGCATTGGCTTTTCCCAGTACCCAATCCCCAGTCCCCAATTCAACGGCTAAATTTTTAAATTTTGAAACTTTGTAAACTGTGGATTAAACAAAAGTTTCGCTGTCCCTGTAGGCCCGTTGCGGTGTTTAGCTATAATTACTTCTGCAATGCCGCGATCGGGAGTATCGGGAGAGTAGTATTCATCGCGGTACAACATTATTACTAAATCCGCATCCTGTTCAATCGAACCTGATTCTCTCAAATCTGACAACATCGGACGCTTATTAGTACGCGCTTCCACCCCCCGACTTAACTGAGATAAAGCAATAACTGGTACAGATAATTCACGAGCTAAACCTTTGAGTTGACGCGTGATTTTTGATAATTCTTGTACGCGATTATCGCCTGCTCCTTCCATCAATTGCAAGTAATCTATGACAATTAATCCTAATTCAGTTCCAACTTCCGCTTGCAGCCTTCTTGCCTGACTACGCATTTGCGTAACTGTAATATTCGGCGTGTCGTCAATATAAATTGGCATCTCGGAAAGGATACCAATAGCACGGCTTAAAGGTTCCCACTGTGTTTGACTGAGGCGACCAGTCCGCAAATAACTACTTTCAATTTGCGCTTCACTAGCTAATAAACGTTGGGTCAATTGCTCTTTGGACATTTCCAAACTGAAAAAAGCAACTGGTAATTTATAAGAAGCGGCAATATTATGAGCAAGGTTTAAGCAAAAGGCTGTATTGTGGACACAGATATCATTAGCAACAAAATTGTGTGTTTCGGGAATTGTTAAGTCATAAACCTGCTTATTACCCACCGACTCAATCGCAACTATTTCATCCCAATAAACATCACTGGTTGCTAACTGTTGAAGTGGTAAATTATCTAAAGCTGTAGCCAGTATCCAAAGTCTTTCCCGTTTTAAAGCACGTTTGCCAACATGCATATTTGTTGGCCCTTTAATCCCTGCATATCTAGCTAAATTGCTCCAAGTTTCATTACCTTTTGCTAATGCTATTTGTTCCCAAATCTCTACAGGTATCAAGTCACGATTAGTTTGATATCTTTTTTGAGATATTGCTGCTGCAACTTTTTCTATTGCTTCTTCTTTACTGAAGATACCTATTTCGGCGATAAAAGTTTTAATAGATAAGGCATCAGTAATATCTAATTGCCATGCTAGTCTGCGGGTATTTTTATACATAACAGACCGTTTTTTGAGAGATGCAATAATGCCAAATCGTAATAAAAGATGTTGAATTTGTCTTGCTAGTTTTTCGCTGACTGTTGCATAGCCTAACTGTGATTGACCGCTAGTAAGCAGTGCAGCCCATCCATCAGTAGCAAAGAGACGATTAAGGAATAAGGCTATTTGCGATCGCTCTAACTTAAAAACGATGTTTGGTATAGTTTTAGAATGAGCATCTTTACCCCACAAACCTAATTCTTCTAACCAAAGCGTTAGCGAATTCTTCCGAGATTTGCTCATGCAGGCAAATCCATGAGATACAAACTCTTCTGATTCTAATTGTAAAATTTCGCCTGTTAAACCACCAAAATCCGCAACTGCTTGCAAAAAATCGGTTTGCAGTAATGAATTACCATTTGTAAATCGTGGAGTGCAGTTAGTTAAGCCGCCATCGCCAATTAAATAAGCTAATAACTTGACCTCGCACTCGCGCATAGAATGTGAGCCAAACACATCTATTTTTCGCGGGATAGCGATTTTATCACCAACTTTCAGATTTTCTAGTTTTTGCCAGCCTTTAATAGTCAAATACGGGTGGGTGATTGTAGTTTCAATAGACCTACCTAAGCGAGTTGTTACCCGAAAAACTGGTTTGATACCATCATCTACAAATGCACAGGGTTGAGTAAAGGTAAATTTCCAGTCATTATTTAACGTCAATAATGAACCACTTGTGTTGAGCATCTCGGCTCCGCTCGATGGAACCGGAGTCGAAACATTACGTTGTTTATATAATTCTTCTATTGTGGTAATTGTTCCATCTGCTAAAACTATTTCTGAATCATGGCTAAGGCATTTTCCCATTGATGGGCGGCCCGCGACAATAATCAAATCAGAACGCTGAAAGCCACTGGTCATGGCATCTAAATCGTAAAATCCGCAGGGAACACCAGGTAAGGCGATGCCTTGATTTCGATCCTCAATATCCTGGAAATTATTAATTAGAGTATCAGAAATGTGAACTAAACCCGATTGGGGACGCTCTTGAGTTACACCGAATACTTTCTGTTCTGCCTGATCTAAAACAGTTGGTAACTCGGTTTCTGTTTCGTAACCAAGATGTACAATTTCATTGCCAGCTTTAATTAACTGCCGCCGCAGGTATTTTTCCATCACCAACCCTGCGAGGGCATCGATGTTCACGGCTGACACTGTGCGGTCTACCAGAGTTGCTAATTTATTTCTGCCGCCTATGCGGGTAAGCATCTCATGGTCAGTCAGCCAACTTGTGACTGAAAGCAAATCTGTGGGCTTCCCTTGGGTGTGGAGCCTTACAGCTGCCTGATAAATATCTTTATGGGCACTAATATAAAAAGCTTCGGGAAGGAGGCGATCGCTAACTCGACTAATCGCTTCTGGATCTAGCAAAATACCCCCCAAAATCGCTTCTTCGGCCTCAATATTTTGTGGGGGGAGGCGATCGCTACCATCGCCTTTAAAATTCAGTTCTTCAGCCATAAACGATTTTAGTTTTGACGATTTTGCTAGCCGGGAGTATGGGAGTTATGCAATTTTAGATTTTAGATTTTAGATTTTTTCTTCAATCAAAAATCCAAAATTCTAAATCTAAAATTGGCAGAGTTAGGAATTATTACCCCTGCTCCCTCGTCCCCCTTCTGAGTTAACTAGCGACGACTTGAATATCGACTTGTGCCGCTACATCAGAATGCAGCTTGATTTCGGCTTGATAAGTACCAAGGTGGTTAATATCAGGGATGGTAATTCCACGCCGATCCACTTCTTGACCGGTGGCTGCCTTAATTGCATCTGCAACATCTTGGCTGGTGATAGTACCGAAAATTGCTTCGTTTTCACCAACTTGCTTGGCAATTGTCAAGCTACCAACTTTTTCAAGAGATTCTTTTTGCTCAAGAGCTTGTTGTCTGAGTTCTAATTGCCGTTGACGCTCTTGCTCACGACGGCGTTCTACTTGCTTGAGAATACCAGGAGTGGCATTAGTTGCCAATTTCTGGGGAATCAGATAATTACGAGCGTAGCCAGGAGCTACTTCCACTAAGTCGCCAGATTTCCCCAGCTTGCTGATATCTTGATTTAAAACTAACTGTACGCGTTTCGCCATCGTTTTTCCTGTAAAATCTGATTAATTTGGGTTTGGCTTGATAGCTCACAATGTCACTGCTTTATTCCAAGCTTCTTTGCCTACACCCTAAAGCTTACAGATCGTAGCGAAAGGAAGGGTGCGATCGCAACTATTCCCACTAAAAAGTTGAAGGGATTAGGAA
>NZ_JACKZS010000381.1 GCF_014222285.1 Nostoc sp. UCD121
CCCAAACGTTGAGCAGCGCGTCCAGTGGGTGCAGCTAGGGCTATGGATTTACCCATTGCTTTCCACAGGCTGACAATCGTGTGAGTTGTGAAGGTCTTTCCAACGCCAGGGCCACCAGTGAGGATCATGATTTTGGAATAGGCTGCTGTTTCTACAGCTTGGCGTTGCTGTTCTGAAAGCTGAATTTTACGGCTGGCTGTAAAGCGCTCAATCCAATCACGCACGCGTTCAATGTCAGTGCCAACAGGTTTTTCCAAGCGTTGGCGTATCAGTTGAGCTAAATTCTGTTCCGTATGGAAGTAAGTTGGCTTGTAGCAAAGTAGTGTTTTCTCCTCATCCCGCTCTCTAATCAGGTCATCTGTTAGAGCCATATCTTTGATGATTTGTGCGATCGCTTCTTCTGTGGGCTGATGAGATTCGGTAGTCAGCAGTTTGATTACCGATTCAATCAGTTCGCTTTGTGGCAGGTAACAGTGACCATCTTCGGCAGCTTCACTTAGACAATGGATAATCCCCGCACGGTAACGAAATTCTGAGTCAGGCGCAATTCCGATATTCCGTGCAATTTTATCGGCAGTTAGAAAACCAATCCCGTAAATGTCGGCTGCTAACTGATAGGGGTTTTTGGTAACAGTAGCGTTCGTCGAAGACGTGCCGAAGGTATCGCCTCATCCTTATATTGCTTGTAAATTTTGACTGCGTATGTTGTTGAAACACCGTGCCCTTGCAAAAATACCATTACTTCTTTTATGGCTTTCTGTGTCTCCCAGGCATTTTTAATTAACTTAATCCGCTTTTTGGCAATGCCTTGAACTTCAATGAGTCGGTCAATTTGGTTTTCGATAATGTCCAGGGTTTCTAAACCAAAGTGGGCAACAATGCGTCTTGCTGTGACTGGGCCAACACCTTTGATCAGTCCACTGCCCAAATATTTCTCAATTCCGGTGAGAGTGGCTGGTTTGGTTTCCTTGTAGTTGACTACTTGGAACTGGGAACCAAATTGGGGATGGTCACGCCAGAAACCAGTTAGTTGTAGAGTTTGCCCTGGCTGAATATTAGCAAAGCTACCGACAATTGTTGTGAGTTCGGTGCTACGGGGGCGGGTCAGTCTTGCCACTGTGTAACCCGATTCAGCAGAGTAAAAAGTTAAACGTTCTACGACTCCGGTGATTGTTTCGTGTTCAGGAAAGGCGTTTATTTGTTGAGGAGAAAGATTAGGAGGAGTGGACATTGCTTATGATCAGATGCCGCACATCATTATAATACTGGAATTCAGATGAATGTAGTACATAAATACTATATCTTTTTGAGATTACAGTAATATTAGATGAGAAAGTCAAAAATGCTGCTTCGCTATACGATGACTACGAGCGCAAGCTATGCAAGCTACGCCTCAAAGGTTGGTAAGAGTGAAATATGTTGTAAAAAACCGTAGATTTTACTCTAATAAAGCTTCAATTTGCCCTAACAACTTCTCTAAAACTTTTGCTTTATTAGGATCTTCCCAAACTTTAGCTTGCTTAATTCGCTGATAGGCTTCCTTCATCCGATTAGGCAGGATATTCGGCTGAGAAGACTTAGGAGGTTGAACTGATTGAATGTAACTTTTGATATCTCTAACTGAAAGATTTTTTTCAATAGTTTTCACTAGAAGTTGATGTCGCTGATCTTCGTCTTTCAATTGAGCGATGATGCGGGCTTTGGTATATTCTAGTTGTCCTTGGCGCAAAATTTCTAGAACATCTTTAGGTAAATTTAGTAAAGGTAGGCGATGACTACGAAAACTGTCTGGAGTCACCCTACCTATTACTGAAAATATCTTTTCTACCATTTCCCATTGGTTACGAACAACGTTGTTCGTAGTTTCTGTTTTTTGCTTTTGGAGGTTAGCAATATGATTGAGTAGGGAAATAACTTCTCCTTGAGAGCATTCCAAGCGGATAGATAGCAGTTGCAAAATAGCTTCAGTTTCCTCAACCGGATTTAAATCTTCCCGTTGCAAATTTTCGAGGAGGGCGACTTGGAAAGCATCTTGGTCATTGAGATGGCGGATAATAACCGGAACTTGCTCCATTCCAAGAGTTTGAGCAGCACGGTAGCGACGTTCACCAGCGATCAATTCATAATTACCGGATTCTAACGGTCGGACAAGCAGTGGCTGCAAGATGCCATGTTCACGGATAGAAGCAACTAGGCTTTCCATTGCTTGAGTTGAAAAATAACGCCGAGGCTGATGAGCCGCTAGGTGAATTTGAGTTATTAATAAAGATTGTTCAATAGATTCGTTTTCCGAAAGTTGAGGATTCTTGGTAACTCCTACTAAGTCCAGGAATTGTTTGGTTTTATTCGGAAATTCCATTTCATCTGCCATTGACAAGCGCCGCTTCGCCATATTACTCCTGTTCTGCCATTTCTCTGGCGATTTCTTGATAAGGTTCAATCAATTTTCTTTCTGTGGTATACCGATGAATTGGTTGACGCGCCAAGTTAGACTCTGGAAACTGAACAGACTTAGGAACTGGTTCAAAAATTTTGACCCCAGGGAGTTTAGTTTTAAGAGTTTTGAGAGCATCTTGGGTCGTGAGTGTACGGTCTGCCATTGTAGGCAAGACTCCTAAAATTTGCAAATTGGGGTGAGTGTCTTCATCACGAAGACTTTCAATAGTTTCCAATAATTGTCGTAAGCCTTCCAAAGCAAAGAACTGACATTGAACGGGGATCAAGACTGCATCTGCTGCCATTAGTGCATTTAGAGTCAACATCCCTAAGCTAGGTGGACAATCAATGAGGATATGAGCAAATTCTTGCCGTAAAGGATTCAATTTCTTTCTCAGGATTCGGCTATTATCTGCCGAGGTCAAAATTTGCTTTTCTCCAGATGCTAGAGATATATCAGCCGGAATCAGCTTGATTCCATACTCGGTGTCAATAATAGTTTCAGATGCGCTCTGTTTACGATCTGTAAGTACTTCATAAGCAGTCATCTGCCCTGGCTGAATCTTGATTCCTAGACCTGTGGTTAAATTGCCTTGGGGATCAAAGTCAACTACAAGGCAGGAGGAACTTTCTGCCAGCAATCCACTTAGTGCAATAGTAGAGGTTGTCTTGGCTACTCCTCCCTTTTGATTAGTAACTGCGATAATCATATTTTCTTAGTACTATGCGATTTTTGATGAAAAAACATATATATATTAGTTACAGAATGAACTGATTCTATGACAATTTAAGTAGACCGCAAAGATTTTCACAAGTTTTACACCAAAGTAATGAAAAACTAATGTTCCAAATTGCTTGTTACCTAAAAAGCTAACTATACTTTCATTCTGGCCATGAGGAGCGATTTAGTGAAATAAATTGGCGCTTAAAATAAACTTATTTCCCAAAGTCCACATAAAATTTTCTGATGAAATCAAAAGAGCAATCGCCCAAGCTACCTAAACAAAAGCCAAAACCCAACGACCAAAGCCCAAAGCTTGACCTTGTTGCTTATAAACCAGTAGAGAAACAGCAGCCAACCTAT
>NZ_JACKZS010000382.1 GCF_014222285.1 Nostoc sp. UCD121
TCTTAATTCGAGTACGAGGCATCGCTGTACACCGATTTTACTTCCCCTAAATAATACTATCTATCGCAACTTGGTATTAATCATGGTTATGCCTCCTGACTGGACAATAGATGCCACAAGTAATCAATTCGTTTCCAAGCGATCGCAGCTTGCCGTGGAGAACAACTTAAACCATAAGCACGACGGGCATCATAATTACCCTTAATTCCCTTGGCTACTCCAACGGGAATCCCAAAAGCCACCTCACGAATGCCGGGTTCAAAGCTTCGGTCTTCATGAGAGAGCCGTACTTGCGTAATCTGATTTCTAATTTGGTCTGCCCAGGGGGTTGGCTGTTGACGGTAGAATAAGCCATCGGCGTAGGCAATGATAAAGACTCTTTCTCTTTCATGTGGCAAGCCGAGGCAGTACGCGGGTATAGTTTCCCATTCGCATACGTACCGGATTTGGGAAAGGTCTTCGAGGACTGTTGCCATTCCTCTAGAGAGTAGCCCTGTTGGGTTTTCGATGAGAGCGATTGCTGGTCTACACTGGTTGATGATGCGGAACATTTCGCGCCACAGTCCAGACCTGGGGTCGTTAAGTCCTTTTTTATCTCCAGCGTTACTGGTGCCGCTACAGGGGAATCCCCCACACAAAATGTCGAATTGTCGTCGGTAGCAGTGGTAGTTAGTAATATCTGCGTGGATTGGAATTCCTGGTTGTTCATGGCGCAATTGTGATTGAGAATAAGGGGAGATTTCGACAAATTGCTGGACTCGGAATTTGTGGGATAGACCTGCGGCTGATATCCCGTGGTGGCAAAGTCCGCCGATGTCGGAGAAAAGTGAGAGGACTGATTTCATGAGGCGATCGCACTCCTAACCAATTCATCAGGTACTTCAAAAATTCCCAACCGCCCAATGTAAGGAATTGGTGTGATTTCTCGCGGATTCTCCAGCTTCCAATGATATTGCTCAGGCATTCCCCAGCCAGACGCAACTTGTGAGAATCGGCAGTCAACTATTGTGACAATGCCAATCACTTGACCGCGACGGAGAGAGATTAACTCTGGGATTACTACCCCCATGCAATGGCCAAATTCTTCCGCTACCTGGTACTCTTTTTTGGTACAGGTTTTGGCGGCGTGAATCAAAATGTCGCCGCGATAATGAATGGGCCAGCCACGGTTTTCAACATTTTTGAGAGCATAAATTATTGCCCATGCCCAAGGCTGACGAACAGATAGCGCTTTCATATATCGACCTCTAAAACTTTAAAAAAGTTCATTGCATCAAATTATCTTGCCAAGTTCAAAAATTTCGAGGTTGATAAATCGCACAACATGGTCGCAGTGCCGAGCTTACCGTAAAGGCGGTTTTTCTCAACAATTAACTCGATAGTGCGATCGCTTGGGTCTTTTGTGTAGACAGCATCCCGATAGAGCATGATTAACTGGTCACAAACCTCAAAGATTTCACCAGAATTACGTAATAGATGCCGATTGGGGCGTTTATCAGCCGTAGTTTGATTGCCCCGATTGATTTGACAGCCCAAGAAAACAGGGATTTTGTGAGATTTGGCAATGTCCCGAATCTGGCGGGTAATCTTGCCGACTTCAAAGGCCATGTTCCCGCCGGACTCCAGAGGAATCTGTTGCAAGTAGTCAATAAACACAGCACCAATAGAACCATCAAATTCGGCAATGGCACGGCGCACAGCAGAAGCAATCATTGCGGTTGTAGGGGAGGAATGCTCGTAAACCTTCCAAGGCAACTCCACCATCTGTCCTATACCCTGTGCTATTTGCTCCCAGTAGCATTGAGTATTGGTTTGAATCATAGAAGCGTCTACACCTGTGATTCGGGCTAGCATTCGGGCATTGAGTTGATTCTTGTCCATTTCTGGAGTTACGTACAGAACTGGTTTTCCAAGTTTGGTCATGATTTCGTAAGCGTAAGAAATCATGAAGTGAGTTTTCCCCATGTGGGATTCAGCAGCCACTACAACTAAGCTGCTAGGATAAATGCCACCGGTGATATTTTCGAGGTCGTACCAACCAACTTTGTCGCCTGCCATATTCCCCATCTCCAGCTTTTGAAAAAGTTCAATGCCCATGTCTTGTGCTGAGAAAACCTTGCAGCGTTCATCGCTTTGATTTTGGGTTACAGTAAAAACTTTCGCCTCAGCTTGACCAAGGACAAGTGGTAGTTCAGTTTGCGTCTCGTAACCGAGTTGGACAATTTCATTGCCCACTTTGATTAACTGCCGCCGTCGATATTTCTCCATCACTAGATCAGCCAAAGCATCAATGTTGACGGCGGACACAGTGCGGTCTACCAAAGTTGCTAGCTTATTCCTGCCACCAATGCGATTGAGCAAATTGTGGTCAGCCAACCATGCGGTGACGCTTAGTAAATCTGTAGGTTGGTATGTAGCATGAAGTCGGACTGCGGCTTGATAAATATCTTTATGGGCGCTGATGTAAAAAGCTTCAACGCTTAGGCGATCGCTGACTCTGGTTATTGCTTCTGGGTCGAGCATAATCCCACCCAAAATCGCTTCTTCAGCCTCGATGTTTTGTGGAGGCAAGTTGTCAAGTGACCTGTCAGCATGGAAAGAAACTACGTTGTCTTGATTAGGGTGCATAATTAGGCTCTAAGTGCTAATTTTAACTGCGCTTCAACTTCTCGCAAATTCGTGGAAGAGGGTCTGGTGTTGCTTGGAACTTTCGGAGTGTTGGCTGCGGCTTGAAGTTTTGCTTTTAGCTCCAGCATTTGTGGGCTGTGTTGATACTCATTGGATGGAACCCGAATGGATTGCTCTTGCTGACGGCGTATCCGGTCTTGTGCCAAGGCATCTTCGAGCGAACTGCTAGTGATATTTTTTACTTTGTGAGCCAAAGCAGTGCGCTGTTGAGGTAGGGGCTGTTTTTCTGTTTGCAATGCTTGGTTATAGCGCTGCATCAGGTTCGTCCACCCACCCTTAGTTTTCTCCCAGGTGTTCATGACTGCGATCGCATGATCTACTTCCTGTCGTGCGGAGCGTTTCGATTTAGTGGCTAATTCTTGTGCCAGGAAGTCCACGACTATGGGGTTGAAGTTCTGGTACAAGTTATTCAGCTTTCGCTCTCCATTGCGCCAAGGTAAAACCCAGCACTTCCACTTGATTGTTTCTCTGACAAGCAGTGGTAGAGAATCATCACTCATAGCAGTTGGGTCTGTTAGCCAAGCATCAATCAGTTCTTTTACGTTCCGGGCTGTCTTGTAGGGACAGGTTAGTTGCGGCTTATTCGCTTGTTCGCGTTTCTCGAACGACCCCCCCGCAATAGTTGATCCTCTTGAGGGATTATCGGTTTGTTGCGAAGACTCGGAATTTTTTAACAACGAAGTGGGTTGTTGTGGGGTTGGTTCTTCTAAGCTTGGTTTTTCTGGAATTGGTTCTTCGAGTTCAATTTCTTCCGTTGTTAAATCAAGTTCTTCTTTTTCACACACACATTTTTGGGTGGGGGGCGCGGGTGGCGAA
>NZ_JACKZS010000383.1 GCF_014222285.1 Nostoc sp. UCD121
CATTAGAAGTTGTAGCTAAAGTAGTTACTGGTTTGTTATAAATAGTAAAGTTAAAGTCTTCCGATTTTAAATCTAAATTCCAGACTTTAATTGTTTTATCTTTTGAACCACAAATAATCTGTTTACTATCAGAAGTAATAGTTAAAGCACATATTAATTCATTGTGACCATTAAGAGAGAAAAGCTCCTTTCCAGATTTTAAATCCCAGACTTTGAGCGTTTTGTCTAGCGAAGCAGAAATTAACCGTTTACCATCAGGTGTGACAGCAAGAGTAACTATCGAGTCACTATGACCTCTAAGGAGAAAAGCAGCCTCTTGTGTTTCCAAATTCCAGACATTAATTATCTCATCATAATCAAAAAACAGCCACTTACTATCAGAGCTAACTGCAATTACATATACTTTTCTTGGTGAACTTTCTTCTGAATTCGGGTAAGGATCATTAGAAAGCCAAAAAAGTTTTTTACCTTCTTCCAAATCCCAGCCAATAATAGTACTGTCATCTGATGCAGAAATCATGCAATTGAAAGAAGTAACAGTGACACTTCTTATCAAGTCAGTATGACCAATAAGGGTAAACTCTTCTTTCCCCGATTCTAAATCCCAGACTTTAATAGGGTCAACTATTGAAGCCGAGATGACCCGCTTGCCATCAAAAGTAATAGCTACAGAAGTTACTGGGCTGCTATGACCAGTGAATGTCAAAATTTCTGCACCTGTAGTCAAATTCCAAACTTTAACAGTGTTGTCAGATGAGCCGGAAATTACCCGTTTCCCGTCTGGCGTAATTGCTACAGTATTGACAGGGGCACTATGACCAGTGAATGTCAAAATTTCTGCACCTGTAGTCAAATTCCAAACTTTAACAGTGTTGTCAGATGAGCCAGAAATTAACTGCTTCCTATCTGGGGTTACAGCGACAGAAGTAATCCAGCCGTCGTGACCAATGAGGGTACTGACTAAGCGTCCGTCTGGAGGAGTTAAGCTAGGTGTCTGAGGTTGCAACCAAGGTGACACTTGCCTTTGTTTGCATTGTCTTAATAAAGCTTGAATATCCGTCCTTTCAAAACCCTGTAATCTTCCCCACAATTGTGCTGCTAGTTGTGTTTTATCCTCAGCTAAAATATGCGCCGAAAGTCTTAACCCTCCTTGAATCAACTTGAGTACCTTAGCTTTTTCTAAGTTGTAATCTGGGTGATTTAAAATTCTTAAATCATTAATCAATTCATAATCATCAATTAGTCTTTGCAAGCCAAGTTGAGGATGGTTTATTTTTGCTTCTATAAAGTCAAAATCTCTCAACAGACGGCAAAGTTTCTGAATTCGACCACCTTCTAAACACAAACGAGGAGCTTCACCTAAGAATTGTTCTCTTTCTTCCTCTGACTTTTCAGCTAACCAGGTACGAACATTACTCATCGTCAAAGAGTCCTTCTGTCATGATGTCTGCCACTTCGCCACTAATATCTGGTAAACTTACCCCTGCCGCCTGTACAATGTTTTGGGAATTTAAAAAATCGATAAAACTTTCGTGATAAAATCTGTAACACGGTGGTTGATAGTTTTCCTGCTTGTGCAAGAATTGCGCCCACCGATCCAAAACTTCTTGTACTGTGAACTCATTTTGCGTAGAATATTTTGCAATTACTGCACGGGAGGCGGCTCTATGTAGTGCAGACATAACATAGATAATTTTAATTTTATTTTTAGGTAAAGGCTTGGTTGTCATACCCATAAGTTGCCAGTGGTTGTAATAATATCCTTCTAACCCGATAGGCAAAGCATCCAAAGTTCTATCATCATAAAAACCATCAGCAATCGCTGGTAAAACATAGCGCAAGTACATAAAATTATTTTCACTCTTGACCGCTATGGTGTCTACAAACTCCTGAGCAGAGAGATGATTTTGCCTTTGAATCCATTGATTCAGTACATATTGATATTCTTCATCTTTAAGAAATAGATAAATATATTCTTTTACATCCTGATTACTCTCATTTGAGTATTGCCTTAAATCTAATTCTTGTGTGGGAATAGTCGGAGAAAAATGCAACCTTTTCTCATCTTGATTGTATGGTCGTCTAGTAAGAATAAAATAGACACGTTCTGGTAGTATGTATGGTAAGAATAAAAGATTTCCTGATGATTCTTGGTCAACTTCATCTAGTGCATCTACCACAATTACTAGACGTTCACCCGTGCTCAGTTTTTCACTGACTTTCGTAAGCAAAGTCGATAAATCAGCATCAACTGCTGTCTGTAAATTGTAACGTTCTATTAATTGTTGACGAACTTTTTTCAAAAATAAATCCTGGCGATTCATTCCCTCAGCACGAATATTGAAGAAGCAAATTGCTTCATGATGTTCAACAATATATTGTGCCGCAATCGCACTTTTCCCCATTCCCGCATCACCTACTACTGTAAAGTAGCCATTGGGATTGTTTTGAAAAAAATTCTCTATTGTATCAAATACAAACTTGCGTCCACAAAATAATTTAGTTTTTTCTTTTATTAATAGTTCAAACTCTGGTGGTAATTGC
This sequence comes from Nostoc sp. UCD121, assembly GCF_014222285.1. Lineage (GTDB taxonomy): Bacteria > Cyanobacteriota > Cyanobacteriia > Cyanobacteriales > Nostocaceae > Nostoc. The sequence continues at coordinate 2,545 of NZ_JACKZS010000383.1, forward strand.
TGTTGACGATACCAGTCTTTAGGGTCAACTATTTTTATAGGTTGGAGATTTAAAACTTTAGCAATATTTTTTACTGCCCATCGTTCAACTCCATTGGGGCAATCTTTAGTACCAAGCAATCGCCTCACTGTATCTACAGATACACTTGCTTTGCGTGCTAGTTCATCTTGAGTCAGTTTTCGCTCCTTAAGCACTTTTCTGAGTTCGGCTTTTCCGTCCTGACTCGCTTTTACTTTAGAAGACTCCAGCATGGTTTTGGTCAATTAAATGAGCATTCACACTATATCTAATAGTAGATTTTGTAGTCTAGGGCAGATAGGTTTTCTCATCTCACCTATCTGCCCTAGCAAACATAAACAGAAACTAAACCTCTTTGCCCTTTCTGATTGTTGGCTAAATAAGCATACTGATATCAAGGTTAAACAACACAGTATTTCAGAGGTTAGCAATGCAGTTAAAATTTTTCAAAAAACCACAAATTGACGAGAAGTACAGTGATATTAAAGAAGAAATTATCCGAGAATTGTTGCGCCAAGTGCGGCACAGCTATAACCTCGCATTTGGCATCACTACTGCATCTGCCTTGATGACTCTACTTGGTGTTGGACTTCTGTATTTAGACAAAATATCCGAAGCCAGCATCACAACAGGAGGCGCAGCGCTGGCGACGATTGCAAGTGTTCAGCGTGCGAAGCAAGCGAAGGAAGAACTGCGTGAGATAATAGACGAACTGGGGTAGTGTGAGGGATGCTTACACTAAGTACAACCTAAACTAAAATCGTTGTCAACAGAAATACCAGCTACGCTAACATTACCCCCAATTGCCGCATTACACGAATGAGCCATTACGTGTAATTAGTGCCTATATATATTGATCTAATACCAATTTTATATGAAGCTGCATATAATAGAGAAAACAAACTCGATAAATTAAAAGAACAATGAGCCGCCCT
>NZ_JACKZS010000384.1 GCF_014222285.1 Nostoc sp. UCD121
CCTCAACAACCTAGCTCTACTCTACAACTCCCAAGGCAGATACAGCGAAGCCGAACCCCTTTACATTCAAGCTTTGGAAATTGCTGAACTTAGTTTAGGGGTAAATCATCCCAACACAATTACTTTCCGTGAAAATTTGGCAATTCTTCGCGATCGCCTCCCCCAAAATCCAGAATAAGCTAGTTTTGTGCAAAGCGTATCGTGATAAAACTGAAAAGTGCATTAGCGATCGCGGAGCGTCTCGTAGAGAAGCTCACCGTTCGCGTAGCGTTCCGAAGGAAAGGTATCGCCTAGACTAAAATTTATATTGAACTAAGTAAAAATGCCATTCAACTTACTCAAAATGAGGTTTTACTTTCTCAAAATAAGCTTTTACTTACTCAAACCCCAGTTTGCTTTCTCATTTTGGTGTTTTCCGCAAGCAAAATAAGCTTTTACTTTCTCAAACTCCAGTTTGCTTTCTCATTTCAGTGTTTTCCGCAAGCAAAAGGAGCTTTTGCTTTCTCAAACCCCAGTTTGCTTTCTTATTTTAGTGTTTTCCGCAAGCAAAATAAGCTTTTACTTTCTCAAACCCCAGTTTGCTTTCTCATTTAAGTAATTCGCGCATTTATTTTGGTATATCATTAAGCCGAAAGCTGGCGATGCTCTAAAAAAGAAGTGTAAATTTACAGGCGATCGCATTTATGTGGTTGTAAATGATGGAGAGCGTAGGCGTAGCCCGTCGTAGACATCGCTATATAACCACTACTAAAATAAATCAAATCCCTTTTCACTTCTCAACTTTCTGTCAAATGTCACAGTTGAACTACAACCATAATCTTGAGCAATCGCCCCAATTAAATAATCAGAAAAATCTGCACTTCCCTGCTTAAATCTTTGTAATGCTTGATAAACTAAAGAGCGATTTTCTAGCTCAAATATCGAACATTGCACCATTAATTCTATAGTGTTACTAATTTCTTCCCTACTAAATTGATAAGTATTACTCCGTAAAACCCAAACCAATTCACAAAGAACTATATTAGCAACAAAACATTGCTCTCCCCCTTCGATAATTTCAGCAGCTTGCTCCCACTGCTTTTCATCATCTTTTGTCAAGTACCGCACTAAAATATTTGTATCAAGTCCAATCACTTGAGCCTTCTTTAATTGCAGTTTCCATTTCTTCTAAAGTTGCGCTTTTCATTCCCGGACGGTGTAAAATCCCTGATAAACTTTTGATAGAGATATTCAGGGGAATTAATTTAACTATTCCATTTTCATCAATGACAAAATCAACCTTACTACCTGTATCAAGGTTAAGATAATCCCTAATTTCTTTAGGAATAGTTACTTGCCCTTTAGTGGTGATGGTAGCACTAGCCATTATCCACGTTCCTTACATAAGTTCCTTACTTGATTATAAAGTCTACTGCACCTAACGCATCGCCACAAGTAAATCGGCACAATAAAACCTTTAAAATATGATTGCCTCGCCCCAACAAAACTACCTGACTGCTGAAGAATACCTCCAAATGGAGGAACAGAGCAATATTAAGCATGAATATATAGACGGCTACATCTATGCAATGGCTGGAGCGCTAGATCCACACGTTACCATTGCTCTTAACCTGGCATCTCTCCTCCGTAATCATGTGCGCGGCTCTGGTTGTCGTGTTTACATCGCTGACATGAAAGCCCGAATTGAATCTCTGAATCGTTTTTATTATCCCGATGTGATGGTTACTTGCGATCAACGAGATCAAGAAACGCCAGGTTATAAAAGATTTCCCTGTTTAATTGTCGAAGTTTTATCTAATTCTACCGAAGCATTTGACCGAGGCGATAAATTTGCCGATTATCAAACACTGGAAAGTCTGCAAGAGTATGTTTTAATTAATACAAAACGTCAGCGAGTCGAGTCTTTTCGCCGAAATGAGCAAGGATTGTGGGTTTTACAATCCTACACAGCAGAACATCAATCATTTAAACTCAACAGCGTGATTTTTGAGGAAACAATGGCATCACTTTACGAAGATGTGGTTTTTGAATAATCAACTCATGATTGGGTATGCTACACAATTTTTAGTAAACTAAATATCTATTAATATCTTCAAGGCTTCCTAACCCGGCGGAGGCATTGAGCAAAACAGACACAATTGATTGCATAAAAGTTATGGCGCTCATAGTTCAGAAATACGGTGGTACATCTGTCGGTTCAGTGGAACGCATTCAAGCTGTCGCACAGCGTGTTTATAAAACTGTTCAAGCTGGAAACTCTCTGGTAGTAGTGGTTTCAGCAATGGGCAAAACCACCGATGGACTCGTCAAACTAGCTAATGAGATTTCTCCCAATCCTAACCGCCGGGAAATGGATATGCTGCTTTCCACAGGCGAACAAGTAACCATTGCCTTACTCAGCATGGCTTTGCAGGAACTCGGACAACCAGCAATTTCTATGACTGGCGCTCAGGTAGGAATTGTTACCGAAGCTGAACACAGCCGCGCTCGGATTTTGCATATTGACACTACTCGCCTCTGTCGCCACATAAATGCAGGTAAAGTAGTTGTTGTAGCAGGGTTCCAAGGCACATCTAACGCTGGGGAGATGGAAATTACCACTTTGGGGCGCGGTGGTTCTGACACCTCAGCGGTAGCGATCGCAGCCGCATTACGAGCTAATTTTTGCGAAATTTATACAGACGTTCCAGGGATTCTAACTACAGACCCCCGCTTAGTAGCCGAAGCCCAATTGATGGATGACATCACCTGCGATGAAATGTTGGAACTAGCTAGCTTGGGCGCAAAAGTGTTGCATCCCCGCGCTGTGGAAATTGCTCGTAACTATGGTGTTCCCCTTGTAGTTAGGTCTAGCTGGACAGATCAACCAGGTACTTGGGTGACATCAGCCAAACCCCAAGGGCGATCGCTAATTAATCTAGAAATTGCCCGTCCGGTGGATGCTGTAGAATTTGACACTGACCAAGCAAAGGTGGCTTTGTTGCGCGTACCTGATAAACCAGGTGTAGCAGCCAGGTTGTTTGGCGAAATTTCCCGACAAAAAGTAGATGTAGATTTGATTATTCAGTCCATTCATGAAGGTAACAGTAATGACATTGCCTTTACTGTCACCACCCCAATCTTAAAACGCGCAGAAGCAGTAGCCGCAGCGATCGCCCCAGCACTGAGAAATCCATCTAATCCCAAATCTGATGAAGCCGAGGTAATGCTAGAACATAACATTGCCAAAGTCAGCATCGCTGGCGCAGGAATGATTGGCCGTCCTGGTGTGGCTGCAAAAATGTTCGCCACCTTAGCCGAAGCTGGCGTGAATATTCAAATGATTTCCACCAGCGAAGTGAAAGTAAGTTGCGTAGTTGATGCTGCCGAATGCGATCGCGCCGTCACCGCACTCCGCACCGCCTTTGAAATAGAGGCAGGGGAGCAGGGGAGCAGGGGAGCAGGGGAGAGTACATG
>NZ_JACKZS010000385.1 GCF_014222285.1 Nostoc sp. UCD121
ATCTATACATTAAAACATCCTAATATATTGAATGTTACTTTTTAGTACCATTTTTAATTTTGATTTGTACCCCAATGGAGTTAAGTTTACAAGAATTTAAGTCAAAACTGATATTAGAAGTCCAAGCCTGCCTGCAATTGGCAGTTCCTCTAGTAATTACTCAAATATTAGAAGCAGGTTACTCAAATATTAGAAGCAGGCATTCCTTTATTAGATGGGGTGATGATGGGCTTACTTAACAGCCAAGCTTTAGATCGCGCACCACTCTTTTTGCAAGTGCCTTGTCTAGCGTTAAGGCGCATGTGAGCGGATCGGAAAAGGTATAAGGTTGAGCGAATAATTCGCAAACTGCCGGGACTTGGGCTTCACGAGAGCGACCCTGCACACCCTCAGCAATATTGAAAACCAGATCCCAGCGATCGCCTTTTGCCAAGTGCAATGCGAGTTCTCTACCATTGCCGATACGTTCAACCTGATGACCTAACTGAAATAGTGCAGCTTCCAGCCCGATGATAGTTTCTTCATCGTCGAACTCCATCACCTCGCAAGCTTGTGCTACTTCTGGAGCCAGTTCTGGCAGATGACAAAAGTGCAAAGACAGCCACACACGATGTTTACGAAGCATGGCAACGAGTTCTGGTGTAATTCGCTGCGGCAAAAAGCTCGGCACACGAGAACCAATTCGGATAAATTCAATATGCTTAATGGCACGCAGCCGTCCAAGTAAATTGTCTAAAGGTTCATCAGACATCAATAGAGGATCGCCACCAGAAATTAGGACATCACGGATTTCGGTGTGTTCCTCCAGGTAAGCTGCGATCGCATCCAAGCGCCGGGTTACTGGGTACATCTCACCTTGGCTCACCAAACGAGAGCGGGTGCAGTAACGACAATACGCCGCACAAGTGTCTAGAGCAAGCAGCAACACCCGATCAGGGTAGCGGTGTACGAGTCCTGGTACTGGGCTGTCGTGATCTTCACCGCATGGATCTACCATGTCTGCTGTACTAACTATTAGTTCTTCTTTACGTGGGATCACTTGCAAGCATAGTGGGCAAAAGGGATCTTCTGGATCAAGTAGTGATGCAAAGTATGGAGTTACGGCGACAGCAAACTTCTCTGGTGCGATTAAAACTAATGAATTATATTCTGATCGCCAAAGCAGCAGAATCTGCATCAAAATTTTCCATAGTATCAACACCTCCGGCTTTCCCAACAAGCGCACAAATTAGCTCTTGCTTCTATACATTCGGCGCATCCATCCATAGTTGTTGCCTTTTATTACTGTTCTATCTATTGCGATCGTTTCTTCGCCGCACAGAAAAAGATACAGCCGTGTTTATCCTTGGGATGTTAAAAATCCCTGTAATCGTTATTTTTATCCTTGCAAGTCTAAAACTTTCACTGACTCAACTAGAAACAAAAGGAATTATTAATTGGATTGATCGAGGACTCACGGCTTGTCTAATTCTTGCTTTGACTTATGGTATAAATGTGTTGTTTACCGAAGCAGCAATTTACTACTTAAAAGTCTATGCTCATTGAATTTGGTTCACCGGCGATGACACCAAAACTGTATGAATAAAAAATGGATAAATCTCATCAAAGTCAACACCCTAGTGCCTTACTGTTGCTCTATCAAACAATTAATTGTCGATAGCTGTTTTGCAAAGTAGACTTGGTAGAGTCCGTAACGAGGTAAGACGCGATCGCCCTCAAAGCGAATTAATCCCAAACCTTCAAGCTTGTAAGTGTCAATAGGATTAAGATAAATACCTTGCTTTGCTGCCAGAATTTCAGCATAAGTCTTTGCAAGTCTAGGATTTTCTTGTAGTTTGATCAACTGTCGCCATAAATGATCGCGGTAGATGCCACCATTGGCGATCGCTTCCTCTATTATTTCTTGCACGGTCATTTCTTGAGACCTAAGATAGTACAAACTAATCTGAATTAGTGCTGGATGTCCCCCTATTAGTGACATTAGTTGGGCAAAATCTTTAGCTTTAAACGAGTCTAAACTATACCGCCTAGCTAAATCTTCTACTTGTGGTTGAGTAAAATCGTTCAGACGAATAGGTAGACCAATATTAAAAGGAGAAAGGTTAATATCCATAGAGATATATTCTTCGGTTGAGTAAACCATTACTAACCTCAGCTTTTGCCAGTTGGGATTGTGTCGTGATTCCTCACACCATGACCGCAACAATGCAAAAAACTCATGACAAATGTGAGGATATTCAAAAAAACGGTCAATTTCATTCAACACTAAAACTATTGGGCTTTGACATTGAGCGAGCAAATAGTTTTCTAAATAGAAGCTGCTACTCAAGTTGTAGCCAATTTCTTCATTCCACTTTTCCTTGAGGTTGGGTTCAATACCTAACCCTGTTGCAATTTTCCAGCAAAGACGACGCAACAGTTTATTTAAATCAGTTAAACACTCACTATCGAATTGGTAGCAATTCAGATTCACAGTCTGATATCCAAGTTTGCGTGCAAAGGCACAAAGCCGCAACACAAGAGAACTTTTACCCATCTGTTTGGGCGACTTAATCCGCATCACGCAACCACTAGTAGTTACTTCTCGATAAACCTTTCTCTCTAGTGGAGGACGTTCAATATAAAAGTGAGAATTTAAAGGTACCGGGCCATCCGGGTATGACCAAAAATTTTCTATCTGTTCAGTTTGTATGTGATGTTCTTCGACAAGTGAGGTTAATTCGGAACGTTGAAATAAATCTTCTTCTATATTTGCAATAGACAATAACTCAGATGTTTCAGTCTCATTTGCTTTGTTGACTATGGTGTAGTCTTCGTTGTGTAATTCTAGATTAAAAGCGCTAAAGCAGAGTTTTATAGTTTTTTGATCTACACTTTCACTTAAAGACCATAATTTACTCAAAGTTCTACTAGAAACATGAATGCGCGAGCTTATTTCTTCTAAACTCAAGTGTTCGCCTTTATTTTCTACTATCTCCACAGAATGAATTGCTGATTGCAACCGTTTAATTCCTGTAGAAGTTAGTATAACTCCCCTTTTACGTTTAGTTTTATACATTGCTGTTCCAGGTATTTATTATAAATGAGTGTCACAAGCAATAATTTTTTCTATTTACATACTGGACTTAAATTTAACGTAGCAACTTTTGATACACTATTATTTAATTTTTCCTAAAATTCATTGGAACTTTAGTAAACTAAGTTACATTATACTAGCTTGATAGTAAATGCTGACATCAATATATATTTATCCTACTTTTCCCACTTGTCCTACTTTTCCACTCGGTGTTTTGATGGTTGTCTTGCAAAAACTCTCTGAAGAAATGAAGTCCTTGTACTTACTTCAATTTGTATAAGTGTGATTAAATAATTTAGTATTATTAACTAGTATGATTTATGACTTTTTGTTGGGGTGTAGAACTCTAAATACTAAGTATTAATAGTTG
>NZ_JACKZS010000386.1 GCF_014222285.1 Nostoc sp. UCD121
ATTCATAGCAATATTATCATTAGAGATTTAATAGATTTAACTGAGAAATAGCCTAAAAAAACATCTGTGAGTTTTATTAAAGCTTCCATACAAAATTTAAGCATTTCTCCATAAAATTATCATTCGCTAACTGTCTAATTTTCTTTGGAAGCAAACCATTGATAGCTTAACTGATATCAAGTCCGTCCAGTAGATGTATAATTCAAATTTTTGAGTTGAGACAAACAACCTCAAGCTATCAAAGATTGGTGTACTAGATTGCTTCTTCTAAATACATCATTTATTACTGACAGTAAAGTATTTCTAACTTTAAGTGGTATTGAAGTTTTTTCTTAGACAAGGAGCATTTGGAACTAAGTGTTTAAGTTGTATCCTATTATATTCTACGATACTAGCAATAAATAAGTAAACTGGCAGATTTAATTTTAAGTTTTAATTCACACAATAAAATTCCAGAATAGTTGTATTTAAACAAACTCTCATAGGTGTGGTTTTCGTGCAAGGCTGACAGCGCCAAGCAAGCTGCGCTAATTTTTGTTCTTCTTCCCCGGGCGACCTTCTGGGGAGCAATGCTCTAACAGTGAGATGGGTAACAGGGGAGGAGAAAGAAATAAGTCAATTCATGGCTATTTCGGTAGAAAAATTCCTAAAATCTTCTCTTTACTCCCCCTGCTCCCTACCCCCTGTATTGTGGACAGTTCCTAAAGTTGCATAAGACACTTGAAACGTGACTTTGCGTATACTCCTAACTGGGGGTATACCCATTAGGTAAGGTAGAATATCGCTGCATGTAACTGTGTCGCCTCTCGGACTTAATCTTGGTGGGTGACTTCCTCCTCAGTTGCTCCTACACTCAATCAATCGCTCATGCAACCACCCATTACAGTTGGCACTGTCTTGCAAAACCGTTACCGGATAATTCAAATTCTCGGACAAGGAGGATTTGGTAGAACCTATCTGGCAGAAGATCAGAGGCGCTTTAACGAACTGTGCGCGATCAAGGAATTGATTTCAACAGCAACGGAGGCTTCGGCTTGGGAAAAGGCAAAGGAGCTTTTTCATCGAGAGGCTGCCATTTTATATCAAATCGAACATCCACAAGTGCCCAAATTTCGGGAAAGATTTGAGCAAGACCAACGCTTATTTTTGGTGGAGGACTATGTTGCAGGTCAAACCTACCGAGCGATGCTGACTGAACGTCAAGCTATTGGTAAAACCTTTACAGAGGCTGAAGTATTGCAGCTAATACAGTTGTTGTTGCCTGTTTTAGAGCATATTCACAGTCGAGGGATCATTCACCGAGATATCTCGCCAGAAAACATTATTTTGCGAGATAGTGACGCTAAACCCGTGTTAATTGACTTTGGGGTCGTAAAGGAACTAGCAACACGTTTGCGATCGCCAGAGAGCGCTATGCCCGAAACCACTGTGGGAAAATTAGGCTACTCTCCGAGTGAACAAATACAAACAGGGGGAGCTTACCCTAGCAGTGACTTGTATGCATTAGCAGTAAGCGCGATTGTTTTGCTGACTGGTAAAGAACCAAAGGATTTATTTGACGAAAACCAACTAACTTGGAATTGGCAGCGATGGGTAAAAGTGAGTCCGCGATTTGCTCAAGTTTTGAATCGAATGTTGAATCATATACCGAGCGATCGCTATCAGAGTGCTGCTAGTGTATCTCAAGCACTACAACCTTTAGAACAAGTTAGTCTTCCTCCCCTGAATGCGTCTAATTTGCAGACAATGGCTGTTAGCCGCCGTCCTGACTCAGTACCACCACCAGCTTCGCCGAAGAAACAACCCGATCCTGTAATTCCACCAAGTTCCACTAGTTCAGTCTTGGATAACCCGTTAGCGATCGTGGCAATTGCCACTGGTGTAGTTTTTGTCGCCGGATTTGGTTCTTGGGCACTGGTAAGTTCCATCCGCAGTCAGTCGAAACCATCACCAACTGAAACGCTTCCACAAAATTTCCCTTCACCAGTTATTTCTGGTGGTACTACATTCACAGCCACACCCACACCCACCATTGAGCAACCTATTTCTAGGCGGCTCAATCTGGGAGCAACTAACACAGCCACAGTTACAGATACTCTCAAAACAAATCAAATCATCCGGTATACTTTTTTTGGAGAGAAAGGTGACAAGTTAACTGCGTTGATTGATCCAACAAGCAGCGTATTGCTCACAGTTTTAAGTCCCAATGAACAACCACTTGCTCAGAATACTCAGCCAATAACAGCCTATGAAGGCATATTGCTAGTTACTGGTAGATATACTATTGAGTTAACACTGGCTTCGGGAGTTGCCGAAAGCAATTACAACCTCAATGTTTCATTAGAAAAACCAGTCAAACCAATTCCCACAGAGACACCGATTCCCATTCCTACAGAAACACCCTTCCCAATTCCCACAGAGACACCAATTCCCATTCCTACAGAGACACCGATTCCCATTCCTACAGAAACACCCTTCCCAATTCCCCCAGAAACACCTTTCCCAATTCCCACTGAGATACCGATTCCAACTCCGCCCACTGGTGAAACGCCAACCTTGCCGCCAGTTAATGAAACACAACCATTTTCTGGCCAAAGAAATTAATGTTAAACACACTACTTATTACTGGAACTGATACCGAAGCTGGCAAAACTGTTTTAACAACAGCCTTAGCAGCCTATTGGCAAAAATATTACCCGCAGCGTAGCTGGGGAATCATGAAACCGATTCAATCGGGGATTGGCGATCGCGAGTGGTATCAAAAGCTATTTGCGCTAGAACAATCCTCAGAGGAAATTACACCGTTATACTTTGAAGCACCTTTAGCCCCTCCCATCGCCGCCGCACGAGAAAATCGCCAAGTCGATTTAGCAGTAGTTTGGCAAGCTTTATCTAAATTGCGATCGCAACGTGATTTTGTACTTGTAGAAGCCTTGGGAGGGTTAGGTTCGCCGGTAACTGACGAGTTAACGGTAGCTGATTTAGCGGGAGAATGGCGTTTACCAACGGTATTGGTAGTACCAGTTAGATTGGGTGCGATCGCTCAAGCAGTGGCAAACGTCGCACTAGCTAGGCAATCGCGTGTTAATCTCAAAGGCATTATTCTCAACTGCGTACAACCTCGAACAGATGCAGAAATAGCCGATTGGACACCACAACAATTGATTCAATCACTCACTAACACGCCAGTTTTAGGCTGCTTACCCTATTTAGATAATCTGACTGATTTAGATAAACTTGCTCAAATAGCGTCAGATTTAGATTGGGAAACACTGACACTTTGAATGGGGAATTGGGTATGGGCAAGAGGACTTAGGGACAAGGGGAAAGACTTGTTTCAAGTTCTCTCACCTCTTGTCCCCTTGTCTCCCCCTGCCCCATAC
>NZ_JACKZS010000387.1 GCF_014222285.1 Nostoc sp. UCD121
AGGGAGCAGGGGAGGCAGGGGGAGAATAACTATTGATTATTTAACCAATGCCCAATGCCCAATTCCCAATTCCCAATCCCTTAACTGCGTAACTTTCTTTTACATTATATCTGTTTGGTTTTTCTGAAATCTGGGAAACAGATACACTTCAAGTATTTAATTAGCTTTTGATAGTGATAGAAAAGCCTAACAATTATGTCATAATTTTTAACGTATATTTAAGAATTCTCCTCTGCGAGGCCCTAGCCATGAGCGAACCAGCTGTTGAGACTCCGGTGTTAGACCGCTACGAGTGTCGCGCCTGCGGTTATGTTTACGAACCTGAAAAGGGAGACGACAAGCATGATATTCCTTCAGGGATACTCTTTGCAGAACTGCCTATAAATTGGCGCTGTCCAGTTTGTAGTGCCAAGAAAACCGCTTTTGCCAACATCGGCCCTGCGGGTACTGCATCCGGTTTCAAAGAAAATCTCGGTTACGGTTTGGGTGTCAATAACCTAACGCCAACCCAAAAGAATATCTTAATTTTTGGCGCTTTGGCTCTTGGCTTCTTGTTTTTTATCAGTCTCTACGGCTTACAATGACGGCCGTCATTTCCGAAACAAGGAGTTTATTGTGTAATTAAAATCACATAAATCTGTTGTTTTACCAGTTCCGTAAAGCGACTATAGCCCTCAATACCATATTGGGTTAATATTTTTTGGAATTTTTGAAAAGCTTTTTAATCTAAAATCCAAAATCCAAAATCCAAAATTGGTATAAGGTAAACCTTTTAGAGAACACCTACAGAAATTTAGAAACAACTTAAGAAATACTAATGCATTCAATTGTGAAAGGCTGGCAACGTATAGCTGCCTTGTTAATAGTAGTCATCATGTGCATCGGTTGTAGCAAAGTTCCTTCTGTTAGCTACAACCCTTGGAAAGTCATTTCTGTGCCAACAGACTCGAATCTACTGGATATTGCTTTTACTAATAACCCTGAGCATGGCTACTTAGTCGGTAGCAATGCCACCCTATTGGAAACCAATGACGGTGGTAATACCTGGAAACCAATAACACTGCAACTGGATGAGCAAAAGTATCGCTTTGACTCAGTAAGTTTTGCAGGTAAAGAAGGCTGGATTGCTGGAGAGCCTGGACTGTTGCTGCATACTACGGATGAAGGTGCTTCTTGGTCGCGTATTCCCCTGAGCGAAAAGCTACCAGGTAGCCCGATCGCAGTTAAGGCATTAGCAGACAATACAGCTGAAATGGCTACTGATGTGGGAGCAATATATAAAACTACAGACGGCGGTAAAAACTGGAAAGCCCAGGTGGAATCAGCCGTCGGTGTAGTGCGTAACTTGGAACGTTCTGCTGATGGTAAATATATTGCGGTTTCCGCTAAGGGTAGTTTCTACTCGACTTGGGAACCAGGGCAAGAAGCTTGGGTACCTCATAACCGCAATAATTCTCGGCGGTTAGAAAACATGGGTTTTACAGAGAATGGGCAATTGTGGTTGCTAGCTAGAGGAGGTCAAGTTCAGTTTAGTGACCCAACTAAACCTGAAGAATGGCAAGAGGCAAAATATCCAGAGTTATCCACCAGTTGGGGTTTACTGGATTTGGCATATCGTACACCCGATGAAATTTGGGTAGGTGGCGGTAGCGGTAATTTGCTACGCAGTGGCGACGGTGGCAAAACCTGGGAAAAAGACCGTGAAGTAGAAGAAGTTGCGGCGAATTTGTATAAGATTGTGTTCTTAGAGCCAGAACGGGGATTTATAATTGGCGATCGCGGCGTTTTGCTCAAATATCTCCCGAACCCTGAAACAACTTCTCCAGAAGCAGCTTAGTGAGTAAGAGGTAGAGGGAGTAGGGAGTGGGAGTAGAGAGCAGGGGAGGCAGGGGAAGAAGCAACTATTGATTATTGACCAATGCCCTATGCCCCATGCCCAACGTACAATTTCTGAGAAGAACTTTGCAACTTGTAACTCTTTCTTAACTTTGTAGGATAATAAACTCAATAACACTCTATGTATAAGGTAGGGATCTAAATGTCAGGTACCACTGGAGAACGTCCGTTTTCGGACATCATTACTAGCATTCGTTACTGGGTAATTCACAGCATCACCATCCCAGCATTGTTTATTGCTGGTTGGCTATTTGTCAGCACAGGGCTGGCCTATGATGCTTTTGGCACACCTCGCCCCAATGAGTATTTCACACCAGCGCGGCAAGAAGTGCCCATTGTGAAGAACCGTTTTGAAGCTAAAAAACAAGTTGAACAATTTATTGGAAAGTAGTTTGAGATCATGACTAGCGGCAATAACATCAATCAACCAGTTACCTATCCAATTTTTACCGTTAGATGGCTGGCAGTACACACTTTAGGTGTACCAACTGTATTCTTTTTAGGCGCGATCGCCGCAATGCAATTTATTCACCGTTAGGAGCAATTATGGTAGAAAGATCGCCCAATCCCAATAATCAGCCGGTTGAACTAAACCGGACTTCACTATACCTGGGACTACTACTAGTTTTCGTTCTGGGGATTCTGTTTTCCAGTTACTTCTTTAACTAACTGGAACTACTCTTGTTAATCTTTGTTTGTTGAGCGTGTGTTGATTTGTTGTTAAGGGAGGAGAGAAGCTGTGTCTGGAAGTGGGAGAATTCCTCTGTGGGTCGTCGCTACGATCGCAGGTTTAGGTATAATTACAGTCTTGGGCATTTTCTTTTATGGTGCCTACGCCGGACTCGGTTCTTCGATTTAACATTAGTTAGTTTGAACCGAACACTATAAGTTAGGATTTTCTAGCATTTGTTGAGAAATCAACGTTAAAAAACCGCCTGTCTCTATGAGATAGGCGGTATTAATTTTGGACAATAGTCCTTTGTCATTTGTCATTTGTCATTTGCAAACAACTAATGACCAATAACTAAATGACTAATAACTCATGACTACATTAGCCAATATCGTCTCTTTCAATGTATAAAAATAGAAACGCGAAGGTTATAGAGGGCAAAACCCAACCAATGATGGGAACTAAGATAGAAGGCAAAAAGGAAGCTGCCATAGTAAAGGTTCCTGCTAAATAACACTACAATTCAAAATGAGCTTACTGCAAATGCTGCCAAAATTTTTGAAATTCTAAAGATTTTTAACACAGCCCACTTTGGGAGATAAGGGAAGCAGGGGGTAGGGAGCAGGGGAGGTAGGGGAGACAAGGGGACAAGAGGTGAGAACTTGAAACAAGTCTTTCCCCTTGTCCCCAATTCTCCTTGTCCCCAAATCCTCTTGCCCATGCCC
>NZ_JACKZS010000388.1 GCF_014222285.1 Nostoc sp. UCD121
CGTAGAATTAGTATTTCGCGTTGTATAGGGGGCAGGGATGCCAGCAGATTATTTAAATCGAGGTGCAACAGTTCCTTGGTGAGCCGTTCGTCTGAGGAAATGCTCTCATCAGGTAAGATATCCAATAGCTCGGTGTCTTGATTGTCTCCCACACGCAAATCCAGAGAAACTGGCTGCTTCGAGACACTGAGATATTCTCGAACCTGGTTAGGCTTTAAATTTAATTCTTCAGCAATTTCGGTGACAGTAGCATAGCGACCAAGCTTTTGAAAGCTTTCTCGCTGTACTTTTTTAATTTTATTAAGTCTTTCCGTTAGGTGAGTTGGCAATCGAATAGTACGAGATTTTTCTGCAATTGCACGTGTGATTTCCTGACGAATCCACCAATAAGCATAGGTTGATAGTTTGTAGCCTTTGTTAGGGTCGAACTTCTCTACCCCTTTTTGCAAACCTAGTGTACCTTCCTGAATTAAATCGAGGAATTCTAAATTGTGGTTCTGGTATTTCTTAGCAATAGAAACCACTAGCCGCAGGTTCGCTGTCATCATTTTCTGTTTAGCCTTTTGGCCTTGTTGAACGATTGACTCTACTTCAGCTTCGCTTTGCCCAAACGAGATAGCTAATTCTCTTGCAGTTGGTTCTCGGTTTAGTTGAAGTGCGATCGCTTGCTGTTGCTGCTCAATCGTTATCATCTGCTGCACAAGCCTAGCATTTGTAATTTCTTGCTCAGGAGTTAGCAGAGGGTAGCGTCCGATTTCTTTGAGGTAGGAGCGAACTAAGTCAGTAGTTGGGCTGGGCATACTTTCAATTAATTGTAACGACTACTTTTATTTTTCGTTTGAATAGAAATTTTTATTTCAAGGGTTAGCTAGCAAATTAAATCTTAACCCCAATGTTTATCTTTGGGAAACAAGTTTATAACTATAATACTTGAAATCTTCAAATAGGTAAACACTAAAATCTGCTTTATTTTATAACCAAGCTTTAAAAAAACAAAGAAATTTAGCTAAATTAAATTAGAGAAACGCTACGCTAATTTTAGAGTGAAGTCCTCTTTTGAAGAGAGGAGATGTTCAAATTCGCTTCACATTTGAACAAGGCTTAAGAACGCTTTGCGTAAATCAATTGAAAAATACAATTACTTAGTTGAGGAATAATCATGGATATGCAATCTCTACTCACCTTGGCAATCGTAGTCATTTTTTGGGCATTTGTGACTCTCGTTATGTTCCAGTTCATTAACGGACTATTTGTATCGGCTGCTTACATTAGTAATGTGGTTTCGGTTAGAAATAAAAATATAGGCGCTTCTACAATTCCATCAGTATCAGAAGTAATCACACCACAAGCTCGGACTTTTGAAAAGTTGCCAGATCCTTGGACACTAGAGGATGAAGCTGTTCATCGTACCAGTAACGAAGCAGTTATTCTCTCATTCCCTACATTGAGATTGCTGCCTCCAGTTAAAGAAATTTCACCACAACCAAAACGTACTACTCGTTCCAATAAAGCTAACAATTCTGCCAACAAGTCACCGAAAACTAAAAAGGCTGATGTAAATTCTTTAGGCAAGCGCAAGCCAGGTAGACCGCGTAAAGCTGGCTAATTCGCTTTTTAAGCCTCGGCTGATCACCTAAGAATAAATCTTGGAAGGTTCAAAAGTTCAAATGAGGCAATTACTTGCCTCATTTATTAATAAGAGAAAGGCTTCGCCATAGCAATAGTGAAAAAATAATATTGTGAGTGATGCAATGGTACAGCAACTTTTCACTCAAGGTTCTTTATTCGATTTGCAAACAGTAATCGATTATGGGCAGTCAGTTATTAATGTTGCCCAAGAGCTTGCAAAAGTTTTAACAGATAATCGCCCTCTCTCTACGAAAACTGTTTCTTCCCAGATGAATCGCTACTTTCTAGGCACTGCCGCGTCTGGTGCATGGCAGTGGAAAGATGCTTACGAAGCTGTGGAAGTGGCGCAAATTTTATATCTGCGTCAAAAAGGTTATAAACTTTTATTAGAGTCGCCGCTAACAGTATTATTGGAATTGCAGAAGTTAGTAGCCCTCTGTCCGACGCATACTCGCCGCAGTGAAGAGTCAGTACAGCTTCAGCAATTCTCCACACCTTTGCCGCTTGCTTATCTGGTAGCCAAAGCAGGATTTGTACAAGCTACTGATTTGGTGCTGGAGCCATCTGCCGGAACTGGTCTATTGGCACAAATGGCTAAACTTAGGGGTGCAAGTCTGATGCTCAACGAGCTTGCACCCGATAGATCGAAGATTCTGCGACGGCTATTCCCTGGCACGCCATTATTTGGGATCAACGCCGAACAAATCAACGATTATTTAGCTGGCAAGACTCAGCCCTCAGTTGTGCTGATGAATCCGCCTTTCTCCGCATCTCCCAAAATCAACAGTCGCAATCCCGACGCAACAAAAAGGCATATCAACTCGGCATTGCAAAGACTGGCTGACGGTGGACGGCTGGTAACAATTACTGCTAACTGGTTTTCTCCCAATAATCCCACTTGGCGCGAGACTTTCGTTAGGTGGCACTCGGAAGCACGAGTTTTAATGTCAGTCGGGGTTAACGGCAAGGTTTACTCAAAACATGGGACAACTATCGACACTCGGATTACAGTGATCGACAAAGTTCCGGCTGACTCCAGCGAAATCCCTTGTATTACTGAAACTTTGGATCTGCCTGAAATACTGGCATTAATTGAGCAGTTGCCACAGAGGTCTTCGTGGGAACGCTCAGAAAAAGTCAAAGCTGCTGCGAAGGCAATTGTTGTTCAATTGCCAAAACGTACTACAGTTGTACAACCAGAAACAGTTTCCTCTCTTCCAGACGACCTAATAGTGCTGGAATATGAGGTTATCGAGTGGACGGCTAGTGAGGGATTGAAAGATACCCTATACGAAACCTATCGCCCACAGCGAATCCGAATAAAGGACGCTTTACCTCATCCCTCGCTGCTTTGCGAAAGTGCAGCCCTAGCACTTGTGTCACCACCAGCACCAACTTATAAACCGCATCTTCCTAGCAACATTATCACACAAGGCTTGTTGTCAGAGGCACAACTTGAAAGCGTTATTTACGCAGGTCAAGCGCATTGTGAATTTCTGTCTGGGTCTTATATTGTGGATGATTCGTGGGATAACGTGACTGTTGCGGCTCAGGGCGAAGAAAACGCCGTTAGATTTCGCCGTGGCTGGTTACTGGAGAATTCTAAAGTTTTCTACCCATTAAAAATCACTTTGGCTTCCTACCTACGCTAACTTTT